>NZ_JAMYBV010000031.1:0-57488 GCF_024126635.1 Pseudomonas sp. VA159-2 | reverse complement strand
TCAAAAACCGACCCTGCCAGTTAAAGACTGTTACCTATGTGCGTGAACTGATTTGTAACCCATGTGGGTGAGTCATACCCGCAGCGTTTTTTGGTTACTTTTTGTCGCGTTTGACAAAAAGTGACTCGCCGTAAGGGCGAAAAGGTGACTGAGCGTCGATATAGAAAATGAATGCGCATACAACCCGCAAAACAAACAACAAACAACAAACAACAAACAACAAACAACAAAAAACAAAACAACAAACTCAACTATCCCGCCGCAAATCCTCAGGAATCGGCAAATCCTTGTTCAACGGATCAGGCGCCTTACCCCTCCCCGCCCGATACTGCCGAATCTGGAACACATAGGCCAACACCTGCGCCACCGCCAGGTAAAGCCCCGCCGGAATCTCCTGCTCAAGCTCGGTGGAATAGTAGATCGCCCGCGCCAGGGCCGGCGACTCAAGGATCTGCACCTTGTGCTCCACCCCGATCTCGCGAATCTTCAAGGCCATGAAATCCGTGCCCTTGGCCAGCAGCAACGGCGCCGAGCCGCCCTTCTCGGGGTCGTACTGCAAGGCCACCGCATAGTGGGTCGGGTTGGTGATGATCACGTCGGCCTCCGGCACCGCCGCCATCATCCGCCGCTGCGACATCTCCCGCTGCAACTGCCGGATCCGCTGCTTGACCTCAGGCTTGCCCTCGCTGTCCTTGTACTCGTCCTTCACTTCCTGCTTGGTCATCTTCATTTTCTTGTTCGTCTGGAACAGCTGGTACGGCACATCGATCGCCGCGATCAGCAACAGCCCAGCCGCCATCCACAAGGCACTCCAGCCCACCACCTGGACCGCATGGATGATCGCCTGCTCCATGGGCTCGTTGGCGATCGCCAACAACGCCTGGCGGTCGCTGGCCAGCACCAGCAACGCCACCATCAGGATCATGATGAACTTGGCCACCGCCTTGAGCAGCTCGGTCAGCGCATTCATCGAGAACATGCGCTTGATCCCCGACAGCGGGTTCATGCGGCTGAACTTCGGCTGCAGCAGGCTCCCGGAGAACAAAAATCCGCCCAGGGCAATGGGCGCGACGAAGGAAATGACGAACAACAGGATCAGGATCGGCTGCACCGACCAGATCGCCATCTTGCCCGAGGCCAGCAGGAACGCCGCCATGCTCCGCTCATCGACGATCACCTCGCGGGTCAGGCTGAAATTCATGCGCATCAGCGTCATCAGCGTCTCTGCCAGGTAGCCGCCGAAGGCCAAAAGCCCACCCGCCCCCGCCAAGGTCACCGCAACGGTATTGAGCTCCTTGGAGCGGGCAATTTCACCTTTCTCGCGCGAGTCACGCTTGCGCTTCTCGGTGGGTTCCTCTGTCTTGTCCTGACCGCTCTCGCTTTCTGCCATGCTCAGCGCGCCCGTGCCAGTTCACGCAGCCACTGCAGCGCTTCGCTGGCCAGTGCCTGGTAGTGGGAAAGGATATCGGCCAGGCCGACCCAGAAGATGCCCATGCCCAGCACCAGGGTCAGCGGGAAGCCGATGGAGAAAATGTTCAACTGCGGCGCGGCCCGGGTCATCACGCCGAAGGCGATGTTGACCACCAGCAGCGCGGCGATGGCCGGCAAAATCAGCAGCAACGCCGCCCCCAGCACCCAGCTCAGGCGCCCGGCCATTTCCCAGAAATGACCGACCACCAGGGCATTGCCCACCGGCAAGGTGGTGAAGCTCTCGGTCAGTACCTCGAACACCACCAGGTGACCGTTCATCAGCAAAAACAGCACGCTGACCAACATGGTCATGAACTGGCTTATCACCGTGACGTTGACACCGTTGGCCGGGTCGACCATGGAGGCGAACGCCATGCCCATCTGCACGGCAATGATCTGACCGGCGATGACGAAAGCCTGGAACAGCAACTGGAGGGAAAAACCGAACAGCGCGCCGACGATGATCTGCTCGGCGCACAGCAACATGCCACGCAGGCTCAGCGGGTCGACTTCAGGCAACGGCGGCAAGCCAGGCACGATCACCACGGTGATCGCCACGGCGGCATACAGGCGCACCCGCGCCGGCAGCATCTTGGTGCCGAAGATCGGCATGGTCATCAACACCGCCATCACCCGGAACAGCGGCAGGATGAAGGTGGCGACCCAGGTGCCGATCTGCGTGTCGGTCAGCTCCAGCATGGCGGCATCAACCGATCAGCTGCGGAATGCTGGTGTACAGGCCGATGAAGTACTCCATGAACTTCTGCACCAGCCAGGGCCCGGCGACGATCAGGGTGATCAGCATTACCAGCAGGCGCGGCAGGAAGCTCAAGGTCTGTTCGTTGATCTGCGTGGCCGCCTGGAACATCGCCACCACCAGGCCGATCAGCAGGCTCGGCACCACCAGCACGGCCACCATCAGGGTGGTCAGCCACAAGGCGTCGCGGAACAGGTCGACGGCAACTTCAGGTGTCATGCGAAGCTCTCCTTGACGGCGTCAGACACCGCCGAAACTGCCGGCCAGGGTACCCATGATCAGCGCCCAGCCATCGACCAGGACGAACAACATGATCTTGAACGGCAACGAGATGATCAACGGCGACAGCATCATCATACCCATGGCCATCAGCACGCTGGCGACCACCATGTCGATGATCAGGAACGGGATGAAGATCATGAAACCGATCTGGAACGCGGTCTTTAGCTCCGAGGTGACGAACGCCGGCACCAGGATGGTCAGCGGCACCTGCTCGGGTCCGGCGATGTCGGTGCGCTTGGACAGGCGCATGAACATGTCCAGGTCGCTTTGCCGGGTCTGCGTCAGCATGAACTCCTTCAGCGGCCCCTGGGCCTTGTCGATGGCCTGCTGGGCGGTCATCTGCTCGGCCAGGTATGGCTGCAGCGCATCCTTGTTCACCCGCTCGAACACCGGCGCCATGATGAACATGGTGAGGAACAGCGCCATGCCGGTGAGCACCTGGTTCGACGGCGTCTGCTGCAGGCCCAGGGCCTGACGCAAGATGGAGAAGACGATGATGATGCGGGTGAAGCTGGTCATCAGGATGACGAACGCCGGAATGAAGCTCAGCGCCGTCATGATCAGCAGGATCTGCAGGCTGACCGAATACTCCTGCTGCCCGTCCGCGCCATTGGACAAGGTGATGGCCGGAATCGACAGCGGGTCGGCGGCCAGGGCCAACGGCGCAGCCAGCAGCAGCGCCAGGGTCAACAACACGCGCAGTGCGCCGCTCATCACTTCTTGTCCTTCTGGTCCTTGCCCATCAGCTCGAGCAGCCGCTGGGCGAATTCCGGCGCGGCCTGGCGGGTGCCGGCGGGCACTTCGACAGGCTCGGCCAGCACATGCAAGGCCTCGATACTGCCTGGGGTGTGGCCGATGAGGATCTGTTCCTTGCCCACCTGTACCAGCAGCAAGCGATCACGCGGGCCGATGGCGCGGCTGCCGACGATCTCGATCACCTGGGCGCCTCGCTGCACCGAGCCCTGCATGCGCCGCAGCAGCCAGGCCAGGAAGAAGATCAGGCCGACCACCAGCAACAGGCCGAAGACCATCTGCGCCAGTTGCCCGCCCAGCCCGCCGGGCGCGGGCGCCGCAGCCGGCACCGCGGCCACCTCGGCGGCCATCGCCGCCTCGCTCGCCAGCAATGCGCCCAGGGCCGTGACGGCCCGCACCATGCCCTTCACTCAGCGCAGCTTCTTGATACGTTCGCTGGGGCTGATCACGTCGGTCAGGCGAATGCCGAACTTCTCGTTGACCACTACCACTTCGCCGTGGGCGATCAAGGTGCCGTTGACCAGCACGTCCAGCGGCTCGCCAGCCAGGCGATCGAGCTCGATCACCGAACCCTGGTTGAGCTGCAGCAGGTTGCGGATGCTGATCTCGGTGCTGCCCACTTCCATGGAGATGCTCACCGGGATGTCCAGGATCACGTCCAGGTTCGGGCCTTCGAGGCTGACGTTCTCGTTGGGCTTGGGCGAGCTGGCGAACTCTTCCATCGGCAGGCGGCCGGTACCCGAGGCGTCGGCAGCCAGCAGCGCGTCGATGTCGGACTGACCGGCATCGCCGGTCTCTTCCAGGGCCGCGGCCCACTCATCGGCCAGGGCCTGTTCCTCGGGAGAAGTGATCTCGTTTTCGTTAGCCATGATTTCCTCGACAGGCATTCAATACGTTAGAGCGACCGGCACGCCGTCAGCGGCGTTCGATCGGGTCGATGATCTGCAGCGACAGGGTGCCCTTGTGCGAACCCAGCCGCGCCTTGAACGACGGCACCCCGTTGGCGCGCAGCACCAGGTGCTCGGGGAGCTCCACCGGGATCACGTCGCCCGGCTGCATGTGCAGGATGTCGCGCAGCTTGAGCTGGCGCCGGGCAACCGTGGCCGAGACCGGCACATTGACGTCCAGCACGTCCTCGCGCAGGGCCTTGACCCAACGCTCGTCCTGGTCGTCCAGGTCGGACTGGAAGCCGGCATCGAGCATTTCGCGCACCGGCTCGATCATCGAGTAGGGCATGGTCACGTGCAGGTCGCCGCCGCCGCCGTCCAGCTCGATATGGAAGGTCGAAACCACCACCGCCTCGCTGGGGCCGACGATGTTGGCCATGGCCGGGTTGACCTCGGAGTTGATGTACTCGAAGTTGACCGGCATGATCGCCTGCCAGGCTTCCTTGAGGTCGACGAAGCACTGGTCCAGGACCATCCGCACCACGCGCAGCTCGGTCGGGGTGAACTCACGGCCCTCGATCTTGGCATGCCGCCCGTCGCCGCCGAAGAAGTTGTCCACCAGCTTGAACACCAGCTTGGCGTCGAGAATGAACAGCGACGTGCCGCGCAGCGGCTTGATCTTGACCAGGTTCAGGCTGGTCGGCACGTACAGCGAGTGCACGTACTCACCGAACTTCATCACCTGCACGCCGCCCACCGCCACGTCGGCGGAGCGCCGCAGCAGGTTGAACATGCTGATGCGCGTATAACGGGCGAAACGCTCGTTGATCATTTCCAGGGTCGGCATGCGCCCCCGGACGATACGGTCCTGACTGGTCAGGTCGTAGCTCTTGATGCTGCCGGGTTCGGCGGCACTTTCGGTTTGTACCAGCCCATCGTCCACCCCATGCAACAGGGCATCGATCTCATCCTGGGACAGCAGGTCCTGCACGGCCATCTATGTGCTCCTACTGCAATACGAAATTGGTGAACAGCAGCTGGTCGACGACCGGCCTGCCGACTTCTTTCTGCGCCACTTCCTGCACCACCGCGGTGGCTTTCTGGCGCAGCATCTCCTGGCCGACCGGGCTGCTGGCGAGAGTATCGAAGCCCTGGCCGGAGAACATCATCACCAGGTTGTTGCGGATCACCGGCATGTGCACTTTCAGCGCTTCAAGGTCAGCCTGGCTGCGCCCCTGCATGGTGATGCTCACCTGCATGTAGCGCTGACGGCCATTCTGGTTGAAGTTGACCACGAAAGCCGGCGCCAGGGGCTCGTAGATCGCCGCTGCCTTGACGTTGCTCTGGGCCGCATCCGCCGCGGGCGCCGACTCGCTCTTGTGCATGAAGAACCAGGTTGCGCCCACGGACAGGCCGACCGCCAGGAGCAGGGCCAGCACCAGCAGCAGGATCAGCTTGAGTTTGCCTTTAGTGGCGGGGTCTTTCACTGCGTCGCTCTTCGCCATGCCAATAATCCGTCGTCCATCGCGGTTTCAAAGAAGGATGACGTGGCTTGAGCAAGTGTTATGCCAGATTTGTCAGTTGCGCAGATTGTGTTCGCCAGCCCATCGCGATGGATGGCACCGGCTGTGCCGGTGTTCGCCGGCAAGCCGGCTCCTACGATGCCGCGACCCACCTGAACCCTGTAGGAGCCAGCCTTGCTGGCGAAGCAAGCGCCGCGATGGACGGCAAGCCGGCTCCTACAATGCTGCATCCCGCCTGGACGCCGGCTCAGGCGTAGTAGTCGACCGCGCTGTCACCCACCACCATCTGCTGCTCCACCGGGCGCGCGGCATCGGCCTGCTCGCCGCCCTCGGCGCCCGCCTCGGCACGGCGTGCGGCGACGCCCGACAGGCTGCTCGAACCACCCTGCTGCGCCTGCTGTTGCTGCTGGCCGCGAGACTGGTCGGCGACGCTGACATCCGGCTGGGCCAGACCCTGCTGGGTGAACAACTCGCGCAGGCGATGCACCTGGCTGTCGAGCGCATCACGCACACCGGCATGACCGCTGACGAAGTGAATCTGTGTCGACTGGTCCGCCGCGACATTGACGCGAATGTCCAGGCGCCCCAATTCAGCAGGCTCAAGCTGGATATCCGCCGACTTGAGGTTCTGGCTAGACAGGTACATCACCCGGTTGACCAGACCCTCGGTCCAGGCCCCCTGGTTCATCGCCAACGGCTGCTGCAGCGGGCTCGGGGTCGCAGGCACGGCATTGGCGACCTTCGCGGTCACCGCCTGGGTCAGGTTGGCCAGGCGATTGGCGAAGTCATCGACCCGCGTATCGCTGCTGGCGCCCTTGATATCCTTGAGACCGTCGTCGAGCAGGCCGGCGAAAGCCTTGTCGCCGTGCTCGGCATGCCCCGCCTCTGGCTCGCCCTTGCCGGCAAGATTCGCCAAGGTATTGACGGCAACGCTGGCGGGGTCGGCGGGTTGCTGACTGGTGTCACTGCGTGGGCTTACCGCATGGGCCGAAGTCGTGCCCTTGGCCTGGGCGTCCTGCTCGAGCGCCAGGCGCAGGGTCGGCATGTCGGCCAACGGGTCGGCTTCAGGGTCGAATGCGGCCTTGGTCGCCTCGTCCACCGCGCCGAGCGTCGCCGGTACCGGCGCAGGCGCCGGCTGCAATGGCGGCTGCACCGCCGCCTGCAATACCGGCGCCACCGCCTCGGCCTGGGCCTGGAGCAACTGCGCGCCCGGCTGGGCATCGGTTACCTGCCCGGCCACCAGGCTGGCGTCGAGCGGCGCGGTCGCTTCGCTGTCGCTGCTGTCATCGCTGTCGCTGGCGGGCAGCGGCCTGATAGTCGATGGCAAGCGCTTGCCGTCATCGGCAACCGTCGGCGCACTGCTGCCGCCCGCCTTGCCGCCGGCGGCAGGCTCCGCCGCGTCACGACCCTTGCCAGGCGCCACCTTGTCGTCACGCGCCGGCACACTGTCACGCCCCTGATTGGCCATGACCTTGTCGAAGCCGCCCCCCTGCTCGGGCGCCGCCTGCTGCGGCTTGTCCGCCGTGCCGACAGGCGAACGCGGAGCCTTGCTCAACAGGCCGGCTTGCAACAATGGATTGGGTGCGACAGGCATTGAAAGGTCTCCGCGCCAGAAACTGAAAAATCATATCTGGGGCAGGAAAAGCAAGACTCGCGCCAAGTTTGCGCTACGGCGCGGAAATTCGTTGCCGCTCACCTCGGTAGAACCGCTGGACTTCGAGGTATTCCTGATCGATGCGATTGATCAGGTCTTCGATGCCATACAGTGGCTGTTGCCGCACACGCTCCTCGAGCTGCTGGCACAGAGACGCCAATCCCATGGCGCCCATGTTGCTGCTGCTGCCTTTGAAGCTGTGCGCCGCCATCCCGAGCTCGCCAGCATCCTTGGCCTCATGCAGCTGGCTCAGGCGCCGCTCGGAATCCTCCAAAAAGGTTTCCAGCAACTGCAGGTAGCCATCTTCCATGACCTCTCGCAGGTCATTCAGCACCTTGTGATCAATATGCATGTCCACTTGCTCACTCCCTGATCAAGCCTGATTGCGCCAGGGCCGGCACCTTCCCAACCCATGTCGCTCACCATTCGAAATCCACCTGCGCCACCCGCCCACCCTCCAGCCAGCGGGCACGCAACCCCAGGCTTCGCACCAGGCTCAGCCCACGACCACTGAAGCCCTGCGCGGCCGGGCCATCGGCCAGCACCTGTGCGACATCGAAGCCCTCGCCACTGTCGCGAACTTCAATCATCAGACGCCCGCCAGCTCCTTGCGGTTCCACCCGCAGGCCAATGCAGACAAAGCCCCCGACCTGCCCCGCCAAGCGCTCGGCACGCTGACGATAGTACTCCGCGAACCCCTGGGCGTCTTGCTTGAGCCGTGAATTCAGCCCAAGCACACCGTGCTCCAGGGCATTGGAGTACAACTCGCTGAGCACACTGTGCAGGCGACCGCTGCTGGGCCGCAGGCCATGGATCTCCTGCAGCAGTTGCACCAGGTAAGGCACGGGGTTGAAACGCCGCAGGCTTTCCCCGCGCAACTCGAAACGCAGCGACCAGTCCAGCGGGCTGGAGCGCCCGCTGTCGGAGTAGACCACCGCCGGTGCAGCCACCTGCCCAGGCCCGAGCATGCGGATGTCGCACAGGCTGATGTCATCGCGCGTCTGCCCGCCGAAACGCGCCAGCGCCTGCATGACCTCGTCGAACAGGCAGGCCGGCTGGCGATTGCTCGCCAACACCTCACGCAAGCGCTGCACGCCGAACAGGCGCTCTTGGGCATCAGCGCTATCGACCACGCCATCGGACAACAGGAACAGCCGCTCGCCAGCCGCCAGCGGCATGACCTCGGTGCTGTCGTCGAACTGCTCGGCACTCAGGATACCCAGCGGCAGATGCCGCGATGGCAACACCGCCAGCACCTCGCCCGCAGCGGACAAGCGGTAGCCATCGGGCATCCCGCCATTCCATACCTCGACCGTGGCGCGCTGGAAGCTCAGGTTGAGCAACAGCGCGCAACAGAACATGTCCACGGGCAGGATGCGCTTGAGCTTGGCGTTCATCTCGCGCAATGTCTCGACCAGGCCGTAGCCCTTGGCGGTCATGCCATAGAACACCTCGGCCAGCGGCATGGCGCCCACCGCGGCGGGCAGGCCGTGGCCGGTGAAGTCGCCGAGCAGCACATGCATGTCGCCAGACGGCGTGAACGCAGCCAGCAGCAGGTCGCCATTGAACAGCGCATAGGGCGATTGCAGGTAGCGGATGTTCGAGGCATTCAGGCAACCGGCATGGGCAACCTTGTCGAACACCGCCTTGGCCACCCGCTGCTCGTTGAGCAGATGATGGTGGTGCCGGGTAATCTGGTCGCGCTGCTCGAGCACCGTGGCCTGCAGCCGGCGCAAGCGGTCCATGGCGCGGATCTTGGCGCCGAGGATCACCGCACTGTAGGGCTTGGCCATGAAATCGTCGCCCCCGGCCTCGAGACAACGCACCAGCGCCTGCTCCTCGTTGAGCGAGGTGAGAAAGATAATCGGCACCAGCGCCTCGCCGGCCAGCGCCTTGATCTGCCGCGCCGCCTCAAAACCGTCCATCACCGGCATCAGGGCATCCAGCAACACCAGTTGCGGACGGTGCCGGGCAAACAGCGCAACCGCCTGCTCGCCGTTTTCCGCGGTGAGCACCTCGTGGCCCTGGCGCCGGACGATCTGCGCCAGCAACAGGCGATCGGCGGCGCCGTCTTCGGCCACCAGCACGGTCAACGCCTGCGCGGTCGGCATGACCACACTCAACTGATGTCGAACAGCTTTTCGAAGTTGGAAATAGCCAGGATCTTGCGCACATCCGGGCTGGCGTGGACCACGCGAATATCTGCCTCATCGCCGCCGACATGGTCGCGCAACAGCAGCAACATGCCCAGCGCCGAGCTGTCGAGGTAAGTGGCCTCCTTCAGGTCGACCACCACCGAGTCCGGCTTGGGCCGCTGGCGCTCGTAGGCCTCGCGAAACTCCTGATGCTTGCCGAAATCGAAACGACCCTTGACCTTGATCGTCAGCTTTTTCCCTTCCTGTGAAAAATCAGCTTCGACTGCCATGCCAGCGATTCCTTCGATGATGGCGAATGCGACTCCTGAAGGTTTAGCAGTGCGCACCCGGGGCTGCAAGCTTGCCCTGTGGGCGCAATCGCCTTGGCCGGCCTGTACCGGCCAAGCCTGAAAGCCATACAGCCCCTGCAGGAGCGGCTTTAGCCGCGAACACCGGCACAGCCGGTGCCATCCAGCGCAACGCGCGGCCGGCTCAGTGGGGATTTTGCCGGGGCAGGCGCTGGGACAGCTCATCGAGCAATTTCTGTTCGCGCTTGTCCTCGGCCCGGCGCGCTTCGTCCATGTACCGCTGCACCAGCTTGCGCAGCCCTTCGACCCGGGCATAGGTCTGCTGCCAGGTATTGCGCGCGTTATTGAGGTTGGTCTGATGCCAGGCCATGCTTTGACGCTGCTGGGTCATCGCTGTTTCCAGCTGTCCGAGGAAGCGCTGGTAGTTGACCAGCCAGTTACCGTCGACCCCTTGCGAGCCACGGTTGATCCACTGCTGCTGGTAGGCCTCGCGAAAACTCTCAAGCTCGGCCAGCTTGGCCTGGGCGTCACCGAGCAGCTTCTGGAAGTGCCCCAGGCGCTGGGCAGCCTTGCGCTCAGCCTCCTCGGCCATCTCCACCACCGGCGCCAGGCGCGCGGCTCGGCTGGGCTGGGCCATGGCCTATCAACCCGCCGGCGGCGCGAACACCGCGGCCAGCTCTGCACGGCTCTGCGCCATGCCGACGTTTTCGTCCAGGCGCTGGCGCAGGAAGTCCACCAGCTTGGGCTGCAGGGCGATGGCCAGGTCGGTTTCCGGATCGCCACCGGCCACATAGGCACCGACGCTGATCAGGTCACGGCTCTGCGACAGGCGCGACCACAACTGCTTGAACTTCTGCGCCTGGCGCAGATGGTCCGGATCGACCACCTGGGGCATGACCCGGCTGATCGAGGCCTCGATGTCGATGGCGGGGTAATGCCCCTCCTCGGCCAGGCGCCGAGACAGCACGAAGTGACCATCGAGCACACCCCGCGCCGAGTCGGCGATCGGGTCCTGCTGGTCGTCGCCTTCGGACAGCACCGTATAGAAGGCCGTGATCGAACCACCGCCGGGCTCGCCGTTGCCGGCACGCTCCACCAGCTTGGGCAGCTTGGCGAACACCGAAGGCGGGTAACCACGGGTGGCCGGCGGCTCGCCGATGGCCAGGGCGATCTCGCGCTGGGCCTGGGCGAAACGTGTCAGCGAATCCATCAGCAACAGGACATTCTTGCCCTTGTCGCGGAAATACTCGGCGATACGCGTGCAATACATGGCCGCGCGCAAGCGCATCAGCGGCGCGTCGTCGGCGGGCGAAGCCACCACCACCGAACGCTTGAGCCCCTCCTCGCCAAGGATGTGCTCGATGAACTCCTTGACCTCGCGACCCCGCTCACCGATCAGCCCAACCACGATGATCTCGGCCTCGGTAAAGCGGGTCATCATGCCCAGCAGCACCGACTTACCGACACCGGTACCGGCGAACAGGCCCAGGCGCTGGCCACGGCCAACGGTGAGCAGGCCGTTGATGCTGCGAATGCCCACGTCCAGCGGCTGGCTGATCGGGTCGCGGTTGAGCGGGTTGATGATCGGCCCGTCCATCGGCACCCAGTCCTCGGCCTTCATGCCGCCCTTGCCGTCCAGCGCACGCCCGGCGCCATCGAGCACCCGGCCAAGCATGCTCATGCCCATGGGCAGGCGTCCGCTGTCGTCCAGCGGCACCACTCGCGCACCCGGCGCCAGGCCGACGATACTGCCGACCGGCATGAGGAACACCTTGCTGCCGGCAAAGCCCATCACCTCGGCCTCGACCTGCACCGGGTGGTAGCTGTCGTCGTTGATCACCAGGCAGCGGCTGCCCACCGCCGCGCGCAAGCCCTCGGCCTCGAGGGTAAGGCCGACCATGCGCAGCAGGCGACCTTCGACGATCGGCTGCTCGGGCAGCTTCACCGCGTCGGCGTAACCTTCCAGGCGCTTGCCGAAACTGGTGCGATCAAGGCGCATCGGTTTGATCCTGGTCGGCATCCAGCTCGACCGAAATGTCCGGCGCCGCCGGGTGCAGCGCCTGGTCATGGGATTGGTCGAACAATTGCGCGATGGCCTTGTCGATCCGCGTTTCCATGGTCGCGTCGATGCGGCTATGGGCGGTTTCGATGCGACAACCCCCTGGCAGCAGCGCCTCGTCCTCGAGCAGCTTCCAGTTTTCCTCGTGACGCTCGCGCAGGGCCTTGGCCAGCTCGAAGTCCTGAGGGTTGAGGTGGATGCGGATATTGTCGGCACCCATCGGCAACAGTTTCAGCGCTTCACGCAGGACATGGGTGATCTGGCTGGAGTCGCCACGCAGCTCGCGGCCGATGACCTGGCGGGTCATGCCCGCCACCAGTTGCACCAGCGCCTTTTCGATCTGGGTGTCTTGCTCGGCGATCGGCTCGAGCAAGTGGCCCATGACCTGCTCGAGGCTGGCCAGCTTGGCCGCCAGGGCCACTTCCGCCTCCTGGCGCACCTTCAGCTGGGTGCTGTGGAAGCCCTCCCGCTCACCGGTGGCGAAGCCTTCGTTGTAGGCCTCCTGGCGGATGGCCTCGAGCTCCTCGAGGGTCAGTGGCTGGACTTCCTCCAGCGGCACCTCTTCGACTTCTTCCTCGATGACTTCCGGCTCGGGTTCTGGCTCAGGCTCCGGCTGCGGGTCGAAGCTGGGCAACGCCCACACGTCGACGCCCTCGAGGTCGCGGGCGCGGATCAGGTCGCTGGGGTGTTCGGTGGTGGACATGTTTTCAGGTACTCAAAAGCCATCTGCAAGCAACGCGCCCCTGTAGGAGCGGCCTTGTGTCGCGAAAGGGCTGCACAGCAGCCCCACGATCTCGATGTCACCGCAAAATTGTCGGGACAGCCTTGCTGCCCTTTCGCGACACAAGGCCGCTCCTACAAGGGACCGTATCGCCCTGCAGATCAGATCATTTCCTCGGCGCCCTTGCCGCCAAGCACGATCTCGCCGGCCTCGGCCATACGGCGGGCGATGGTGAGGATTTCCTTCTGCGCCGTTTCCACGTCGCTGACCCGCACCGGCCCCTTGGCCTCCAGGTCGTCGCGCAGCAGTTCGGAGGCACGCTTGGACATGTTCTTGAAGATCTTGTCCTTGACCCGTTCGTCGGCGCCCTTGAGCGACACCACCAGCACGTCCGAGGACACTTCGCGCAGCAGCGCCTGGATACCGCGGTCGTCGACATCGGCCAGGTTGTTGAAGACGAACATCAGGTCTTCGATCTGCTCCGACAGGTCGCTGTCGATCTCGCGGATCGCGTCCATCAGCGCACCTTCCACCGAGCTGTCGAGGAAGTTCATGATGTCGGCGGCGCGCTTGATGCCACCCAGGGTGGTACGCGCGGCGTTGGAGTTGCCCGAGAACTGCTTTTCGAGGATCTGGTTCAGTTCCTTGAGCGCCGCCGGCTGCACGGTATTGAGCGACGACACGCGCAAGACGATGTCCAGGCGCACCTTGTGGTCGAAGTTGCTCAGCACCTCACCGGCCTGGTCGGGGTCGAGGTAGGCGACCACAATGGCCTGGATTTGCGGGTGCTCGTAGCGGATGACGTCGGCCACCGCGCGCGGCTCCATCCACTTGAGGCTGTCCAGGCCGCTGGTGTTGCCACCGAGCAGGATGCGGTCGATCAGGCCGTTGGCCTTGTCCTCGCCCAACGCCTGGTTGAGCATCTTGCGGATGTAGCCGTCGGAGCCGACGCCCAGGCTGGTCTGGTCGCCGACGATCTCGACGAACTCGCTCATCACCTGCTCGACCTGCTCGCGATGCACGTTGCCCATCTGCGCCATGGCCACACCGACCCGCTGCACTTCCTTGGGCCCCATGTGGCGCAGCACCTGCGCGGCATCGGTCTCGCCGAGCGAGAGCAGGAGAATGGCCGCCTTGTCGACGCGGCTCAGCTTGGCGGTAATGGCTCGATTGTCACTCATCGGCGTTGATCCACTCTTTCACGACCTGGGCCACGCGACCCGGGTCTTCGGCCACCAGGCCCTTGATTGCGTTGAGCTGTGCCTCGTAACCCTCGCTGGGGCTTGGCAACAGAATGCTTGTCGGGCCACCCAGGCTGACGCGGTCGTTGGCCAGTTCGCCATCCAGACCGATCATGCCGCCCAGTTCCATGTCGCTGTCCGTGGCCGCCTGCTTGCCGCCACCTGTGATGTTGTTGAGCACCGGACGCAGCACGCCGAACACCAGCACCAGGATGAACAGCACGCCCAGCACTTGCTTGACGATGTCCCAGAACCACGGCTGCGAGTAGAACGGAATGTCGCCCAGCTCGTCGCCACGGTCGGCGGCGAAGGGCACGTTGATCACGGTGACGCTGTCGCCGCGACTGGCATCGAAGCCCACCGCGTCCTGCACCAGGCGGGTGAAGCGCGCCAGGTCCTCGGCACCCCACGGGGTGCGGGTGGCTTCGCCGCTGGTGGCGTCCAGCTTGACCTGGTCGTCCACCACCACCGCCACCGACAGGCGGGTCAGACGACCCTGCTGCTGGCGAGTGTGGCTGATGGAGCGGTCCAGCTCGAAGTTCTTGGTGCTTTGCTGGCGCTTGTCGCTCGGGTACGGCGCCAGCATTGGCTGGCCGGTGGCCGGGTCCATGATCTGCTGGCCGTTGGCGTCCACCAGCGGCTGACCAGGCTGGATGGCACCGGCCGGGGTCGCGGCGGCCTTGGCATTCTCGGGCGCGGAGGCGCCGGCCGGCGGCTGGTTGCTCAACGCGCCCGGCACACCCTGCGGGCCCTGGCTGCTGGCGCGCTGCTCGTTGACCGACTGCTCGCTGCGCAGGGCCGGTTGATCCGGGTTGAACTGCTCGGAGGTGGACTCGACGGCGCTGAAGTCGACGTCGGCCGACACCTCGGCCTTGTAGCGGTCGTTGCCCAGTACCGGCTGCAGGATGTTGTGCACGCGCTGGGTCAGCAGGCCTTCCATGCGTCGGCTGTAGTCGAACTGCTTGCCGGCCATGGTCAGGGCGGTGTCTTGCAGCTGGTCGGAGAGCAGATTGCCCTTCTGGTCGACCACGGTCACCTGGGACTTGTCCAATTCCGGCACGCTGGTCGCCACCAGATTGACGATGGCCATCACCTGGCCGGCCTCCAGGGCGCGGCCCGGGTACAGCTCGACCAGCACCGAGGCGCTCGGCTTGCGTTCGTCACGGACGAACACCGAGCTTTTCGGAATCGCCAGGTGCACACGGGCGGCCTTGACATTGTTCAAGCTCGAAACGGTACGTGCCAGCTCGCCTTCCAGGCCACGGCGGTAGCGGGTGGCTTCCATGAACTGGCTGGTACCCAGCCCCTGGTCCTTGTCGAGCAGCTCGAAGCCGACGTTGCCGTCGCTGGGGGCCACGCCGGCAGCGGCGAGTTTCAGGCGCGCACGGGAGAGGTCGTCGGCCTTGACCAGCAGCGCGCCGGAGTTGGGCTCCACGCGGTAGGGAATGTCGGCCGAGGCCAGGGTATCGATCACCTGCTTGGTGTCCATGCCTGCCAGGCTGCCGTACAGCGGCCGGTAATCGGGCTGCTGCGACCAGAGCACCACGGCAAAGCCGATGGCCACGCTCGCGGCCAGGCCGACCAGCAGGCCAACCTGACGCAGCATAGGCATCTGCGAGATGTTTTCCAGGAACGACATGCCGAACAGCGGCGGCTTGGCTGCTGGCGGGCCACTCTTGGCGGGGGCGTTATCGACGACTGCTTCGGCCATGACTCACTCTCGCCCTTATACCGGCATCTGCATGATGTCCTGGTACGCCTGTACCAGCTTGTTGCGCACCTGAGTCAGGGCCTGGAACGACACGGAGGCTTTCTGCGAGGCGATCATCACGTCGGTCAGGTCGACCCCGCTCTTGCCGATCTCGAAGGCGTTGGCCAGCTGGGTGGACGCCTGCTGCGTCTCATGCACCTTGCCAATGGCCTGGCCGAGCATGTCGGCAAAGCTGCTCTGCCCTGGCGCCAGCTCGGGCGCGACAGCGGCCTTGGGCAGGGACATGGCATCGGCCTGCATGGCACGCATGTCCAACATCAGACGATTGAATTCAACACCTTGGGTCATGGACTTCTCTCTCCGGCGGCCGCATTTTTTTGACACTCATGCAGCGAATGAGCTGGAACTAGCAAGAGGAGTGCCAGCCAGCCCTGGGACTATTCAAAACAGTGCTTCAGCCGAACAGGCTGGCCTCGACATCGAAGCCAGCGTCACGCATCTGCGCCAGCTTGTAACGCAGCGTGCGCGGGCTGATCCCCAGGCGCTCGGCAGCTTCCTTGCGGCGCCCGCGTTCGGCGCGCAGGGTGTCGATGATCATCTGGAACTCGTGACGACGCATGTCGTCCCCCAAGCCGCCCACCTCAGCCCCCGACCCGGCAGCCATATCGACACATAATGGCGAAATAGTAGCCACTTTCGGCGACGACAATGGAATGGCGCCAGCCAGACAGAAATCCGCCGCCTCTATGACGCCGCCCTGCTGCAGGATCAACGCCCGCTGCAGGGCGTTGTCCAGTTCACGCACGTTGCCCGGCCAGGCGTAGGCTTGCAGGCAGGCACGCGCATCGGCAGACAGCGTTACCCGGGCATGGCGCATCTTCGCCACATGCCGGGCCAGCAGGCGCTCGGCCAACGGCAGGATATCGGCAGGCCGCTCGCGCAATGCCCGCCAGGCCATGGGGAACACCGACAGGCGATAGTAGAGGTCTTCACGGAAACGCCCAGCCGCGACCTCTGCGGCCAGGTCGCGGTTGGTGGTGGCCAGCACCCGGATATCCAGCACGATCGGCTTGCGCCCACCAACCCGCTCGACCTCGCGCTCCTGCAACACACGCAGCAGCTTGGCCTGCAAGCCCAGCGGCATTTCGGAAATCTCGTCCAGCAGCAAGGTGCCGCCATCGGCCTGCTCGAACTTGCCCGCCTGGGCAGCGATGGCGCCGGTGAACGCGCCCTTCTCGTGGCCGAACAGTGTGGCCTCGAGCATGTTGTCGGGGATCGCCGCGCAATTGATCGCGACGAAGGCCTGGCCCGCGCGCGGCGACTGCTGGTGGATATAGCGGGCGAGCACTTCCTTGCCCGTGCCCGACTCACCGGAAATCAGCACCGTGGAATCGCTGCGCGCAACGCGCACGGCCAGCTCCAGCAATTGCCGACTGGCCGGCTCGCAGGCCACCGGCCCCTCCTCTTCGGCAGCGCCCACGGCATGCCGCGCCACCAGGCTGAGCAGGGCCTTGGGCTCGAATGGCTTGACCAGGTAATCGGCGGCGCCTTGGCGCATGGCATCGACCGCCCGCTCCACCGCGGCATGGGCAGTCATCAGCAACACCGGCAACTGCGGCTGCTGGCGGCGCAATTGCGCCAGCAACTGATGGCCGTCCATGCCCGGCATGTTGACATCGCTGACCACCAGGGCGAAGGCCTCTTCACCCACCACCCGCAAGGCCTCTTCGGCGCTGCCGACGGCACGGTGGGCGAACCCGCCGATCTCCAGGGTATCGGCCAGGGCCTGACGCAACACGCGATCATCCTCGACCAGCAGTACCTTGATACTCATCACCCCCTCTCCTCACGCGCCTCGAACAACGGCAGCACCACCGTCACACAGGTACCGCGGCCAAGCTTCGAACGCAGGCGCAACTCGCCGCGATGGGCGCGGACCACGGCCTGGACCACCGCCAGGCCCAAGCCGGTGCCGGTGGCCTTGGTGGTCAGGAAGGGCTCGCCCAGACGCTCCAGCAACTGCGCATCGATACCGCTGCCGGCATCGCTGACACACAGGTGCAAGGCGCTCTCGCGGCGCATCAGGTGCACCTTCAGCCGCGCCGGCTCGGCGCTGGCCTGCAAGGCATTCTCGATGAGGTTGAGCATGGCGCCGACCAAGGTATCGCGATTGCACAGCAGCTCACCCAGGTGGGTATCGCACTGCCAACGCACCGCATGCCCCTGGACATGGGCTTGCGCCGCCTGCTGCAAGGCCTGGAACAATGCCTTGGGGCTGATCCGGTCATTGAGCGGCAGCTCGCCGCGGGCGAACACCAGCATGTCGCGCACCTGGTGCTCGAGCTCGTGCAGGCGCTCCTTGAGGTTGCCGGCGAAGCGCTGGCGGGTTTCCCCCGGCAGCTCCTGCGCCGGGTCAGCCAGGTGGCTGGCGTAGAGCATCGCGGCCGACAGCGGCGTGCGGATCTGGTGGGCCAGCGAAGCCACCATGCGCCCCAGCGACGACAGGCGCTGATGGCGCGCCAGCTGGTCTTGCAGGCGACGGGTTTCGGTCAGGTCGTTGAGCAGCACCAACTGGCCGGGCTCGGCATCCAGCGAGCGCGTGGCGATCGACAGGCGGCGCCCGTCGCGCAGGGAAACCTCGTGGCCATCGTCCTCGCGCGGCGCGAAGCTGCGGGCGATCACCTGCCGCCAGAGCACGCCGAGCAACGGCTCGCCGAGCAACTCGCAGGCCGCCGGGTTGGCCTCGCGCACATAGCCATCGCCATCGATCACGATCACCCCGCCAGGCAGCAGGTCGAGCAGGTTCTGCAGGCGATTGGCCAGGCGCTCCTTCTCATCCAGCTCGGCCATGCGCTGGCCGCTGACCACCGCCAGCTCGCCCTTGAGCTCACTGACCCGGGCCTCGAGCAGGTTGTAGGACTGGCTCAGCTGGCTGGAAACCTGATCGAACAGGGCGAACGCCTGCTCAAGCCCCTGCCGGCTTTCCTGCTCGAGCGGGGTATGCCCGCGCGGATCGGGGGCTGGGGAACGGTGGGCGGCCTGGGGCATCGTGCTCTCTCGCATGGCTGACCGTCATAAAAACGGTATGTTGCCTGCGATGTAGCAATAGCCGTGCCGGAGATGGGGATAAAGCAAAGTTGTCGGGCGGGTTGTTGATCAGGCTCAAGGGGCATGGGCTTGAGCCGGCCTGGTTTCTGTGCGAGTAACCCAGGGGCCGCGCAGTGACCCCTGATTACAGCGCCGAGCCGATGCCGCCGGGGCCGCTGCGCGAGCTTTTCGCGACACAAGGCCGCTCCTACCAGGTACGCGCAAACCTGCGCAGTCGGCAGCCCATCACTCGTCGGCCTGCTCCTCGCCACCCTGGCGGCTCATGCCGTACTTGCGCATCTTCTCCACCAGCGTGGTGCGACGGATGCGCAAGCGCTCGGCGGCGCGCGCAACGATGCCGTTGGCATCATCCAGCGCCTGCTGGATCAAGCCCTGCTCCAGGCTGCCAAGGTAGTCCTTGAGGTCCAGCCCTTCGGGCGGCAGCATCGCATGGTTGGCGAAGTTCGGCGCATGCCCGTTGATCGCCACGCGCTCCTCGAGGTCGGAACGCAGGCTGTCGACCAGCTGCTCGTCCTCGTCGTCGACATAACGAAACTTCTTCGGCAGCTCGGCAACCCCGATAACCCCGTAGGGATGCATGATCGCCATGCGCTCCACCAGGTTGGCCAGCTCGCGCACATTGCCCGGCCAGCCGTGACGGCACAGCGACATGATCGAGGCAGAGTTGAAGCGGATCGACCCACGCTTCTCGTGCTCCATGCGCGAGATCAGCTCGTTCATCAGCAGCGGGATGTCTTCCACGCGCTCGCGCAGCGGCGCCATCTCGATGGGGAACACGTTCAGCCGGTAATACAAATCTTCGCGGAAGGTGCCGTCCTCGATCATGGTCTCGAGGTTCTTGTGCGTCGCGGCGATGATGCGCACGTCGATGCTCTGGGTCTTGTTGCTGCCCACGCGCTCGAAAGTACGCTCCTGCAACACCCGCAGCAGCTTGACCTGCATCGGCAGCGGCATGTCGCCGATCTCGTCGAGGAACAGGGTACCGCCGTTGGCCAGCTCGAAACGCCCGGCGCGGCTGGTGATCGCCCCGGTGAAGGCGCCCTTCTCGTGACCGAACAGCTCGCTCTCGAGCAGCTCCGCCGGGATCGCCCCGCAGTTGACCGGCACGAACGGCGCTTCGCGACGCTTGGAGTGGTAGTGCAGGTTGCGCGCCACCACCTCCTTGCCGGTACCGGACTCGCCGAGAATCAACACGCTGGCGTCGGTGTCGGCCACCTGCTGCATCATCTGCCGCACATGCTGGATGGCACGGCTGGTGCCGACCAGGCTGCGGAACAGATTAGGCTCGCGCTGGCGACCGCGCTCGCGGGCCTGGTCGTACATCTCGCGATAGACCTGGGCACGGTGCAGCGAATCGAGCAGCTGGCTATAGCTGGGCGGCATCTCCAGGTTGGAGAGCACGCGACGGCGCAGGTCCTCGGGGAACTCCGCAGAAGAAATTTCACCCAAAAGCAGCACCGGAAGGAACTCATCCCACCCCGCCACTGTCTTAAGGAGCCCCAGCACGCTGGCTGGCGCATTTACGGTCCCGATCAGGACACACAGCACTTCACGGCTGGAAGACAAACCTTCGACCACCTGCTGCCAGTCCTGGCTGGAGCAAGAAAGGTTTTCTTCGCCGAGAAAATTCAGGACCACCGCCAGATCGCGGCGGCGTTCGCTGTCGTCATCGATCAGGAGAATCTTGGTTTCACGCCACATGCAATAGCAACTTCCCTAGTCATATCGGCGCCCGAAGGCGTGCACGACATCATTCCGACTGAATGGTCAGTGTTCGGACGTCTGAATTTCGAAAACAGCCACTAGTAAAGTCAAAAAGACTGTAACAGTCAAATTTATGGCGCCTCTTACTCAGTTCGCTGCATCTTAACTGAATAAATGGTAAACCTTCGAAGCATTCTTTGCTTGCTTGATCTGGGTCATCTCATCGGCGATCGCCTGGCGTTCACCGATCGTGGCGTCGAGCAGGTCGCGATAGACCTCCAGCAAGCCTTCCAGCCGTTCCTTGACCAGCGCTTCGTCGAGGCTCGGCGCACTGAGCATGTCATCGATGCAGGTGCGGCAGTTCTCGTCGAGCGTGCGGATGGCTTCCCAGTCACGCGCGGCCAAGGCATCGCGCAAGGCGTCCTGGGTTGCTTCGAAACGTTGCAGCTCGCTGCTCATCCTGCCTCCTCAGCCGACCGGCTGTGCATCGGCAATCGCATCCCAGCCGCTCTTGACGGTGATCAGCAGTTGCGCGACCTCGTCGATGATCGCCGGGTCGTTGTCGATGTTAGCCTGCATCAGGCGATTGGTCATGTAGGCGTACAGGCTCGACAGCTGCTCGATGTAGGCCGGATCATGGCTTTTCTGCGCATCGAGGCCATCGTTCAAACCGATGATGATGTCGATCGCCTTGCCCAGCATCAGGCCTTTTTCAGCAATGTCGCCACGGGCCAGCGCACCTTTGGCCTGGGCCATGCGATCAAGCCCACCCTCCATCAGCATCTGCACCAGGCGATGGGGCGTTGCTTCGGAAATCTGGGCATGGGAATTGACCTTCTGGTACTGACGAAGGGCTCTCATGGGATTCATCTTGCGACCTCGTGACGGGCAAAAACGGTAGGTTCGATAGTCCCTGTATCGGGCCGGCGGCGAAAAACTTTACCAGCCGATGACATGAAGCCGGGCATCATGCCCGGACTTCATGCGACGTTCACGGATTATTTGTCGTTCTTGGCGTTGTTCAGCGCATTCAGCGTACCCAGAACGTTCTGCTGCTGCTGGCGCAACTGCGAGACCAGGCTATCCATGTTGTTGTACTTGTCCTGCAAGCTGACCCGCAGGGCTTCCATACGTGTATCGAGGGTGTCCTGCTCGGTCTTGAGCTTGGTCAGGCTCTCGGACAGCGTTTTAGAACGCTCAGCGAGGGTACCGGTGCTGGCCTTGGCATAAGGCTCGGTGACCTTCTGCAGACGCGCGAGCATGCCATCCTTGCCATTGAAGATGCTGGTCAGGTCGGCGGCGTTGGTGGCCGCGGCCTTATCCCACTTCTTGTCGTCCAGGCTCAGCAGGCCACCGTCCTGGGACGAGGTAACGCCGAACGCGGCCAGCGACTTCATGGTGCCATTGCCGGACAGCGCGTTCATTTCTTCGCGGATCGAGGACATCAAGGCGCGCATCGAGGCATCACCGGTCAGCGCTGCCGGCGTCATGGTGCCATCGGCGTTCTTGGTCACGCGGGTTTCCGCATTGATGACCCTCATCAAGGCGTTATAGCTGTCGATGAACCCTTTCAGGCCGGACTTCAACGCGGTGCTGCTGGTGGTCAGCGACAGCGTAGTTTTGAGGAACGCTTTGGTGTCCTTGTCCTGGGCAGAAACGCCGACCAGCTTGATATTCAGCCCGCTCACCGCATCGCTGATATCGTTGCTCTTGGACTCCATGGAGATGCCATCGAGCATGTACTTGGCATTCTTGGGTTCATCCACCACGGTGTAGCCAGTATCAAGACCGGAGTTCCCAGACAGGGTGATATCGGAACCCACCCCCATCTTGTTGGAAGTAATCACCAGGCGCGAACCCGAGGCATCGGTCAACACGTTGGCACTCAGGCCGGCAGTCCCGAACTGGCTGTTGATCGCCTCGCGCACCTGTTGCAACGTGGCACCCGGCGGGATGCTGACGTCGTGATCCTTGCCATTCTGGGTGATCGTCAGCTTGGTGGCGGTGGTCCCGGGATTGACCACGCTGTTCGCGCCACCGGCGTAAACCTTGGTGGACACCTTGGACGCCGAGGCCAGCTGCTCTACCTGCAGGCTGAACGAGCCATTGGCCGCGCCCGCACCCGCGGTGATGGTGGCAACCTTCTCGTCCGAAGACTTCAGCGCCAGACCACCGAAGCTGTTGTCGTTGGTCATGCTGGTCAACGCGCCACGGAAGGCATCCAGGGCGGCCTGGATCTTGCCGATCGAGGACAATGTGGTGGTTGCCTTCAGTGTCTGGGTATTGATCTGTGCCTGCTTCGGCGCCTTTTGCGCGTCCACCAGGGACTTCACAATCGCCTGGGTATCGATGCCCGAACCGATACCGCTGATTGTTGAACCTGCCATCATTGCTCTCCTTGTACGGTGGCTGCCGGATCCTTGGCGGAAAAATCCCTCAAAAGATCGACAGCAACAAAAATCATGCCAGCCTATGCCTTGCCGTCGAACAGCAGGCTGCCAGCTTCGCTGAGGCTTTGTGCCAGCTTCAGCGCGGTTTCCGACGGGAGTTGGCGGATCACGTCACCCGATTCGGTGGCGATCACCTTGACCACGACCCGGCCGGTGGAATCATCAATGGAAAAATCCAGCTTGCGCTGGCTCGACTGAACGAAATCACGAATTTCGCCAACCGCCTTCTCCAGGTCCTCGCGGGTATGCGGCTTGTCGGCCGCGGCCGCTGCCTCCTGCACTTTGGCAGGCGCCAGTGGCTCCTTTACAGCAGTCACCGGCTGGGGCGGCACCGCAGGATACACCTGGCTCAGCTTGACACTCATGTCCATGCTTCGAACTCCTCATGTCAAAAAGGCGAAAGGGCACGTAAACGCGCCCTCCCACCTCTTACTCAGGCGCCTGAATTACTGAAGCAGTTTCAGGACCGAGGAAGGCAGCTGGTTAGCCTGCGACAGGATCGCAGTCGAAGCCTGCTGCAGGGTCTGCTGCTTGGTCAGCTCTGCAGTTTCCGAAGCGAAGTCCACGTCCTGCACGGTGGAGCGAGCAGCGGTGGAGTTCTTCTGGATGTTCTGCAGGTTGTCGACGGTGGTGGTCAGACGGTTCTGGGTAGCACCCAGGCCCGAACGGACGCTGTCGATCGAACCGATGGCCTTGTCAATTACCGCAACAGCGTTCTGTGCATTGGTCGCGCTTGTAACATCAGTATCGGAAACGTTGGTTTTTTTCGAGGAAACCGAAGTAGCAGCACCACCAAACAGGGCAACAGTGCTGCCAGCTCCATTTGCACCAGCACCATCTGCAATCGAGTAGCCTTTGGCCGAGTCCAGCGAAATCTGGCCAGTCACAACCGAGTTATCACCACCAGCAGCATTCAGAGGTGCGAGAGTAGCGTAAGTGCCACTGCCATTTTTTGCTGCAATTTGTACACCGGGCGCACCGGCTTTTGGTGCGAAGGTGATGTTTTCGCCAGTATCAGACTTGATTTCGAGATTCTTGGTCGACTCGTCATAGTTGACGCTAATTCCCAACTTCGCAGCGTTCGACTTCAACTGATCCGCCAGGCTGGCGTTATCAGTGACACCGACGAAGCTAACGGTAGAGCCGCCAACGGTCAAATCAAAGTTAGCTGGAGCGGCAGCAGTCGCACCACTCGCATCCAACTTCACTTCAGTACTGGCAGTAGCGGTCAACCCGCCAATAGCGCCATTCAGTTGAGCCGCAACATCCTTAGCCGAAGCACCGAGGCCGTAGTTTACAGTTTTGGTTTGACCATTACCGGTTACAGCCAACTCACCTGCAGCGAGACCATCTTTAGTGATAGCGATATTGCCAGTTTTGAGCTGCTGCGAACCAATGCTCTTAGCCGAAACGTTATCCAGAGTCAGGTTGATGGTTTCGTTGGCGTTGGCGCCGACCTGGATGGCCTTGGTGCCGTACGAACCGTCCAGCAGCTTCTGGCCACCGAAGGTGGTGGTAGCGGAAATACGGTTCAGCTCGGCGGTCAGAGCCTGGTATTCGTCGTTGTTCGACTTACGGTCGTCGGGGCTCAGGGAGCCAGTGGCCGAGGACAGAGCCAGGGTACGCATCTTCTGCAGGATGTCGGTCGAAGCCTGCATCGCGCCTTCGGCGGTCTGGGCGATCGAGATACCGTCGTTGGCGTTCTTGACTGCCTGGCCCAGGCCGTTGATCTGGCTGGTCAGGCGGTTGGCGATCTGCAGGCCGGCAGCGTCGTCTTTGGCGCTGTTGATGCGCAGGCCGGAAGACAGGCGCTGCATCGAAGTGGTCTGTGCGGTGCTGGCCTTGTTCAGGTTAACCTGAGTAGTAACCGAAGCAATGTTGGTGTTTACAGTTAAAGCCATGACGAAATCCTCGTTGGATGGGTACTGCGGCTTCCGGCCCTGGCATCCGCCGGGTATGGCCTAGAGAACCTTCGTAATGGTTATCGTCGTCTGCGTGGGTTGCTTGAGGGCATTTTCAAAAAAAAAATGCCATCACCCCGCCACCCCTACAAAATCAGGGGGTTAAGGAAGATCGGGGCGACCAGCGGGCTTGGGGCAAGCGACCTGCGCATGGCTGGAAGGGGCTTCTGGCAAAATCGCCGTAGGAGCCGGCTTGCCGGCGAACACCGGCACAGCCGGTGCCAGACACCGCACCGCCTGGTTCGCCAGCAAGGCTGGCGCCTACACGTTCGCGCACTAGGCGAACGCATAAAAAAACGCCTGGCGGGATGCGCCAGGCGTTTTTTTGATCAGGCCACAGGTCAATCCCGATACAGGATCGCCGAACCCCACGACAAGCCCACGCCAAAGCCACTGATGGCCACGCGCTTCCAACTGCTGTCGAGCATGTGTTTCTGCAGCAGCAGCGGCACGCTGGAGGACACGGTGTTGCCGGTCTCGAGCATGTCCTTGACGAACTTCTCCGGGTGCTGTTCCTCGAAGCGACGCGCCACGGCATCGACGATGGCGGCACTGCCCTGGTGGATGCAGAACGCGTCGATGTCCGCCGACTGCAGGCCACTGGCCTCGAGCAACTCATGCAGGTGCGCCGGCACCTTGACCAGGGCGAAGTTGAACACCTGGCGACCGTTCATGAAGAAGGTGCCATCGCTGACTTTCAAGTGCTCGGCACCCGAGCCATCGGTACCGAAGCGCGCCTCGCCCAGCTGCCAGACGGCGTTTTCGCCCATCCAGGTGGCGGTGGCGGCATCACCGAACAGCATGGTGGTGTTGCGGTCTTCGGGGTCGACGATCTTCGAATACGGGTCGGCGGTGATCAGCAGGCCGTTCTTCAGCCCCGCCGCCTGCATGAAGCCCTTGATGGCGTACAAACCGTAGACATAGCCGGAGCACCCCAGCGACACGTCGAACGCCGCCACCCGGGTGGACAGGCCCAGCTTGTCCTGAACGATCGCCGCGGTGTGCGGCAGCCCTTCTTCGTCACCGTTCTGGGTGACCACGATCAGCACGTCGATCGCCTGCGGATCGAGCTCGGGATTGTTGGCGAACAGTGCCCGCGCGGCTTCGACGCACAGGTCGGAGGTTTCCTGCTCAGCGGCCTTGCGCGGCAGGAAGGAGGCGCCGATCTTGCCGAACATGAACGCTTCGTCCTTGCCGAACTTCGCACCCTGGACATAGTTGTCCAGGCCAGCGGTAGGCACATAACTCGCAATGCTTTTGATGCCAATCATTCTGGCTTCCCAATGAAAACAGCCAAAGACCACCACTCGATGAATTGAGGGCGCCAATACCGGGTCGAAACCGCTGCAGCCCGAGACAGACCGAAACCAGGCCGTCGCTCGCACACCGGTAACAAAATGCTGCAGCTACTGCCGCATAGGATACAGGGAAGATGCGCGATTTGACTCATTGGTCACACTCATTTATCGCGAAAAGCCCGGCACCGCCGCGTCACAGACACGAAAAAGCCCCAGCAGCACGAAGCTGGCCGGGGCTTTTTTAGCGCAGGCGCAATCAGAGCTTGTTGAACAGGCTCAGCTGGGAGATCCGCGAGAACGCCAGTTGCGAGGCCTCGAGCATGGCCTGCTGCAAGGTCAGCATGATCGACGCTTCAGCCATGTCGGTATTGCCGATGGCGTCCTGGGTGATCTTGTTGGCCGTGCTCAGACTGGTGTTTTCCTGGCGCTGGATATCCAGCGAGTTGCCACGGGCACCGATCGAGCCTCGGGTGATATCGACCTGTTCGCGGGCGCTGGCGAAGTTGGCCACTGCCGAGGCGACGGCGTTCTTGATCGCGATATTGTCACCCGCGGTGCCGGGCGGCGCATCCAGTGCCGCGCGCAGCTGGCTGAGGGTCTCCAGCACGCTCTGGTTCTGGTGGTTGTTGGCATTGACGGCGAACTGGTCACCGGCCTGCGGCGCACCGGACACCTGGTAGGTCACGCCGGCCACCGTCAACGCTGGCGCGGTGAAGGTGCCGCTGGCCACCGGCTTGCTGTCGGCGGTCAAGGGCTGGGCGTAGAACTCGTAGGTGTTGGCACCGGTGAACTTGATCACCGCACCGTTGCTCGGGAAGGTACTGCGGTACGCCGCCTGGTCGGTCACGGCGCTGCTGGTGACCTGGGCGCTGGACGGGTTGCCGGCACCGCGCACGGTGGTCAGCGAGTCGGGGCGCGCCTGCACGCTGAACTCACGACCCGCCACGATGGCATTGGCGTCCTCGCCCTCCTCCAACGAAACCGTGACCTCGAACTCGACACCGCGCAGGGCGATGCGGTTGCCTCCCTCGGCCTTGCTGTCGAAGGTGCCGTTGGTCGGGGTCTCGGCGGTGATGTCATTGCCCAGGGCATCGGTCACCTTGTACTGGGTAGCACTGGTGAAGGTGATCTTGTAGGGCTGGCCCGCGGTGAAGCCGCTGTTGAAGCTGTTGTTGGAAGTCAGCAGGCCCGGCGAGAGCGCGACCTTGCCGTCGTCAACCGGCGGCGCCACCAGGCTGGACTCGGTACGGCTCTTGTTCTTGGCCGAATCGAAGATACTGAAACCTGTGTCGTTGGTGGCCAGGCTCAAGGTGTCGGACACCTGCAGGCTCAGCTGGGTCTGGTCGCCCTGGTAGCTGTAGGTGCCATCGGCATTGCGCACATAGGGCGGCGACGAGGTCTTGGTACCGCCGAACATGTAGTCGCCGTTGGCATCGCGTGAATTGAGCAGGCCGAAGATGTTGGCTTCGATTTCCTTCAGCTCGCTGCTGATGGACACGCGGTCGGCATCGGTCACCCCGGCGCCACCGGCACGCAGGGCCAGCTCGCTGGCGCGCTGCATGGCGTCGTTGATGGTGGCCAGCACGCTCTCTTCCTGCAGCAGCGAGTTGTTCACCGTGGTCATGTTGCCGTCGTACTGCTTGAGCAGCGCCTGTTGCTGCTGCAGCAGCAGCAGGCGCGCGGCGCCGACCGGATCGTCGGCGGCGGTCTGGATCCGCACGCCGCTGTCGATCTGGGTCTTGCTCTTCATCAGGTCGGCGAAGTTCTTGGTGTAGCTACTGGCGCTCGCCTCATAGAACTGAGCGGTGGAAATACGCACGATGGCTACTCCTTACAAAGCGTTGATCAGGATGCTGAAGGTTTCTTGCGCCGCCTTGATGATCTGCGACGATGCGGTGTAGTAGTGCTGGAACTTGATCAGGTTGGCCGCCTCATCGTCCAGGTTGACACCGGAAACCCCGTTGCGGCTCTCCTTGGCCGAGTCGAGCACGGCCTTGGTCGCGACGGTATCGATTTTGGCCTGGTTGGCCTTGGCCCCGACCCGCTCGACCAGCGAGGCATAGGACGAGGTGAAGCTGGAACCGGTACCGGAGTTCAGGCCGACCGTGGACTTGGTCTGCAGCCCGAGCAGCGCCTGGGCGTTACGGTTGTCCGACTTGCCGTCGGCATTGAAACCGAAGGTGAAGCTGTCGTTGGTGGCCGGGCTGCCGCCCACGGTGGTCTCGACGCTGAAGGTACGCGGATTGCCGCTGCCATCGAGGATCGGCGCCCCCGTGGCATCAAGCATCGGCACGTTGATGGTCAGTTTGTTGTCCTGGCCCGGGACGATGGTGCCGGTGCCGATGGAGTTGCCCTTGGCGTCGTACAGGGTATAGCCCTGGGTACCGCCGCTGGCGGCCTGGAACACCATGCGCACCGGCATCGAGTGCTTGATCGAATCCTGGATCAGCGCGGTATCGGCGCCGCCGTAGATATCCAGCTTGTCGCCCAGGTTCGGCTGGGTGATGGTGCCGCTGCCGGTATTGCCGCTGCCCACCACGCCGTTGATCGGCCCGGCGAAGGCCAGCTTGTTGGCGTCGGTGAGCACGGTATTGATCGAGCCTGCCGCCGAACGTGCCGGGCTGACCTTGAAGCTGTCGCCGGCCGCCAGGCCACCGCCGTTAAGAGCGAGGGTGAAGCCGTCGATCACCGGCGGTGGCGTGGTGGTCAGGTCGAAGCTGCCCATGTCGGTGCCGTCGGAGCGACGCACGCTGTACTGGTTGGGGCCAGTGAACTTGACTTCGTAGTCGTAGGTGGTCAGCGCACCGCTGTTGGCGATGGTCACGTCCAGGTTGCCGGAGCCGGCGCTGTTGTTCGACGAGGCCAGGCTGCGCTGGCTGATCGCCGCGGCGCTGTTGATGCTGGAGAACAACGCGCTGCCGAACTGCCCATTGGCGTCCAGGCCCTGCCCCAGCTGGCTGTTGATGCTGTCGGCCACCACCAGGGCGACACGCCCCAGCTCGTTCATCGACGGATTGAGCACGTCGTTGCGATAGCGCAGCAGGCCGCCGATCTGCCCACCACTGGCCACGGAGGTGACATCCGAGGAGAAGTTCGGGTAGTTGATCTGCAGGCTGTACTGGCTCTTGTCGGCGGCGCTTGGCACGGCGCTCAGGGTGTTGGCGCGATTGCCGGTGACCAGCGACTGGCCATTGCCCATGTACACATCGTAGTTGCCGTCGCGCTCCTGCACGGTGACGCCAACCAGCTCGTTGAGCTGGCGCACCGCTTCGCTGCGCGCATCCAGCAGGTTGTTCGGCGAAGCGCCGGAGGCCGACAGCTGGGTGATCTGCTTGTTCAGGTCGGCAATGCTCGAGGTCAGCTTGTTGACCTGCCCGGAGAGGGTCTCGAGCTGGCTGTTGATGCTGCTGTTCTGCTTGCTCATCTCGCTGGAGATGGAGTTGAACCGGTTGCTCAGGGTCTGCGCCTGGGTCAACAGCAACTGCCGGGAGGCGATATCGCTAGGCTTGGCCGAAGCGGTCTGCAAGGCCGAGAAAAAGGCGGTCAGCACCGAGCTGATGCCGGTGCTGCTTTCGGCCAGCAGTTTGTCGATACCCGTGATCTGATCCTGGAATGCCGCCGCATCGGTATTGAGCGAGGTCGCGGTCTGCAGCTGGTTGTCCAGGTAGGCGTTGTAGATGCGACGCACATCCGACAACGTGGTGCCTGTGCCGACAAAGCCTGCGCCGATGTTGTGCGATGGCCCCGTGGTCTGGATGGTTTGCTGCCGCGAATAACCGGAAACCGCCGCGTTGGCGATGTTGTTACCGGTGATGGCCAACGCGGTCTGGCTGGCATTCAGGCCCGACAGCCCGATCGAGATCAGGTTAGACATGGTTCAATCCTTATAGATTCGTGGTAGTGCCAGCCATGGCGTATTCCTGGGTCGGCTGCAGTTGCCGGGCAATGCTGATGATCTTGCGGGCATAGTCCGGGTCGGTGGCGTAGCCAGCCTTCTGCAGCTCTCTTGCAAACTGTTCCGGTTTATCGGCCGAGCCGACGGCATCTTTATAGCGACTGTTGTTCTGCAACAGGCTGACCAGGTCGTGGAAGCTGTCCTGGTACGAGTCGTAGGAACGGAACGCCGCCGTCTCCTTGACGAACTGGCCGCCGCGGAATTCGCTGGTGATCGCCCTCGCCTCGCCCCCCTGCCAGTTGCCGGTGGCCTTGATGCCGAACAGGTTGTGGCTGCTGCTGCCATCGGGGTTGCGCATCACCGACTTGCCCCAACCGGTTTCCAGCGCGGCCTGGGCCACCAGGTAGCGGGGGTCGATGCCAATGCGCTTGGCCGCTTGCTCGGCCATCGGCAGCATGGTGGCAACGAACGCGTCGCTGTCGCTGAAGGCCTTGTTCGGCGCCAGCGGCGGCTGGGCCACGGCCCGGCCGAGAATACGCATGCCCTCGCGCTCGCGTGGCGCGGCGAAGGTCTGCGCCGGCTGCCAGTCGCCACGGGCGACACCGGCCAGCGACGGCCCGTTGCGCTGGGGCAAGGCGGCATCGCCAGTGGCGCCCGCCGCCGACGGCACGATACCGGCCAGCAGGCGATCGGTAAGCTTGCCCGGCAGCGCCAGGCGCCGCGAGTTGAGCGCTGCCACATCGTTGCGCCCGGCCGCGACCTGTTCGCCCCGCGCCGGCTGGGCCACACGACCACCACCCCACAAGGCTGGCGCCGGGCCGTCGATACGCGGGAACGGGCTGTTGTTGACCGCACCACTCTTGTTCTTGCTCAACTGGCGCACCAGCACGTCCTGCAGGCCGATACCACCACCCTCGCGGGACATGCTGACCGCCAGCTGCTGGTCGTACATGTCGCGGTACTGCTTGGTGGTGTCGCTGTTCATCGGGTTTTCTTCGTCGGCCAGCACATCGCTGGCCTTGCGCGAGGCTTTGAGCATCTCGCTGACGAACAAGGACTCGAACTCCTGGGCCACCTTGCGGATGTTGCCCTCGCTGTCGCGATCGCCGTGCTTGAGCGAACTCAGGCGATTGAGGTCGGTGAAGGCGCCGCTGTCGGCCGGGCTGGAAATCAAGCTCTTCGGATTCATCCCAGGCGTCCTCAGATCACGATCAGGTCGGCTTGCAACGCGCCGGCCTGCTTCAGGGCTTCGAGGATCGCCATCAGGTCGCTGGGCGCCGCGCCGACCTGGTTCACCGCACGGACGATCTCATCCAACGTGGTGCCCGGGCCGAACTTGAACATCGGCTTGGCTTCCTGCTCGGCATTCACCCGCGAGCGCGGCACCACCGCGGTCTGGCCGTTGGAAAACGGCCCCGGCTGGCTGACGATCGGGTCTTCGGTGATGGTCACGGTCAGGCTGCCGTGGGTCACCGCCGCCGGCGACACCTTGACGTTCTGGCCAATGACGATGGTACCGGTGCGCGAGTTGATGATGACTTTGGCCACTGCCTGGCCCGGATCGATCTCGAGGTTCTCCAGGATCGACAGGTAGTCGACACGCTGGCTCGGATCCATCGGTGCGGTCACCCGTACCGAACCACCATCGACCGCCTGGGCGACACCCGGGCCGAGCAGCTCGTTGACCTTGTCGACGATGCGCTTGGCGGTGGTGAAGTCCGGGCGATTGAGGTTCAGGGTCAGGCTGTTGCCCTGGTTGAAGCCGCTCGGCACCGCGCGCTCGACGGACGCGCCGCCGGGAATCCGCCCGGCCGACGGGACGTTGACGGTGATCTTCGAGCCGTCGCGACCCTCGGCGTCGAACCCGCCCACCACCAGGTTGCCCTGGGCGATGGCGTAGACATTGCCGTCGATACCCTTGAGCGGCGTCATCAGCAGGCTGCCGCCGCGCAGGCTCTTGGAGTTGCCGATGGACGACACGGTGATGTCGACCACCTGCCCAGGCTTGGCGAACGGCGGCAGGTCGGCATGCACCGACACCGCGGCGACGTTCTTCAACTGCACGTTGCCCGACCCCGGCGGCACCTTGATGCCGAACTGCGAGAGCATGTTGTTGAAGGTCTGCAGGGTGAACGGCGTCTGGGTGGTCTGGTCACCCGTGCCGTTGAGCCCCACGACCAGGCCGTAGCCAATCAACTGGTTGGCGCGCACGCCGGAAATGCTGGCGATATCCTTCAGGCGCTCGGCATGGGCACCGAACGCGCAGGACAGGAGCAGGGTCGCGGCAATCAACCGCCTAGCGTTGAACATGGTCATCCGTACTCAGAAAGGCCAGAGCGGGCTGATGAAGAAACGGTCCAGCCAACCCGGCTGGCTGGCATCGGCGAACGAGCCGGTGCCCGAATAGGTGATGCGCGCATCGGCCACGCGGGTGGACGGCACGGTGTTGTCGGTGGCGATGTCGTCGGCGCGCACCAGCCCGGCAATGCGCACCAGCTCTTCACCGGTGTTCAAGGTCATCCACTTCTCGCCGCGCACGGCGATGATGCCGTTGGGCAGCACCTCGGCCACGGTGACGGTGATCGAGCCGGTCAGGGTGTTGCCCTGGGTGGCCTTGCTGTCGCCCTTGGTGCTGCGGTCACCGCTGTAGCCGGCTTCCAGGCTCAGGTCGCCGCTGCCCAGCGGGTTGTTGGTGTTGGGCACGGTACCGAACAGCGAGGTCAGGCCAAGGTTGGCCTTGCTGTTCTTCTGGATCTGCGAGCCGGCGTTCTTGCTCGCCGAGGTGCGCTCGTTGAGGGTGATGGTGATGATGTCGCCGACCCGGAACGCCTTGCGATCGGTGTACAGGCTCTGCTCGAAACCGGCCTGGTAGATCGAGCCATTGTTGGCCGCTGCCGGCAGCGGGGTGCGCGGCAGGACCGGCGCATAGTACGGGTCGTTGGGCTTGGGCGTCGGCGCGACGCAACCGGCCAACAACACCACCCCCCCCAGGGCGAATACGGACAACGAACGCATCATGACACTTACCTCACGGTGAAACAGGCGCTGCAACAACGAGCGCAGAGTCAACGGCCCGCGCCAGGCGGGCCGCCAGGGCTTACAGCTGCTGGGTGACGAACGACAGCATCTTGTCGGCGGTGGAGATGACCTTGGAGTTCATCTCGTAGGCACGCTGGGTGGTGATCATGTTCACCAGCTCTTCGACGGTGCTGACGTTGGAGGCTTCCAGGGTCTGCTGCTCGGTGGTGCCGAAGCCGTTCAGGCCCGGGGTACCGACCTGCGGCGCGCCGCTGGCGGCGGTCTCCAGGAACAGGTTGCCGCCGATGGCCTGCAGGCCGGCCGGGTTGATGAAGTCGGCGGTCTGGATGTTGCCGATGATCTGCGCCGCCGGGTTGCCCACGGTGGTGATCGACACGGTGCCGTCCTTGCCGACGGTGAAGGTCTGCGCATCAGGCGGCACGACGATGGCCGGCTCCAGGGCAAAGCCGTTGGCGGTGACGATCTGGCCGTCGGAGTTCAGGTGGAAGGTACCGTCACGGGTGAAGCTCACGGTGCCGTCCGGCTGCAGGATCTGGAAGAAGCCACGGCCGTTGACCGCCATGTCCAGCGGGTTTTCGGTGGTCTGCAGGCTACCGGCGATGAAGCTCTTCTGGGTGCCGACGATGCGCACACCGGTACCGACCTGCAGGCCCGAAGGCAGTTCGCTGTCCTGGGTCGACTGGGCGCCGGGCTGACGCTTGATCTGGTACAAAAGGTCCTGGAACTCGGCACGATCGCGCTTGAAGCCGGTGGTCGAGACGTTCGCCAGGTTGTTGGAGATGACCGCCAGGTTGGTGTCCTGGGCGGACAGGCCGGTTTTCGCGACCCAAAGAGCTGGAAGCATTTAGTGTTCTCCTCGTGCGCCTGTTTTTCGGCACCCGTTCAAATGTGATTAGCCGATTTGCAAGACGCGCGCCATGGCTTCATCGCCTTCCTTGGCCGCGTTCATCATCTTGACGTGCAGTTCGAACTGACGGGACAACGCCAGCACCGAGGTCATCTCCTCGACCGCGTTGACGTTGCTCGATTCCAGGAAGCCCGAGACCACGCGGACATTGACGTCGGCGTCGGCGGGCTGGCCATTGCCGGTGTGGATCATGCCGTCCAGGCCCTTGGTCAGGCCCTTGATGTCCGGGTTGACCAGCTTGATGCGGTCGACCTCGGCCATCACCCGCGGATCCTCGCCCATGGCGCGAATGCTGATGGTGCCGTCGTCGCCCACCTCGACCTGCTGCTCCGGCGGAATGGCGATCGGGCCGCCATTGCCGATCACCGGCATGCCGTTGCCAGCGCGCAGCACGCCCAGGGCATCGATGTTCAGGCTGCCGGTGCGCACGTAGGCTTCGCTGCCATCGGGCGCCTGCACGGCGATGAAGCCCTTGCCGGCCACGGCCACGTCCAGCGGACGGCCGGTCTCGACCAGGGCGCCTTCGCTGAAGTCGGTGGCCGGACGCTCGGTCATGGCGAAGGCGCGCGCCGGAAAGCTGTCGCCGAACACCGGCATCGAACGCGCCTGCTCCAGGTCACGCTGGAAACCGTTGGTGGAAACGTTCGCCAGGTTGTTGGCATGGGCCTTCTGCGCCAACGCGTTCTGGCTGGCGCCGGTCATGGCCACATAAAGCATCTTGTCCACAGCATCTCCTCTACGCGAACCTTGCCGCGCTGTCGTTGGCAAGGATGAAGCAATTATCGAACCAAACTGACAAAGCCCTTTAACACGGGGCTTTCAGGGGCACACGCCAGCGCAAGCGTCAGTTTGTCGGCGAATCGTTGCCGCTGCCGGCAACTGCCGCGTCAGTCGGCGCGACACGCGCCGTTGGTGTAGGGGCCGGAATGGCGCTTCCAGCCCTCCCCTGGGTCGTTGGCCGAGCACATGTAGCGCCCGGTCGCCAGGCTCTGCCACTGGTACCAGGGCGCCGGCGCGGCCTGCAGCGACAGCGCCAGCAACAAGGCGCCGGCAGCCACCAGCATCGACTTGTTCATGACATCAACCTCCTCTGCCAGACGTGAAAAAGCCCCTGCAAGCAGGGGCTCGATCACGCCACGCTCATCAGGTCATCTGGATGATGGTCTGCATGATGGTGCTTTCGGTGGAAATGGTCTTGGCGTTGGCCTGGTAGTTGCTCTGCGCCTTGATCAAGTTGACCAGCTCGCCGGTCAGGTCGACGTTGGAGTCTTCCAGGGAGCTGCCGGCAATACGGCCCAGGGTGCCGGTGTCCGGCTCGCCGATGATCGGCACGCCCGAGGCGTAGGACTCTTTCCAGGCCGTGGCGCCGACCGGGGTCAGGCCTTGCAGGTTGGCGAAGTTGGCAATCACTACCTGGCCGATCACCTTGTTCTGGCCGTTGGTGAAGTTGGCGAACATGTTGCCGCTCTGGTCGACGGTCAGGCCGGCGAGCTCACCGGTGGCGTAGCCATCCTGGTCCTTGGCGGTGGTCGCCGAGGCGGCGTTGAACTGAGTGGTGGCCAGCATGTCCAGGACAACACCACCAGGACGCATGACTGCACCGTTACCAACCCAGGCACCGGCCGCATTCTTCTCGGCAGGCACCCAGTTATCGAGCTTGAAGGTCTTGTCGGCTGCGATGGTCAGACCACCTGTGACAGCACCAACAGGCATGGCCGCCGTATCCAGCTTACCCGCCGACGTAAAGGGCAAAGTGTTTTTCAGTGGCGTAGGCAGGGTCGGGTCGGCCGGGTTACGACCATCGATGGTGGTGTACATGGTCCAGGAGTTGGTGCCGGCATCCTTGACGAAGTACTGGTTCATCTGGTGCTCGTTACCCTGGCTGTCGTACACCGGGGTGTTGAAGGTGTAGTTGTAGCTGTTGACATTGGTCGGGTCGAACGGCGAAACCGTCGGCGCAGTGGCACTGGAATTCAGGTTGACGGTCTCGGAAATGCGCCCGGTCGGCTTCGGCGCCAGGTTCGAGGTGTCGATCTTCAGGTCGGTCAGCACGCCCGGGATCACCTTGCCGTTTTCATCCACCGGATAGCCCTGCAGGTTGGCGCCGCTGGCGTTGACCACGTAGCCTTCCTTGTCGCTGTAGAAGGCGCCGGCACGGGTATAGATGCGCGAGCCATTGTCGTTCAGGGCGAAGAAGCCGTTGCCGTCGATGGCCATGTCCAGCGCCTGGCCAGTGCCATTGATGTTGCCGGGGTTGAACATCTGCGAGACCGCCATGGTCTTCACGCCGCTGCCCACCTGGGTCTTGCCGCCGGCAGTGCCGCGGATCGATTGCGAATACTGGTCGCCGAACTCGGCGCGCGACGATTTGAAACCGGTGGTGGCGACGTTGGCAATGTTGTTGCCGGTAACGTTCAGGGATTTGTTCGCCGCATAGAGACCGCTAAGGCCGATATTGAAAGACATGTACTCGCTCCTTGTGCCGATTCTGCGGCGTTAAATTCCGATGGTGGTGACTTTGGAGATGCCGACTTTGCCGATGCCGGCCAGGTCGAGCATCATCTCGCTGCCATTCTGGAAGCTGACACTGTTGACCTTGGCCGGCAGCAGCGTGGCCAGCGTCTTGGCCTTGCCATCGACCTTGGTCTCGGCGCTGAAGGTGTAGTTGCCCGGATCGACCTTCTCGCCCTTGTCGTTGGTACCATCCCAGATGAAGTCGGCGGTACCGGCTTTCTGCGCGCCCAGCTCGATGGTCTTGACCACGTTGCCGTCCTTGTCCTTGATGGTGACCTTGCCTTCGCTGATGTTCGACGGCACCACGACCTGGCCGTTGAAGCTCTTGGTGGTGTCGACCACGGCCTTGTCGGTCTGCACGATCACCGAACGGCCGACCAGCGAGGTCGCCTGCAGCGCCTGGGACGAACCGATGCCGGTGAGGATGCCGTCAACCGACTCCTTGAGCGACTGGATGCCTTCGAGGCTGCTGAATTGCGCCAGCTGCGCGACGAACTCGCCGTTGTCCTGGGGATCGAGCGGGTTCTGGTTCTTCATCTGCGTCACCAGCAACTGCAGGAACGCGTCCTTGCCCAGCGCGCTGCCGGCCTGGCCGGTGCTGCCGTTGTTCTTGCTGGTGGGCTTTTGCAGTGACTCCAGATAGCCGCTGCCGACCTGGTTATCGGTATTGGTGGTAGTCATTTCGGCTCCCTGCTTACTGACCCAGGGTCAGCACTTTCTGCATCATGTTCTTGGCGGTGTTCATCAGCTCGGCGTTGGTCTGGAACGCACGGCTGGCGGAGATCATGTCGGCCATCTCCTCGACCACGTTGACGTTCGGGTAGTAGACGTAGCCGTCCTTGTTCGCCGCCGGATGGTTCGGCTCGTAACGCGCCTCGAGGTTGCTCTGGTCCTCGATGATGCCCTTGACCTGCACGCCCTGCCCCGCCTCGCCCTGGTCCTCGAACAGCGACTGGCCGGCGCCGGCCTGGGCCTGCTGGAAGGTGGTGGCGAACACCGGATGGCGGGCGCGGTAGGTCTGGTCGATGCTCGAGGAGACGGTCTCGGCGTTGGCGATGTTCGAGGCGACGGTGTTCAGGCGCGTGTTCTGCGCGCTCATGCCGCTACCGGCGATATTGAAGACACTGGCAAGGGACATGGTCACTCTCCACGCAGGGCCGATACCAGCCCTTTGAATTTACTGTTGAGCAGGGTGAAGCTGGCCTGGAAGCCAACGGCGTTTTCCGTGTAGTTCGATTGCTCGATCTGCGCGTCCACGGTGTTCTGGTCGATCGACGGCTGCATCGGCGTGCGGTACTTCAAGGTGTCGTCCATCATCGCCAGGCCCTCGGCCTCGATGTGGCGGCTGTTGGTGCGATCCAGGGCGATACGGCCTTTTTGCTGCTTGTCGGACTCGGCGGCGAGCACCGACGAGAAGTCCATGTCGCGCGCCTTGTAGTTCGGCGTGTCGGCGTTGGCGATGTTGTTGGCCAGCACCTCGGCACGCTGGGCACGGAAGCCCAATGCCTTTTCGTGGATGCCAAGCGCCTTGTCGAAGCTGATGCTCATGTCGGGGAACCTTCGAAGGTTGACCAGAGTGTCGTTGGCTAACGCTAAAGCAAGGGCTGTGCCAACCAAGACAAAGCCTGTCAACCCGGGCCTTTGGCCTGAAACCGCAGGCCGTCGCTGCCAGAAAAGCGGCAAAGTGCTTCCGCTTTGCAGTCGCCAGGCGGCAATCAGGCAGCCACCGAGGCGGCAAAACAAAATATTGACGGCATTCACACCGACGCAATGCTGCACCTGACTCGCCAGCAAGGCGGGTGCCCATGCGTGGAAGACGTGAGATCGACAGGCATAAAAAAGCCGGCATCTCGCGATACCGGCTCCCTTTGCCCTTTGCCACCCGCCTCACTTGGCCTGGTAGATGATCCCCGGACTGCACTGCACCATCTGGTAGTGGTCCGGCAGGCCATTGAGCGCCTCGGACGCGCCCAGGAACAGGTAGCCGCCGGGCTTGAGCGTGCCGTGGATGCGCATGAGGATGTCCTTCTTGACCTGGGCCGAGAAGTAGATCAGTACATTGCGACAGAACACGATGTCGAACTTGCCCAGCGGCGCGTAGCTGTCGAGCAGGTTGTACGAGCGGAACTCGACGCGGCTGCGAATCGGCGGCTTGACCGCCCAACGCCCAGGCCCCTTGGTGTCGAAGTAGCGCTGCAAGCGCTCCTGGGACAGGCCGCGGGCAATGGCCAGGCTGTCGTACTCACCGGTCTTGCAGTTGTTGAGCATGGCGCCGGAGAGGTCGGTGGCGACGATCTGCGCACCCATCTTCAACTGGCCCAGGTTGCTGCGCTCGAACTCGTCGATGGCCATGGAGATGGAATACGGCTCCTGCCCCGACGAACAGGCCGCTGACCAGATACGCAGACGCTGGCCGGGGTTGCCCTTGATGAACTCCGGTATCACCTTGTTCTTCAGCACCTCGAACGGGTAGGTGTCGCGAAACCAGAGTGTCTCGTTGGTGGTCATGGCATCGACCACCTGCTCGCGCAGGCCACCGCGTGGCTGGGTCTGGATGCGCTGCACCAGTTCGCCCAGCGACTTGATGCCCTGCTGCTCCATCAGCTTGTTGAGACGGCTGGAGACCAGGTACTGCTTATTCTCGCCCAGCAGGATGCCACAGGCTTTCTCCAGGAAGACCCGGAACTGTTCGAAATCCAAATTACCCGTAGACAATGCTGCCGCCTCTTTTTATATGTCGCTTGCGCCGGGGCACGCCCCGGCCGTTTCAATGTGCCGCCTTGATCCGATCGACCACGCGCTGGGCAAGGTCGTCCGGCTTGAACTTGGCCAGAAAATCGTCGGCGCCGACCTTCTTGACCATGGCCTGGTTGAATACCCCAGACAGCGAAGTATGCAGGCAGATGTGCAGTTTTTGCATGCGCGGGTCACTGCGAATCTCCGCCGTGAGGGTATAGCCGTCCATTTCCGGCATTTCAATATCGGAAATCATCATGAGGAACTCCTCCTCCGGACGCTTGCCTTCGTCCACCAGCTTGCGCAGGTAGTCCAGGGCCTGGCGACCGTCGTTGAGCGCCACGACCTCGACCCCCACCGTCTGCAGGCAGCGGCTGACCTGCTTGCGCGCCACCGACGAGTCATCGACCGTCAGCACCCGCAACAGCACCGCCTTGTCCTGCACCTCGGCATCGATCACCCCTTCGGACACCGACTCGGACGACGGCGCCACCTCGGCCAGCACCTTCTCCACGTCGATGATCTCGACCATGCGGTTGTCGACCCGGGTGACCGCGGTCAGGTAGTGATCGCGCCCGGTACCCTTGGGTGGCGGATGGATCTCTTCCCAGTTCATGTTGACGATGCGCTCCACCGAGTGCACCAGGAACCCCTGGGTCTTGGTGTTGTACTCGGTGATGATGACGAAACTCTTGCGCGTCTCTTCCTGCAGGCCCGGCAAGCCGGTGGCCATCGACAGGTCGAGGATCGGGATGGTCGCCCCGCGAATGTTGGCCACACCGCGCACCACCGGATGGGACTTGGGCAGCAGTGTCAAATCCGGGCACTGCAGCACCTCGCGGACCTTGAACACATTGATGCCGTAGAGCTGGTCGCCATTGAGGCGAAACAACAGCAGCTCCAGGCGATTCTGCCCCACCAGCTGCGTGCGCTGGTTGACCGAATCCATCACTCCAGCCATGCCGGACTCCTTCAACGATTGCCTATGTACCAAGTCGGCACGGGCTTTGCTTTTTTGAGCGCCATGTACACGAAAACGACATTTTTCCGACGACTGACGCGCCTGCTGACCGGTTCCCTGGCCGCATTGTGCCTGATGGTACCCGGCACCCAGGCGCTGGCGGACGCTTTTACCTTGCCTGAACAGCTTATCGGTGTCACTCAAGGGTTTCTTGAATTCACCGTGGAGGATTATCTGGCCACCACCCAGACCCAGGGTCGCTACGAGATCCAGGTGAACAAACTCGACCCGCGCCTGCGCATGCCGCAGTGCAGCCAGCAGTTGGACGCCTCGCTGGAAGGCTCCACGCCACTGGGGCGGGTGACGGTCAGGGTGCGCTGCGACGGCGCGGCGCCCTGGACAGTATTCGTGCCGGCCCAGGTGCGCCTGCTGCGCGACGTGGTGGTCATGACCCGGCCACTCAAGCGCGACAGCGTCATCGGTGAAGGCGACGTGGCCCTGCGCGAGCGCGATGTCGGCAGCCTCGGCCAAGGTTACCTGACCCAGCTGGACCAGGCGGTGGGCCTGAAATTGCTACGCCCGACGGTGGTCGACCAGTTGCTCACCCAGCAACACCTGGAGCAGGCCGAGGTGGTGCGCAAGGGCGATCATGTTGTGATCGTCGCCCGCAGCGGCAGCCTGAGCGTGCGCATGCCCGGCGAAGCGCTGGACAAGGGCGGCCTGCAAACCCAGATCCGGGTGCGCAACCTCAACTCCAAACGGGTGGTCAAGGCCAGGGTGACAGGGCCCGGGCAGGTCGAGGTGGCCATGTAATCCTGGCTGCAAGACCATGACGCAAAGCTGGCGGTGAGGAACCGAGGGCCCTAAACTGTGTCAGAAATCGGGTTGCGCAAGCCGCGCTTTGCGCCAGTGTGGTTTTCCTGGCTAAAGTTTTCTTCGGGTTGGCCGAAAACCAGGCATGCGTCCTAATACCCAGGGGTTCTGATCATGGTCATCGACTTTAGTCGCTTGAATAATTCTCCGTCCATTACCGGCGGCGTTCGCGGCAATGCCGCGCCAGGCACCGCCGAAAAAGCCGGCGAAGCCAGCGAGGCGCCCAAACGCGCCAGCGGAGAAGCGGTACATCTGAGCCCTGAGGCCCAGCAATTGCAGAAGATCAGCGACAAGCTGCGCGATCAGCCGACCGTCAACAGCGCCCGCGTGGCCGAGTTGAAACAGGCCATCGCCGACGGCAGCTACCAGGTCGATGCCGACCGGGTCGCCAGCAAACTGCTTGATTTCGAAGCCCAGCGCTGACCTTCAGGCGCGCTGACTTCAAGGACGCAACACGCCAAGAGTTAGCCATGCACGACATCACTCTGCTGCAACTGATCGAAAACGACATCGCGCCCACGCAGGAACTGCTCGAGCTTCTGCAAAACGAAGCGATAGCCCTGCACGGCCGCGACATGGTGGTGCTGGAGCAGATCCTGGCCCGCAAGCAGTCGTTGATCATCTTGCTCGAGCAGCAGGGTCGGCGCCGCAGCCAACTGCTCGCCAGCCTCGGCCTGAGTGCCGATCGCGCCGGCGCGCAAGCCCTCGCGGCCCAGTCGAGCAATGGCCAGGCGATCCTCGCCCGGCTCGACGAGCTGAGCCAATTGATGGACGCCTGCCAGCAGGTCAACGCGACCAACGGCCAGATCATCCAGGTGCAGCAGCACGTCACGGCCAACCAGGTCAGAATCCTTCAGGGCGGCGATTCTCCGTCGCTCTACGACAGCCGTGGCGGTACCTCGCCGATGGCCAAGCCCCGGGCGATCAGCCAAGTGTGATTAGTGGTATCAAGGCACGGAACATACTGGCAAAATGCCGTTAATTGCGTGTGTCGTTTTTGCCTGGAGATTGAAAACCCGTGTTCAACGAATCCGATGCTCCCCAGCCACCGAAGGTGCTGAGCACTCCTTTGGAGATTGCGGCCAACCTGCGCCAGCTGCTGGAGAGCCACGACCCGCTGATCATCAGCTTCCATGAACGCAGCCAGCGCTTCCAGAGCTACGTGGTGCATGTCGACCGCGAGGCCGGGGTACTGGCGCTGGACGAGATGATCCCGCGTGACGGCGAAAAGTACATCGAGAACGGCGAAGCGTTTCGCATCGAAGGCTTCCATGACGGCGTGCGCATTGCCTGGGAAAGCGACATCCCGCTGACCATCAGCGAGATCGACGGCCACCGCTGCTACCGCGGCCCGCTGCCCACGGAAGTCACCTACCATCAGCGGCGCAATGCCTTCCGCGCCGCGCTGAAGCTGTCGCAGCTGGTCGACGTGACCCTCGACGGCACCCACCTCAAGGGTAACGGCGCCCTGCGCGGCAAGCTGCTGGACATCTCCGCCACCGGCTGCAAGCTGCGCTTCGAAGGCAACGTCGAAGACCGCCTGCAACTGGGCCAGGTCTACGAGCGTTTCAAGGCCGGCAACCCGCTGGGGCTGGCCGATACCATGGTCGAGCTGCGCCACCTGCATTTCGAGGAGCGCATCAACACCACCTTCGCCGGGGTCCGCTTCCATAACCTCAACGGCCAGGCGCAGCGCAAGATCGAGAGTTTCGTCTACCAGCTGCAGCGCGAAGCGCGGCGGTTCGACAAGGACGACTACTAAGAAAAACGCCACCCTCGGGTGGCGTTTTCGCTCAACGGGCTTGCTCGACACTCAAGGTGATCGACGCGATCGGTGTAGCAGCCGGTGTCGCCGGCACCGGTTCGCCAGCAAAGCTGGCTTGTACGGGACGGGGTGCTGCGCAAACGTGTAGGAGCCGGCCTTGCCGGCGAACACCGGCAAAGCCGGTGCCATCCACCGTGTGGCCTGGTTCGCCAGCAAGCGCCTGCGGCTTCGCGAGCGCATTCAAGTCCTGACCTCCTCGGCACCAGCCGGCGCTCCTGAAACACCCTTGTCTTCCTCTTCGGTATCCTCCGCCGCCACCGGCGCCTGCATCACCTCCTGCACGGTCTGTTCATCGACCCGCGGGTCGAGCGCCGCCGACAACGGCGAGCCTGCCGCCGGCATCGCCACGTGGCCGAGCGGGGCATCCTGGACCTGGTGCAAGCCGGTCACCGCCTTCGGCCGGATTCGCCACACCAGCACCAGCGCAAAGAACAGGAAGAAGGCATACAGCATCTGCGCGCCGAACAGCTTCATCAGCACACCGGCAGCCAATGGCCCGATGCAGGCACCAACGCCGTAGGTCACCAACAGCATGGCCGTCAGCGACACCCGCCGCTCGCTCTCCACATGGTCGTTGGAGAACGCCACCGCCAATGGATACAGGCAGAACTGCAACAACGAAATGACAAAGCCGATGCCGAACAGCAACGCCAGCGGCACGCTCGGCAGGATGGCCAAGGGCGCCGACGCCAGCGCCAGGCCACTCGCCACGCTACGGATCAGCAGCGCGCGATCATAGCGATCGGAGAGCCAACCCAACGGCCATTGCACCACCAAACCGGCGAAGATGCAGCTGCCCATGAACAAGCCGATCTGCTCGGTGGACAGCCCCTGGTTGGCTGCATACAGCGGCGCCAGGCCATAGAAGGAGCCGACGATCAAGCCCGAACCCAGCACCGTGGACAACGACTGCGGCACCCGCTTGATGAAGAACTTCGGCTCCATCGGCGCCGGGCGCAAGGGCGCGGGGTGGATGCGCCGGGTCATGGCCACCGGCACCAGGCACAAGGCAAAGCACATGGCCACCAGCATCAGCAGTTCCGGCCCCAACTGCGGGTGCACCACCAGGATCAATTGACCGAGCACCAGGCCCAGGTAGGAGGCGATCATGTAGCCGCTGAACACCGCCCCGCGATGCTTGGCATCGGCCTGTTCGTTGAGCCAGCTCTCGATGACCATGTATTGGCACATCATGCCCAGGCCAACGATCATCCGCAGCCCGACCCAGGCCGGCAGCCAACTGGTCAAGCCGTGGCCAAGCACCGCCGCGCCGACGATACCGGCGCAGGTGGCGTAAGCCCTGATATGCCCCACCCTGCCAATCAACCGGTGGCCAATCTTGCCGCCCAGGGCCAGGCCAAAGTAGTTGGCAGCCATCAGCGCACCCACCCACAGGCTGTCGACATGGTCGGCGGCCAGGCGCAATGCCAGGTAGGTACTGAGCAAGCCTGAGCCGATCAACATCATCAAGGCAGCGAAATACAGCGACTGAAACGGCTTCCAGATAGTGCGCATACGTCCCGTCGGGCTCCTTCGTCAGGTGGCGTGGGGTGCAGAGCTAGCATAAGAGCAAATCATCGACCGCGCAGGCCCCAAACCGCGAAATACGCCGCTGACGGCGCGCCCGCTACAGGTTGTGTCGCGCTCAGGCCTGCGCTGCCAGCACGCGCCGCTCCCACGGCGTGATTTCGTCGAAGAAGTCGGCCAGCTCGAGGGTCTTGGTGGCGATGTAGCCTTCGATGAACTCATGGCCGAACAGTTCCCGGGCCAGGGCACTGTGCTTGAGGCGCTGCAGGGCCGCATGCAGGGTGCAGGGCAGGCTCAGGTGCTCGGGTACCTCGAACTCGCCCTGGATGGCCGCGGCCGGCACGATCTGCCGCTCGATGCCATGCAGGCCGGCAGCCAGGCTCGCGGCGATCGCCAGGTAGGGGTTGGCATCGGCGCCCGGCAAACGGTTCTCCACCCGTCGCGCCGCCGGCGCGCTGGCGGGGATACGCAGGCCGGCGGCGCGGTTGTCCTCTGACCAGCAGGCGTTGTTGGGCGAGGCGTACGGGTGGCACAGGCGCTGGTAGGAGTTGACGTTGGGCGCGAACAACAGGGTGAAGTCGGCCAGGCAAGCCTGCAAGCCGCCGATGAAATGGTGAAAGGTATCGGTCGGGGCGCCGTGTTCGTCGCTGAACAGGTTACGCCCGCTGCTGCTGTCGACCAGGCTCTGGTGAATATGCATCGAGCTGCCGGGTGTGTGTGCCAGGGGCTTGGCCATGCATACCACGGTCAGGCCGTGCTTGAGCGCGACCTCCTTGAGCAAGTGCTTGAACAGGAAGGTCTGGTCGGCCAACAGCAGCGGGTCGCCGTGCAGCAGGTTGATCTCGAACTGGCTGACGCCCATCTCGTGCATGAAGGTATCGCGCGGCAGGCCCAGCGCCGCCATGCAGCGGTACACCTCGTTGAAGAACGGGCGCAGGCCGTTGTTGGAACTGACGCTGAACGCCGAATGGCCCATTTCCCGGCGCCCATCCTTGCCCAACGGCGGCTGGAACGACTGGGTCGGATCGGTGTTGGGCGCGAAGACGAAGAACTCCAGCTCGGTGGCCACCACCGGCGCCAGGCCGCGTTCGGCATAGCGGGCGAGCACCGCCTTCAGCTGGCCGCGGCTGGACAACCCCGACGGCCGGCCATCGAGCTCGACCGCATCGCAAATGGCCAGGGCACGGGGCTCGTCGCTCCAGGGCAGGCGGTGAACCTGCGCCGGGTCAGCCACCAGCGCCAGGTCGCCGTCGTCGCTGCCGTAGAACTTCGCCGGCGGATAGCCGCCCATGATGCATTGCAGCAACACCCCGCGCGCCATCTGCAAGCGCCGACCTTCGAGGAAACCCTCGGCAGTCATCACCTTGCCGCGGGCGACGCCGTTGAGGTCGGGGGTGACGCATTCGATTTCATCGATGCCCTGCAGCTGCTGGGCCTGGTGATGCGGGCCTGCGGTCGTCATGACGCTGTCCTTGTTGTTGTGTTGGCATGCCGGGGTGGCGATGAACACAACATAGGCCGTGGGTGTTTAAAATATCAAGCACCCAGCGTGCCGGAGCCGCCATCGCCGCCTTCTGCGCGCCTCAAGGTTCACGCAAGGTCATGCCATTGGCCGGCAACGGCAACGCGGTCTTGTAGCGCACCTGCTTCAACGCGAAGCTGGAGCGGATATTGGCCACCCCCGGCAAGCGCGTCAGGTAGTCGAGAAACCGCTCCAAGGCCTGGATGCTTGGCAGCAACACCCGCAGCAGGTAATCCGGGTCGCCCGTCATCAGGTAGCACTCCATCACCTCCGGGCGCTCGGCGATCTCTTCCTCGAAGCGATGCAGCGACTGCTCCACCTGCTTCTCCAGGCTGACATGGATGAACACATTGACGTCCAGCCCCAATGCCTCGGGCGACAGCAAGGTGACCTGCTGACGAATCACCCCCAGCTCCTCCATGGCCTTGACCCGATTGAAGCACGGCGTGGGCGAGAGGTTGACCGAGCGCGCCAGCTCCGCGTTGGTGATGCGGGCGTTTTCCTGCAGGCTGTTGAGAATGCCGATATCCGTACGATCCAACTTACGCATGAGACAAATTCACCTGGTTTTTGTGTTTGTGCGGAATGTTTATCTTCCTCGCCGGGCAAAGGCAACGAACTTGAGAGAAAAATTCTCCGGCCATCCCCCTATGATGTAAAAGACGCTGACTTGCCAGTCACAAGCCGGTACTCAGCGGCGGCCGCTTCAAAGCTCACAAAAACAACATTCGAGCGAGCGTAAAAAGCAATGAACGAGTACGCCCCCCTGCGTCTGCATGTGCCCGAGCCTACAGGCCGGCCAGGCTGCCAGACCGATTTCTCCTACCTGCGCCTGAACGACGCCGGTTCTGTGCGTAAACCGCCCATCGATGTCGAGCCCGCCGATACCGCGGACCTCTCCTACAGCCTCGTGCGTGTGCTCAACGAGCACGGTGACGCCGTTGGCCCCTGGGCCGAGGGCATCGACCCGCAGGTGCTGCGCCAGGGCATGCGCGCCATGCTCAAGACACGTATCTTCGACAGCCGCATGGTAGTCGCCCAGCGCCAGAAGAAAATGTCCTTCTACATGCAGAGCCTGGGCGAGGAAGCCATCGGCAGCGGTCAGGCCCTGGCCCTGAACCGCAGCGACATGTGCTTCCCCACCTACCGCCAGCAGAGCATCCTCATGGCCCGCGACGTGTCGCTGGTGGACATGATCTGCCAGCTGCTGTCCAACACCCGCGACCCCCTCAAGGGCCGCCAGTTGCCGATCATGTACTCGGTGCGCGAAGCCGGCTTCTTCACCATCAGCGGCAACCTCGCCACCCAGTTCGTCCAGGCGGTCGGCTGGGCCATGGCCTCGGCGATCAAGGGCGACACGAAAATCGCCTCGGCCTGGATCGGCGACGGCGCCACCGCCGAGTCCGACTTCCACACCGCGCTGACCTTCGCCCACGTCTACCGCGCCCCGGTGATCCTCAACGTGGTCAACAACCAGTGGGCGATCTCCACCTTCCAGGCCATCGCTGGGGGCGAGTCGACCACCTTCGCCGGCCGTGGCGTGGGCTGCGGCATCGCCTCGCTGCGGGTCGACGGCAACGATTTCATCGCCGTCTATGCCGCCTCGCGCTGGGCCGCCGAACGCGCCCGCCGTGGCCTGGGCCCGACGCTGATCGAATGGGTCACCTACCGCGCCGGCCCGCACTCCACTTCGGACGACCCGTCCAAGTACCGCCCGGCCGACGACTGGAGCCACTTCCCGCTGGGCGACCCGATCGCTCGCCTCAAGCAGCACCTGATCAAGGCCGGCCACTGGTCCGAGGACGAGCACCAGGCGGTCAGCGCCGAGCTCGAGGCCGAGGTGATCAAGGCGCAGAAGGACGCCGAGCAGTTCGGCACCCTGAGCAACGGCCATATCCCCAGCGCCGCCTCGATGTTCGAGGACGTGTACAAGGAAATGCCCGATCACCTGCGCCGTCAGCGCCAGGAACTGGGGGTCTGAGATGAACGATCACAACAACAGCATCCATCTGGAAAACGCCATGTCCACCACCACCATGACCATGATCCAGGCCCTGCGCTCGGCCATGGATGTCATGCTCGAGCGCGATGACAACGTGGTGGTCTATGGCCAGGACGTTGGCTACTTCGGCGGCGTGTTCCGCTGCACCGAAGGCTTGCAGACCAAGTACGGCAAGTCGCGCGTGTTCGACGCGCCGATCTCCGAGAGCGGCATCGTCGGCACCGCCGTGGGCATGGGCGCCTACGGCCTGCGGCCGGTGGTCGAGATCCAGTTCGCCGACTACTTCTACCCCGCCTCCGACCAGATCGTCTCGGAGATGGCCCGCCTGCGCTACCGCTCGGCCGGCGAGTTCATCTCGCCGCTGACCCTGCGCATGCCCTGCGGCGGCGGCATCTATGGCGGCCAGACCCACAGCCAGAGCCCCGAGGCGATGTTCACCCAGGTGTGCGGCCTGCGCACGGTGATGCCGTCCAACCCCTACGACGCCAAGGGCCTGCTGATCGCCTCGATCGAGTGCGATGACCCGGTGATCTTCCTCGAGCCAAAGCGCCTGTACAACGGCCCGTTCGACGGCCACCACGACCGTCCGGTGACGCCGTGGTCCAAGCACCCGCACAGCGCGGTGCCGGACGGCTACTACAACGTGCCGCTGGACAAGGCGGCGATCACCCGTCCGGGCAACGACGTCACCGTGCTGACCTACGGCACCACGGTGTATGTCTCGCAAGTGGCGGCCGAGGAAAGCGGCGTCGACGCCGAGGTCATCGACTTGCGCAGCCTCTGGCCGCTGGACCTGGAAACCATCGTCGCGTCGGTGAAAAAGACCGGCCGCTGCGTGATCGTCCACGAGGCCACCCGCACCTGCGGCTTCGGCGCCGAACTGGTGTCGCTGGTCCAGGAGCACTGCTTCCATCACCTCGAGGCGCCGATCGAGCGCGTCACCGGCTGGGACACCCCCTACCCCCACGCACAGGAATGGGCGTATTTCCCAGGCCCTTCACGGGTAGGCGCGGCATTGAAACGGGTCATGGAGGTCTGAATGGGCACGCACGTCATCAAGATGCCGGACATTGGCGAAGGCATCGCGCAGGTCGAGTTGGTGGAATGGTTCGTCAAGGTCGGCGACCTGATCGCCGAGGACCAGGTGGTGGCCGACGTCATGACCGACAAGGCCACCGTGGAAATCCCCTCGCCGGTTGCCGGCAAGGTACTGGCCCTGGGCGGCCAACCAGGTGAAGTGATGGCGGTCGGCAGCGAGCTGATCCGCATCGAGGTCGAAGGCAGCGGCAACCATGTCGACACGCCGCAGGCCAAGGCTATGGAGCCGGCACCCGCGCCGGTGCAGGTGGCCAGCCAGCCGGCGCCGCGCCTCGAGGCGCAACCTCAGCCTGGCGCCCAGCCTACGGCGGCGCCGATCGTGCCGCGCGAGGCCCACGACAGGCCGCTGGCTTCCCCCGCCGTGCGCAAGCGCGCGCTGGATGCCGGTGTCGAGTTGCGCTACGTGCATGGCAGCGGCCCGGCCGGGCGCATTCTGCATGAAGACCTCGACGCCTTCATCAGCAAGCCGCAGAGCAGCGTCGGCCAGGCCCCGAGCGGCTATGGCAAGCGCACCGACAGCGAGCAGGTGCCGGTGATCGGCCTGCGCCGCAAGATCGCCCAGCGCATGCAGGACGCCAAGCGCCGCGTCGCCCACTTCAGCTACGTCGAGGAAATCGACGTGACCAACCTGGAGGCCCTGCGCCAGCAGCTCAACGCCAAGCACGGTGAAAGCCGCGGCAAGCTGACCCTGCTGCCGTTCCTGGTGCGCGCCATGGTCGTCGCCTTGCGCGACTTCCCGCAGATCAACGCCACCTACGACGACGAAGCCCAGGTCATCACCCGCCATGGCGCGGTGCACGTGGGCATCGCCACCCAGGGCGACAACGGCCTGATGGTGCCGGTGTTGCGCCATGCCGAAGCCGGCAGCCTGTGGAGCAACGCCAGCGAGATCGCCCGGGTGGCCCATGCCGCCCGCAACAACAAGGCGAGCCGCGAGGAACTGTCCGGCTCGACCATCACCCTGACCAGCCTCGGCGCGCTGGGCGGCATCGTCAGCACGCCAGTGGTCAACACCCCGGAAGTGGCGATCGTCGGTGTCAACCGCATGGTCGAGCGGCCCATGGTGATCGACGGCCAGATCGTCGTGCGCAAGATGATGAACCTGTCCAGCTCGTTCGACCATCGCGTGGTCGATGGCATGGACGCCGCCCTGTTCATCCAGGCCGTGCGCGGCCTGCTGGAACAACCTGCCTGCCTGTTCGTGGAGTGACCATGCAACCGATCATCGACACCACCCTGCTGATCATCGGTGGCGGCCCCGGCGGCTACGTAGCCGCCATCCGCGCCGGGCAACTGGGCATCCCCACCGTGCTGGTCGAAGGTCAGGCACTGGGCGGCACCTGCCTGAACATCGGCTGCATCCCCTCCAAGGCGCTGATCCATGTCGCCGAGCAGTTCCACCAGGCCAGCCGTTACACCGAGCCATCGCCACTGGGCATCAGCGTATCGTCGCCACGCCTGGACATCGGCCGCAGCGTCGAGTGGAAGGACGGCATCGTCGATCGCCTCACCAGCGGCGTCGCCGCGCTGCTGAAAAAGCATGGCGTGAAGGTGATCCACGGCTGGGCGAAGATCCTCGACGGCAAGCGCGTCGAAGTCGATGGCCAGCATATCCAGTGCGAGCACCTGCTGCTGGCCACAGGTTCCAGCAGCGTCGAACTGCCGATGCTGCCGATCGGCGGGCCGATCATCTCGTCCACCGAGGCCCTGGCGCCCAAGGCATTGCCCCAGCACCTGGTGGTGGTCGGCGGCGGCTACATCGGCCTGGAGCTGGGCATCGCCTACAGCAAGCTCGGAGCCAAGGTCAGCGTGGTGGAAGCGCGCGAGCGCATCCTGCCGACCTACGACGCGGAACTCACCGCGCCGGTGGCCGACTCGATCAAGAAACTCGGCATCGCCCTGTACCTGGGCCACAGGGTCGAAGGCTATGCCGACGGCTGCCTGCTGGCCAGCGACGGCCAGGGTGGCCAACTGCGCCTGGAAGCTGACCAGGTGCTGGTGGCCGTGGGCCGCCGTCCGCGCACCAAAGGCTTCGGCCTGGAAAGCCTGGACCTGAAGATGAACGGCGCGGCCATCGCCATCGACGAGCGCTGCCAGACCAGCATGCGCAATGTCTGGGCCATCGGCGACGTGGCCGGCGAGCCGATGCTGGCGCACCGGGCCATGGCCCAGGGCGAGATGGTCGCCGAGATCATCGCCGGCAAATCCCGGCGCTTCGAACCCAGCGCCATCGCTGCGGTGTGCTTCACCGACCCAGAGGTCGTGGTCGTCGGCAAGACCCCGGAGCAAGCCAGCCAGCAGGGCCTGGACTGCATCGTCGCGCAGTTCCCCTTCGCCGCCAACGGCCGGGCCATGAGCCTGGAATCGAAGACCGGCTTCGTGCGGGTGGTGGCGCGCCGCGACAACCACCTGATCCTTGGCTGGCAAGCCGTGGGGGTGGCAGTGTCCGAGCTGTCCAGCGCCTTCGCCCAGTCACTGGAGATGGGTGCGCGCCTGGAGGACATCGCCGGCACCATCCATGCTCACCCGACCCTCGGCGAGGCGGTACAGGAAGCGGCACTGCGGGCCCTGGGGCACGCACTGCATATCTGAGTCACTTGAAGCGGCAATTTGGCCCGCGGCGCCCCAGGCGCCGCGGGTCTTTTTTTAACATCGTCCATCGCCTCGCCTGGTTCGCCAGCAAGCTGGCGCCTACGGGGCGGGGTGCGCCGCAAACGTGTAGGAGCCGGCCTTGCCGGCGAACACCGGCAAAGCCGGCGCCATTCATCGTGTCACTCAGCCACGGCATTCTTGCCATCGGCCTTGGCCCGGTACAACGCCTGGTCGGCCCGTTCGAGCAAGCGCGCGGCGTCGTCACCCTCCTGCCATTGCACCACGCCATAGCTCATGGTCAGCTGGCAATCACCGATCGCCGCCATCGGCCCCATCGCCTGGCGAATCGCCACGGCCAGCGCACGGGCCTCGCCAAGGTCGCTACCCGGTAGCACCACCGCGAACTCGTCCCCGCCCCAGCGCGCCAACAAGTGCTGAGGCCGCAGGCAGGTGCGGATGCGCTCGGTCACCTCGATCAACGCAGCATCGCCCCGGGCATGGCCATGGCGGTCGTTGATCGGCTTGAAGTCATCCAGGTCCATGGCGATCAAGGCCAATGGCTCACGAAAACGGCCGGCGCGCTCGCATTCCTGCTGCAAGGTCTTTTCCAGACAATAGCGGTTGGCGGTGCGGGTCAGCGCATCGCGTTCGGCAAGTTCACGGTTCTCGTCCAACTGCCGCTGCAATTGCTGGTTGACCCACGACAGCTCGCGGGTGCGCTCGGCGACCTGGGTCTCCAGCGACTGGTTGCGCTGTTCCAGGCCCGCCACCAGGCGCTTGCCGGCATCGATATTGCGGTGCGCGCCCAGCATGCGGGCCACCGAGCCATCCGGGTTGCGGGCAATGATATGACCGCTGTCCTCGATCCACAGGTAGCTGCCGTCCTGGCAGCGGCATCGATACTCGATGCGGTAGCGCTCGTTGCGCTGGTTGATGTAGGCCTCGAAATGCGCCATCACCCGCGGATAGTCCTGCGGGTGGATCACGCTCTCCCAGGTCAGCACCGAGTTGGCCATGGAATGACTGGCATAGCCCAGCATCGCGTACCAGCCGGGGTTGCGGTAGACATAACCGCTGTTGGCATCCCAGTCCCAGATGCCATCGCTGATCAGCTCGAACAAGGTGTGCAGTTGCTGTTCGGTAAACTCCGCCGGAATCGGCTTGATTGCCTGACTCATGGACGCTCTCCTTGGTATCCAGCAACTGCGCCCCGGTCACGGTGCTGCCGACATTCATGATAATTGCCGCAGGCGGCAATCCTGTTCCTCTCGCGGGCAAGCATATTCCGTGCACACAGCCTCCGGAATAGCCCGAACGCTCTATTTCATTGCGCATGGCGCACTGGCACAGCTTTTGCCACTTTCGTCCGGTCCTTTGCTTCAAGTCCATGGAGGAAACCATGCTTATCAATGCAACCGGCCTGGGTTGGCACAACGTGCAGCAGCACTACAGCAGCAGCGAACAGCCAGCCTTCCAGGGCATCCCCGCGACCGGCAAGGCCGACGCACAGCAGCACAGCCAAGGCAGCACAGCGCAACAAGGTGCAGGAGACAACGGCAAGGAGGCGTTTGCCAAGTTGATGGCCAAGCTGCAGAACCCTCGCGCCGACGCTACAAGCCAGGCCCGCACGGCCAAGCAGGAAGCCCCCGATGCCCTGCAGGAGTTCCGCGACTACATGGCCAAGTCACCGGCGCAGAAGATCAAGGAGAAATTGCTCCAGGAACTTGGCCTGACAGCGCAAGAGTACGATGCCCTGCCGCCGGAGCAGAAGCTTAAGATCGACAAGCAGATCGCCCTGCGCATCAAGGAAGACACCGAGCTGAAGATTCAGGCTCGTCTTGCACAGCAGCAGTATCGCGCCCAGGCTCCAGGCAGCGTGGCTGAGGTGGCGAACAAGACGACCGAGCAGGACATCGAAAAACGCTATTCCCCTACCCTTTGAGCAATCGACGGTGCGATGAACAGGCGGGGAAAATCTGAAGATGGCGTCCCAGGCAGGATTTGAACCTGCAACCTTCCCCTTAGGAGGGGGATGCTCTATCCAATTGAGCTACTGAGACATGCGAGCCGCCAGCGGAGCCTGTACGGCGGGACGGCAAGCATGTTAACCAGCATGCCGCCGTTTGTCATGCCTCAATCGGGCAAATTGCATGTCGGTTTTTGCGCAAGGCTCAAGCGGATTATCCCCTGCTCGTCGAGCAAGCAGAGCAAGGCGCGCAACGCTTCTGCCAATGTAGCCGAATTGTCCAGCACATGGACGTCGGCATCATAAGCTTGCAGGCGGGCGTTGCGGGCCAGTCGCTGCTCGATATCCTCGAGGCTTTCCCGCCCCCGGGCGAGCAAACGCTCGCGCAAGACCTGGGGCGATACCGCCAGGCCCACCGCCAGCAGGTCGGGATAACGGCGCCGAGCGGCTGCCAGGTGACCGCGGGAACCGTTGATCAGCACCGACTTGCCGGTGCCAAGCCAACGGTCGACCTGGATGGGAATGCCATAGCGCAGGCCATTGGCCTGCCAATCCAGGGCAAACGCCCCGGCGTCGTGCATGGCCTGAAACTGCGCCTCGCTCACGCCGTGGGCGTCTTCGCCCTTGGCCTCGGCCGAGCGGGTGATGACCCTGCGGGCCACTTCTACCCCACGCGCGCGCAATGGCTCACGGGCGGCATCGATCAGGGAATCTTTTCCCGCGCCAGACGGTCCTATGAGCAATATAACCCGTGCCCTTGAGATCATCCCGTTGCTTGCGTCATATTGCATAGCCACTATGCTCAATGTGAAGGAAACCCGCAAATTGTAAGCTTTTCCCTCGGCGTTTGTTGCTTATTACCAGATTTTGACGACAAACGTCTGACACTGCCGACCACGGATGTATGTGAAACTTTTCAAACCAGTGCTCATTTCTGATAATTGGTACTGGCAAAAAGCCTTTATCCGGCTCACTATTTGTCACAGAATTGACGCCAAGGAAACGGCGACCACGAGGCAAGATGAACACCCAAAATCACATCACGGTTGAACATTTTGTCGTCGCCGCGGTCGTACTTCCACCGTGCGGCCAATTTGAGAACCGCTTCCCCTGAACCAGAACAACCGGTCAATTTATATGCGCCCAATGAAACAGGCTATCTATTCGAGCCGCACCGCTGACAAGTTCGTCGTTCGCCTGCCAGACGGGATGCGTGAGCGCATTGCCGAGGTAGCGCGCAACCATCACCGCAGCATGAACTCCGAGATCATCGCACGCCTGGAACAAAGCCTTATCCAGGAAGGTGCGCTGGGCGACGAGCTGAGCATGCGCCTGGACAGCCCAGAGCTCAGCCTGCATGAACGCGAGCTGCTGCAGCGCTTCCGCCAACTGTCTCACCGCCAGCAGAACGCCCTGGTCGCCCTCATCGCTCACGATGTGGAAATGGCCGCCGACGCGTCCTGATCGCGCTTTACCGCCGCACACGAAAAAGCCAGCGCAAGCTGGCTTTTTTGTGGGTGCTGCCTTCTGCCTTGGCTTCTGCAGCGGCCTTGTCGGAGCGCCGGGCCGGTCGCAATGGGCTGCTACGCAGCACCAGGGCTTGCAGAACTGCCGGGGCTGCTCGCGCAGCCCTTTCGCGACACAAGGCCGCTCCTACAGGGATCGCACAGTCTTCAAGACTGCGTTGTACTGCTGCTGCAAAGGCTGCGGCAACAGCCTCAGAGCAGGAACACCGTGGCCAGCCCCAGGAAGATGAAAAAGCCGCCGCTGTCGGTCACCGCAGTGATCATCACGCTGGAACCCATGGCCGGGTCACGACCCAGGCGGGTCAGGGTCATCGGGATCAGCACCCCCATCAAGGCGGCCAGCAACAGGTTGAGGGTCATCGCGGCAGTCATCACCAGGCCCAGCGACCAACTGCCATACAGCCAGAACGCCACCGCGCCTATCACCCCACCCCAGATCAGGCCATTGAGCAGCGAAACCGCCAGCTCCTTGCGCATCAGACGGCTGGTATTACCGGGCGATACCTGGTCCAGGGCCATGGCTCGGACGATCATGGTGATGGTCTGGTTACCCGAGTTGCCACCGATACCCGCCACGATCGGCATCAGCGCGGCCAGGGCGACAAGCTTTTCGATGGAACCTTCGAACAGGCCGATTACCCGCGACGCCACGAAGGCAGTGATCAGGTTGATAGCCAGCCACGCCCAACGGTTGCGCAACGAACGCCAGACCGAGGCGAAGATGTCTTCCTCTTCGCGCAGACCCGCCATGTTCAGCACTTCGCTTTCGCTCTCCTCACGGATCAGGTCGACCATCTCGTCGATGGTCAAACGACCGATGAGGCGGTCGCTCTTGTCCACTACCGGCGCGGAAACCAGGTCGTAACGCTCGAACGCCTGGGCGGCATCGTAGGCATCTTCCTCGGGGTGAAAGGTCACCGGGTCATTGGCCATGACCTCCGCGACTTTCTTGTCCGGGTCGTTGACCAGCAATCGCTTGATCGGCAGCACACCCTTGAGCTTGCCGTCGTAGTCGACCACGAACAGCTTGTCGGTATGCCCCGGCAGCTCCTTGAGCCGGCGCAGGTAGCGCAACACCACTTCGAGGCTGACGTCCTCACGGATGGTCACCATCTCGAAGTCCATCAGCGCGCCGACCTGCTCCTCGTCATAGCTCAGGGCCGAACGCACGCGCTCGCGCTGCTGTGCATCGAGGCTTTCCATCAGCTCATGAACAACGTCGCGCGGCAGCTCCGGTGCCAGGTCGGCGAGTTCGTCGGCGTCCATTTCCTTGGCGGCGGCCAACAGCTCGTGATCGTCCATGTCGGCGATCAGGGACTGGCGAACGGCGTCGGAAACTTCAAGCAGAATATCGCCGTCGCGGTCCGAGCGGACCAGCTGCCAGACCGTCAGGCGGTCTTCCAGCGGCAGGGCTTCGAGGATGTAGGCGATGTCGGCCGGGTGCAGGTCATCGAGCTTGCGCTGCAACTCGACGAGGTTCTGGCGATGGACGAGGTTTTCCACCAGGTCATGGTGGTGACCTTCCTGACGGTGGGTCAGGTCCTCGACGACCCGCTGGCGCTGCAGCAGTTCGATCACCTGGGCCAGGCGATCCTGCAGGCTTTCCTGAGCTTTCTTTACTTCGATTTCGGTCATAGGCGAACTCCACTCCCAGCAGCGGAGCACGCCGGGAGAATCAATCGGTCAGATCTTGCGGTATGAAGCGCGTTAAGGAGTAACTACTGGGTAAGTCCATGGTGGGATTCCACAAGCCCCGGCGGGGCTGACGGGCGCAATCATACACTGTGTAAGCTGTCGGATCGCTTAAATTTTTTGGCCAGAACAATCGTTTGCGCGATAAAGCTATGACAACGCTCGAAGCCACCAGTGCGACGGTGGGCCTGGCGGAAAAAGCACATCGCATTCAGTGCCCCGAACAATTCGCGCCGACCTCGTCCTGTAGGAGCCAGCCTTGCTGGCGAACCAGGCGACACGATGGTTGGGCACCGGCTGCGCCGGTGTTCGCCGGCCAGGCCGGCTGCTCCACAGACCGCCAGACCTCTACAAAAAGCGTAGATGCACATCTGCGACAATTCCGTACGCCAGAAAAACAAAAAGCCCGCTCAAATGAGCGGGCTTCTTGATATATGGCGGACTCAGCAGGATTCGAACCTGCGACCGCTCGGTTCGTAGCCGAGTACTCTATCCAGCTGAGCTATGAGTCCGTAGGTGGTAGTTTTAGACCAGATTACCACTGGCGGATGAAGCTGCCTTGCAAGCAAAGCCACTTCAAAAGTGGCGGACTCAGGAGGATTCGAACCTCCGACCGCTCGGTTCGTAGCCGAGTACTCTATCCAGCTGAGCTATGAGTCCGTGGGGTAGTTTTAGACCAGGTTACCACTGGTTGATTGAAGCAGCCTTGCAGGCAAAGCCACTTCAAAAGTGGCGGACTCAGGAGGATTCGAACCTCCGACCGCTCGGTTCGTAGCCGAGTACTCTATCCA
>NZ_JAMYBV010000030.1:0-57611 GCF_024126635.1 Pseudomonas sp. VA159-2 | reverse complement strand
CCGTGGGTACCGCGCTGTACGCCCCATCCTGGGGCGCAGCGCTCGACGGCCATCCATGGCCGTCGCCCCACTACGCAAGCACTCCGCTCGGCCTCCTGAAGTCGCAATTGGCGGCGCCTGAACTATCGCGCGCTTAGAAGCAAGAGCCAGAGCACAACAGCAACAGCAACAGCAACAGCAACAGCAACAGCAACAGCAACAAAATGAGTCAATTGCCGTGTGGATGCAGTTCTTTGATGCCACGCTTCACAGTTTCAGGGCTTGACCTTCTTCAGTTCGTTCAACAACCCCATCAATTGCTCCAACTTGTCACTGCCAAACTGTCGCTGGATCTCCTGGTAATTACGCTCCATCTCCTCGCTCATCGCCAGAAACGCCTGCTGCCCACGCACGGTCAGGCTGATGAAGATCCGCCGCTGGTCCTCCGGCGACTTGCGCCGCGCCACCAGGCCATCACGCTCCAGGCGCTTGAGCACCCCGCTCATGCTCGGTTTGAGAATGCACGCCAAATCCGCCAGCTGGTGGCTCTCCAGCTCGCCCTGCTGGCGCAGGATGCGGATCACCCGCCATTGCTGTTCGGTCAGGTCGTGGGCATTGAGGGCCGGACGGAAGAACGCCATGGTCGCTTCGCGGGCCTGCAACAAGGTCAAGGTCAGTGAGGGTCTAGGTTGAGTCATCAGGATAAAGGGCTGGTTTTATTAAGATATTAATAAAGTGAAAACCATTTGCCCCCGTTCTGTCCAGCCCCCTGGCAACACCCGGTGCCCGCCTGAACCGCTCAGCGCAACCCCGCCTGGCGCAGGCGGTACTCCCCCGGCGTGGTGCCGGCATGGCGCTGGAAGAACCGGCTGAAGTAAGCCGGATCCTTGAACCCCAGCTGGTAGCAGATCGCATTGGCCGAACCGCCGGAATACAACAGCAGCCGCCGCGCCTCCTGCATCAGCCGCTCGAACACCAGGCGCTTGGACGGCAAGTCGGCGATTCGCCGGCACACATCGTTCAAGCGCGCCTCGGTCACCCCCAGCGCCGCCGCGTACGCCGGCAGCGTCCAGTGGTCCAGGTAGTGGCGCTCGATCAGCTCGTTGAAGCGGCGGAACACCTGCAAGTCCTCGTGCCGCGCCGGGTTGGCCGGCAACGCATTGGCGCCCAGGCGCAACAGGCTGATCATCACCAGCCGCGCCAGGTCCTGCAATGCCGTGCCCTGCCCCACCTGGCCCTGGCCGACCTCGCTGCCCAGCAGATCGAGCAACTGCTCCAGGCGCCGCGCCTGCTCGCCGGCCTGGCCCTGCAACTGCCCCAGGGCGACACAGGCCGGCGCCAAGCGCGGGTTGCTGCCCAGGCCCGGCTCGGCCTGCAACAGTTGCCAGACCAGTTGCTGGCTCACGGTCAGCACATGGCCGTCGGCGTCCGTCTCGGTGACGAAGGCATGGGGGATGGTCGGCGGGGTCAGGAAGAACATCGGCCCGGCCTCGTGGAAGCGCTGGTCGTCGAGCAACACCCGCACGCTGCCACTCTTGACGTAGTGCACCTGGAAGCACCGGTCATGGCGATGCACCGGCATGTTGCGGCCAAAGAACCCGGCCAGGTTGCCGAGCCGGTCGTAGTGCACCTCGCTGTCGCTGTAACGCTGGTCGTAGACCTGCCCGATATTGATGTTGGGGATCGGCTGTCGCGCTTTCATTGTTGTTCTCGTGCCGGTTGGACTGCCCGCGATCGCCACCTCGGCAGCGTCGATGCCTTGACGATCGTTAACATATTAAATATAACGTTAACACATTAACAAAAACACCATGAAGCATACCCCCATGCTTCGCAGAGCGCAGGAGAAAAGCATGAGCCGTGCCTTGCACGAGGTCGCCAGCGGCAGCCTGTTCGGCGTCGCCCTGAACTACCCGGGCCTGCTCCAGCAGCACCTGGCGTCCTTCCATGAAGCGCCCTACCGGCAACCACCGGTCAAGCCGGTGCTGTTCATCAAGACCCCCAACACCCGTAACGGGCACGGCCAGGCCTTGACCTACCCCTCGGGAGTCGAACGCCTGCAACCCGGCCCCGCCCTGGGCGTGGTGATCGGCAAGGATGCCAGCCGCGTGAGCGTGGCCAAGGCCCTGGAGCATGTGGCCGGCTACACCCTGGTCAACGAATTTAGCCTGCCCGAGGACAGCTACTACCGCCCGGCGGTCAAGGCCAAGTGCCGCGATGGCTTCTGCCCGCTGGGGCCAGAGCTGGTGCCGGCGGCCCAGGTCGGCAACCCTGATGCGCTGGGTATTCGCCTGTGGGTCAACGGCGAGTTGCGCCAGCAGAACAACACCGCCAACTGCGTGCGCAGCGTCGCGCAGTTGATCGCCGAGATCAGCGAGTTCATGACCTTGCATGCCGGCGACGTGCTGATCACCGGCACCCCGGAAGGCCGAGTCGATGTGCTGCCGGGCGACCAGGTGACGGTCGAGATCGACGGCCTTGGCCAGCTCACCACCCCCATCGTCGCCGAACAAGGACTCGCCCCATGAAGCACGCCCGCATCCAGCTCGACGGCCAGGTCCACCAGGCCATCGTCGAGGCCGACCAGCAACTGCGCCTGGCCGACGGCCGGCGGGTCCAGGCCGACCAGGTCACCTGGCTGCCACCGGCCACCGGCAGCATGTTCGCCCTGGGCCTGAACTACGCCGACCACGCCGCCGAGCTGGCCTTCACACCACCCACCGAACCGCTGGCATTCATCAAGTCACCCGGCACCTACACCGGCCACGACCAGGTGACCTGGCGCCCGGACAACGTCAAGTACATGCACTACGAGTGCGAACTGGTGGCCGTGATCGGCAAGCCGGCGCGCAACGTGCGTCGCGAGAATGCCCTGGACTATCTGGCCGGCTACACGGTGTGCAACGACTACGCCATCCGCGACTACCTGGAGAACTACTACCGCCCCAACCTGCGGGTGAAGAACCGCGATGCCACCACCCCCGTGGGCCCGTGGATCGTCGACACCGCCGATGTGCCGGACCCGTCCAACCTCAAGCTGCGCACCTGGGTCAACGGTGAGCTGAAGCAGGAAGGCAGCACCGCGGACATGATCTTCGACATCCCCTACCTGATCGAATACTTCTCCAGCTTCATGACCTTGCAACCTGGCGACATGATCGCCACCGGTACGCCGGAAGGCCTGGCCGACGTGGTGCCGGGCGATGAAGTGGTGGTTGAGGTGCAAGGCGTCGCTCGCCTGGTCAACCGAATCGTCAGCGAAGCCGAGTTCTTCGCCCGTCACGCACAAGAGGCAACAGCATGATCAAGCACTGGATCGACGGCCGCGAAGTCGAGAGCCGCGACACCTTCGTCAACTACAACCCCGCCACCGGCGAGGCGATCGCCGAGGTCGCCAGCGGCGCTGCCGAGGAAGTCGCCCAGGCCGTGGCCGCGGCCAAGGCGGCCTTCCCGAAATGGGCCAATACCCCGGCCAGGCAGCGGGCCCGGCTGATGCGCCGCCTGGGCGAGCTGATCGAGCAGAACGTGCCGCAGCTGGCCGAACTGGAAACCCTGGACACCGGCCTGCCGATCCACCAGACGCGCAATGTGCTGATCCCCCGCGCTTCGCACAACTTCGACTTCTTCGCCGAGGTGTGCACGCGCATGGACGGCCACAGCTACCCGGTGGACGACCAGATGCTCAACTACACCCTGTACCAGCCGGTGGGCGTGTGCGCCCTGGTGTCGCCATGGAACGTGCCGTTCATGACCGCCACCTGGAAGACCGCGCCATGCCTGGCCCTGGGCAACACCGCGGTGCTGAAGATGAGCGAGCTGTCGCCACTGACCGCCAACGAACTGGGCCGCCTGGCGGTCGAGGCCGGCATCCCCAACGGCGTGCTCAACGTGATCCAGGGCTATGGCGCCACGGCGGGCGATGCCCTGGTGCGTCACCCGGACGTGCGGGCGATCTCCTTCACCGGCGGCACCGCCACCGGCCGCAAGATCATGCAGAGCGCGGGCCTGAAGAAGTACTCGATGGAACTGGGCGGCAAGTCGCCGGTGCTGATCTTCGAGGACGCCGACCTCGAGCGCGCCCTGGACGCCGCGCTGTTCACCATCTTCTCGCTCAACGGCGAGCGCTGCACCGCCGGCAGCCGGATCTTCATCCAGGAGAGTGTGTACCCGCAGTTCGTCGCCGAATTCGCCGCCCGCGCCAAGCGCCTGATCGTCGGCGACCCGACCGACCCGAAGACCCAGGTCGGCTCGATGATCACCCAGCAGCATTACGACAAGGTCACCGGCTATATCCGCATTGGCCTGGAAGAAGGCGCGCGCCTGCTGGCCGGTGGCCTGGAGCGCCCGGCGGGCTTGCCGGCGCACCTGGCCAAGGGGCAGTTCATCCAGCCGACCGTGTTCGCCGATGTGAACAACCAGATGCGCATCGCCCAGGAGGAAATCTTCGGCCCGGTGGTGTGCCTGATCCCGTTCAAGGACGAAGCCGAGGCGCTAAAACTGGCCAACGACACCGAGTACGGCCTGGCCTCGTACATCTGGACCCAGGACATCGGCAAGGCCCACCGCCTGGCCCGCGGGATCGAGGCGGGGATGGTGTTCATCAACAGCCAGAACGTGCGCGACCTGCGCCAGCCGTTCGGCGGGGTCAAGGGCTCGGGCACCGGCCGCGAGGGTGGGCAATACAGCTTCGAGGTCTTCGCCGAGATCAAGAACGTGTGTATATCCATGGGTAGCCATCACATTCCGCGCTGGGGCGTCTGACGGCCTCGCGGGGCAAGCCGCCGCGGCGACTTACCCCGCCACCCTCGGAGCACAACAACAATCAAAGGAGATTCCCATGGGTAAACTCGCGCTCGCCGCCAAGATCACCCACGTGCCGTCGATGTACCTGTCGGAGCTGCCCGGCCCGCGCCAGGGCTTTCGCCAGGCGGCCATCGACGGCCACCACGAGATCGGCCGCCGCTGCCGGAAACTGGGCGTGGACACCATCGTCGTGTTCGACACCCACTGGCTGGTCAACGCCAACTACCACATCAACTGCGCAGCGCAGTTCGAAGGCCTGTACACCAGCAACGAACTGCCGCATTTCATCGCCAACATGAACTACGGCTTCCCCGGCAACCCCGAGTTGGGCCACCTGCTGGCGCAGGCATGCAACCGCCTGGGCGTGGAGACCATGGCCCATGACGCCACCACCCTGGCCCCGGAATACGGCACCCTGGTGCCGATGCGCTACATGAACGCCGACCGCCATTTCAAGGTGATTTCGGTCTCGGCGCTGTGCACCTCGCACTACCTCAACGACAGCGCGCGCCTGGGCTGGGCCATGCGCCGCGCGGTCGAGGATCACTACGACGGCAACGTGGCCTTCCTGGCCAGCGGTTCGCTGTCGCACCGCTTCGCCCAGAACGGCCAGGCCCCAGCGTTCGCCACCCAGGTCTGGAGCCCGTTCCTGGAAACCCTCGATCACCGCGTGGTGCGCATGTGGCAGGACGGCGACTGGGCCGACTTCTGCGCGATGCTGCCCGAATACGCGGTCAAGGGCCATGGCGAGGGCTTCATGCACGACACCGCCATGCTCCTCGGCGCCCTGGGCTGGTCGCGCTACGACGGCAAGGCCGAAGTGGTTACGCCCTACTTCGGCTCGTCCGGTACCGGCCAGATCAACGCGATCTTTCCGGTCACCGCGCAGGACGGCGCCGCCATCCCCGCCGCCCAGGCCTCGAACCCGGCCGGCGTGGCCTCCACCAGCCGCCTTTAAGGAGCATCCGCATGCCCCATCTGGTCCTGCTCTACAGCCCGGACATCGAAACCGACAGCGACCTGCCCGCGCTGTGCCGCGCCCTGGCCGACTGCATGCTCGCCCAGCGCGATGAAAGCGACCGCCAGGTGTTCCCCACCGGCGGCACCCGGGTGCTGGCCTACCCAGCGGCCCATGCGGCGATCGCCGACGGCCAGGGCGACTATGGCTTCGTCTACGCCAACCTGCGCATGGGCGCGGGGCGCAGCGCCAGTGTGCATCGCCAGGTCGGCGAGCAGTTGCTGGCCGTGTTGCGCCGGCACCTGGACCCGCTGCTCGCGCGGCGCCCGGTGGGCCTGACCGTGCAAATCGACGAAAGCCAGGCCCAGGTGTACGACGCCAAGCACAGCAGCCTGCACGCCTTGTTCAGCCGCCAGCCCTGAGGTTTCCATGCTCGACGCCCCTATCATCCAGCAAGCCGCCGCGCGCCTCGACCAGGCCGAGCGCGCCGGCGAACAGGTCGGCCAGTTTTCCCTGGAATACCCTGCGATCAGCATCGAGGACGCCTACGCCATCCAGCGCGCCTGGGTGAACCAGAAGATCAAGGATGGCCGCCGCCTGGTCGGCCACAAGATCGGCCTTACTTCCCGCGCCATGCAGGTCTCCTCGAACATCACCGAGCCTGACTACGGCGCGCTGCTCGACGACATGTTCTTCGACGAAGGCAGCGACATCCCCTTCGCGCGCTTCATCGTGCCGCGGGTCGAGGTGGAACTGGCGTTCATCCTCGGCAAGCCACTCAAGGGCCCCGGCGTGACCCTGTTCGACGTGCTCGAGGCCACCGAATGGGTGATGCCGGCCCTGGAGATCATCGACGCGCGCATCCAGCAGGTCGACCCGCACACCGGGGCCACCCGCAAGGTGTTCGATACCATTTCCGACAACGCCGCCAACGCCGGGGTGGTCCTGGGCGGGCGCGCCGTGCGGCCCGGCCAGATCGACCTGCGCAAGGTGCCGGCGGTGCTCTACCGCAACGGCGTGATCGAAGAGTCCGGGGTGTCCGCCGCCGTGCTCAACCACCCGGCCAAGGGCGTGGCCTGGCTGGCCAACAAACTGGCCGCCCACGACGTCGGCCTGGAGGCCGGCCAGGTTATTCTCGGCGGCTCCTTCACCCGCCCGGTGGCAGCGCGCCCCGGCGACACCTTCCATGTCGATTACGACCAGCTCGGTTCGATCGCCTGCCGTTTCGTGTAAGGACAATCCATGGACATGCCTATCAACAGCTTCAAGCAACGGCTGCGCGGCGGCCAGGCGCAAATCGGCCTGTGGCTGGGCCTGGCCGACCCGTACTGCGCCGAGCTGGCCGCCAGCGTCGGCTTCGATTGGTTGCTGCTCGATGGCGAGCACGCCCCCAATGACCTGCGCAGCCTGCTCGGCCAACTGCAGGGCGTGGCGCCCTACCCTGGCCAGGCCGTGGTACGCCCGGTCATCGGCGATATCGCGCTGATCAAGCAACTGCTCGATATCGGCGCGCAAACGTTGCTGGTGCCGATGGTCGAGAGCGCCGAACAGGCTCGCCAACTGGTACGCGCGACCCGCTACCCGCCAGCGGGTATACGCGGGGTTGGCAGCGCCCTGGCCCGCGCCTCACGCTGGAACAGCATTCCTGACTATCTGGATCGCGCCGACGACCAGGTTTGCCTGCTGGTGCAGATCGAAAACCGCGAGGGCCTGGCCAACCTTGACGCCATCTGCGCGGTGGACGGTGTCGACGGGGTATTCATCGGCCCGGCCGACCTCAGCGCCGCCATGGGCCACCGGGGCAATCCTGGGCATCCCGAGGTGCAGGCGGCCATCGAGCAGGCCATCGTGCGCATCGGCCAGGCCGGCAAGGCGGCGGGGATCCTCAGTGCCGACGAGCAACTGGCACGTCGCTATATCCAGCTCGGCGCGGCATTCGTCGCGGTGGGGGTGGATACCACGGTGCTGATGCGTGGCTTGCAGGGGTTGCTGGCCACGTTCAAGGACAGCGCGCCGAGCACGGCTGCACGCTCGGTGTACTGATCCTTTCGCTGTTCGCGGCTAAAGCTGCTTGCGCTGCGCGCTTGCTGCAGGCGCCAGATCGTTACTCGAAGGCCGCCACCAACCGCTCGATCACCGCGCGTACCCGCGCGGTGTGGCGCAGGTCCTGGTGGGTGACCATCCATACCTCGTAGGGCTGCGCCCGGGTGCGCTGCGGCCACACCCGGCGCAAACCATCGCGCTGGCCAAGCGCGAGCGGAATCTCGCCAATCCCCAACCCTTCGTGAAGGGCCCGGCGCAACAGCATGCTGGCGTTGGCCGCCATCACCACCCGGCCCTCGCCGATCGGCACGTCCACCAGGGTCGGCTGCGCCTGGCCGCGCCAGTAAGGCTCGTACACCACCAGGTCATGCCCGGCGAAACTGCCGTCTTGCGGCAGGCCATGGCGCTGCAGGTAGTCCTCTGCGGCGAACAAGCCCATCTGCCAACTGGCCAGCTTGCGCAGCACCAGGTCGGGGCTGTCCGGCCGCTGGTTGCGAATGGCGATGTCAGTCTCGCGTTGCGACAGGTTGACGATATCCGAGCCGCCGCTGAGCACCACGCGGACCTCCGGATGGCTCTGGCGCAGCTCGCGCAACGCGGGAATGACGAACTCGTGGGCCAGCGAATCGGTGGTGGCGATACGTACCTCGCCAGCCTCTTCGTTGTCGGCGCCGCGGGTACGCCGGGCCAGCTCCAGCGCGGCGTGCTCCATCTTCTGCGCCATTTCCACCGCCACCTCGCCAATGGCGGTCAGCTGGTAGCCGCCAGGGGTGCGCAGGAACAGGGTCGAACCCAGGTCTGCCTCCAGTGCCGCCACGCGCCGGCCCACCGTGGCCTGGTCGACTCGCAGCAGCCGCGCGGCGCGGCGCAGGGTCTGCTCACGGCTCAAGGCCAGCAGCATGCGGGCGTCATCCCAATTCATTCGTCGACTCCATCAAGGGCCACAAGTTATCCGGCCTTGCCGACGAATACTAGCGTCGGCAAGGCATCCACCGCGCCGTCTGCTTCGCCAGCAAGGCTGGCTCCTACACGTGCGTTTGGTTGAAGAAAATCTGCAAGGGTGCGGCGCAAAATCGCCGCGCGACGGTTGCGGCCGTGTTCCATACCCTGTGACCCACCTTTCTTCAGAATCACAGAGGTCCTCATGCGTCACACCGTTCCCGAGCACATGACCGCCATCGACATCACCCAGCCTGGCGGCCCGCAGGTCTTGCAAGCCGCCACCCACGCCACGCCGCAACCTGGCCCACGCGAGGTGCTGATCCAGGTTCACGCCGCCGGCGTCAATGGCCCGGACCTGCTGCAACGCAAGGGTCTGTACGACCCACCTGCCGGCGCCCCGGACATTCCCGGCCTGGAGATCGCCGGCAAGGTGGTCGCGCTCGGCGCGCAGGTCAAGGGTTTCGCCCTCGGCGACGCGGTCATCGCCCTGGTCCAGGGCGGTGGCTACGCCGAGTACGCCGTGGCCGACGAGCGTACCACCGCGCACCTGCCCGATAACCTGTCGATGGTCGAGGGCGCGGCGCTGCCGGAAACCTTCATGACCGTCTGGGTCAACCTGTTCCAGCGCGGCGGCTTCAAGGCCGGCGAGAGCGTGCTGATCCACGGCGGCGCCTCGGGCATCGGCACCACCGCCACGCAACTGGCCAAGGCCCTGGGCGCGGCGCAGGTGTTCACCACGGTCAACGGCCCCGGGCAACAGGCGGCGAGCCTGGCGTTGGGCGCCGATGTCGCCATCGACTACAACCGCGAGGACTTCGTCGAGCAGGTGCTGCTGCACACCGAAGGCCGTGGCGTCGATGTGATCGTCGATATCATTGCCGGCGACTATGTCGCGCGCAACTTCAAGGCCGCGGCCATGGACGGGCGCATCGTGCAGATTGGCGTGATCAAGGGCCCGGCCACCGAGCTCGACCTGTTCCCCATGCTCACCAAGCGCCTGACCCATATCGGCTCGACCCTGCGCGCGCGCAGCGCCGACGACAAGGCGGCGATCCTCGCCGAGCTGCAGGCCAAGGCCTGGCCCCATGTGCGCAGCGGCGCGGTCAAGCCGCTGATCCACGCCACCTTCCCCTTGGCGGCGGCCAGCCAGGCCCATGCGCTGATGGAGTCTGGCCGGCACATCGGCAAAGTGGTGCTGAACGTCGCGCACAAGGGCTGAGTCAGTCGAGCGCGCCACTGCCCAGGGCGATGCGAATCGCCTGGGCGGTGGTGCTGACGCCCAGGCGTCGGCGCGCCGCGCGCAGGTGGTTTTCCACGGTGCGCAGCGACAACCCCAGGGTGGCGGCGATATCGGCCTGGCGCTGGCCGGCGGCGGTCCAGGCCAGCACCTGGCGCTCGCGCTCGGACAATGGCCCCAACCCCGGTGGCGCTTCCAGCAGCCGCCGGGCGTTGCTGAAGGCGGCATTGGCCAGCAAGGTCAACCCCAGGCGCACACTGGTGCTTGCTTCGATACGCTGCCCGCCCAGGCTCATGGCGCCCTCCAACCCTGCCGGGCCGAACACCGGCACCTGCAAGCCATGCACGCCCGGCCCGCTTGGCGTCCTCACCACTTGGTAACGCTCGCCGTCCGCCTCCTGGCATTTGCTCCAGAAAAACGGCGCGCGCGCGCTCAGCAGGTGGCGGTTGACCGGGCAATGGCGAATGTAGGTCTGCGCATCGACAGGTTGCCCCGCGCCGAACCAGGCCCCCTCCACCCAGTGAATGCGCTCGACCACTTCGTCGCGCGCGGCACTGGCGCTGAACAGCACGTAGCGGTCATAGCCCAGCGGCCGCGCAATGCTGCGCACGGCCGCCTGGACAATGGCCAGGGTGGTGGCTTGCTCGATGTGCTGGACCGCTTGCACCAGTTTGTCGAACGGCATGTCGCTCACTGGCCGTTGACCGCCTTGAGCAAGGCGCCTGCGGCCAGCTTGCCCAGCGCATTGCCAGCCAGTGGGCTGTCGCCGGTGAGCAACTTGCGGTCCTGGTGCACGGCGCCGGATATACCTTCGTTGATGATGGTCACGCCCTGCCCAAGCAGGCGCTCACCGAATTTCCAGGTCAGGTGGCCGGGCATGTAGCCGATGTCCGGGGTCTTGGCGTCCAGCTCATCCGGGAAGGCGCAGATCTTGTAGCCATCGTAGAGCTTGCCGCCAGCCAGCAGTGCCGCCGGGCCATGGCACAGGGTGATGACGAATTTGTCGTTGTCCGCAGCCCATTGCAGCACCTGTCCGACCTCCTCGCTTTGCGGCAAGCCGATCAACGCGCCATGGCCACCGGGGATGAACACGCCGATGTAGTCGCAATCGTCACCCAGTGCGCTGGCGAGCACTTCGGACAACTTGCGCGGCTGCTTGAACGCCTGCTTGTAGCGATCGAACAGGCCAAGCACCTGCTGGTCCTCGCGGGGCATGGCCCAGTATTCGAACTTGACCGGGTTGCCCGACAGGGTCGCGACGTCGAAGGCGAACCCGGCCTTGTCCAGGTGGTACATGGGCAACAGGGTTTCCACCGGGTGATTGCCGGTGGAGAACAAGGTGCCGTTGTCAGTGAGCAGGTAGCGCTCGTCGGCGCCGATCATCAGGATCTTCCAGCGCCCGCCCTGGTAGGCATCGGCATAGTCGGCGCCGCTGAGGTCGGACTTGCTCGAGGTGAACTGGCTGAGGGAATACGGCGAGGGGAAGAAAGCGTTGTCCTCGGCCGGATCGGGGGTCGGGCGTTTGTCGTCGTTGTTGTTGGTCATGGCTGTGCTCCTGGGCTTGGGATGGGAAACCGAATCCATGCTAGGAGGCCACCGGACGAGCGGCAATGAGGGTTTTCCCTCAATGGCTGCCTGTGGCATCGGTATATCAGGCCACGCTATCCGTGTTGATCCACTGCGTCACGTAATGCCGGAAATTGACCCAGAGCAGTCTAGTCGAGCGCAGACGGCGTATCGACGTCGCGCACTACCCCGCCATCGTCCAGTTCCAGCACAACGATGCGTTCGGCATGTCGCCGTAACACGCAGCGCGCCCCTTCATCACCGGACAGCCCACCGAGCTCGCCCCAGAACGCCCGCCCGAACAGCACCGGATGCCCATTGTGCCCCTGATGACGAGGCACCACGATGACCGCAGGAGCAGCGACACTGATCAGACGCTGGAAGGTCGCAGGCGCAATCCACGGCATGTCCCCCAGCAGGATGGCGACCGCCTGTGCCTGGCTATTGCCCAGCGAGGCCGCGCCCGCCGCCAGGCTATGGCCCATGCCAAGCCCGGCATCGCGGCTATGGACGACCCGACAGCCCGCCGGCAACCCCAGGTCCTCGCCCCGCTCCCCTTCACGCAGCACCACGCGCACTTCGTCGAACACCGCCAGGGCGCGCTCGACGCTGTGCTGCAACAGGCTGCGGCCATCGCCCAGCAGCGCCCGGCGCTTGTCCGTGCCGAAGCGCGAACCCTGGCCGGCCGCCAACACCAGCGCGACGACGTTCACAAGGCCTCGCGGGCGATGCCGCTGCGGGTACGCAGGATATCGGCGAGCACCGCCAGGGCGATCTCCGCCGGGGTCTTGCTGCCCAGGTTCAGGCCAATGGGCGCGTGAATGCGCGCCATCTCGGCGTCGTCCAGCCCGCCAATACGACGCAGGCGTTCACGGCGTTTTTCCGAGGTGGCCTGCGAGCCCATCACGCCTATGTAGAAAGCTTCGGTACGCACGGCTTCGAGCATGGCCAGGTCGTCGATCTTCGGGTCGTGGGTAAGCGCCACCACCGCGGTATCGCGGTGGCAGCCGCCATTGGCGATGAACAGCGAAGGCAGTTCACGGCGGATTTCTATCCCGTCGAGCACCACGTTGTCCATCACTTCGTCCCGTGGGTCGCACAGCACCACCTCGAAGCCCAGGCCCTTGGCGAACTCGGCGCAACACTGCGCGACGCTCGAATAACCCGCCAGCAGCAGGCGCTGGGCGGCGCCGATGCGCAGGCGCACCTGATGCTCGCCCTGCTCCACTCTTGGCCCCTGGCTGTGGTCATCACTCAGGCGGCTCTTGCCGCTGTTCAGGTCGACTTCGCGCAGTAGCCGGCGGCGGCCCGACAGCGCCGCCTCCAGCTCGCCGAGGTGCGCCTGGGTGGCGCAGTCGGCCGGCAGGCGCTCGACCAGCACGTCGAGGATGCCGCCACAGGGCAGGCGGATGTTCGAGCGCGTGTCGCTGCCGTCGCCATAACGCACCACGGCCACCGCCGCGCTGAACTCGCCCGCGCCGAGGCGCTCGAGAAAGTCTTCCTCGACGCAACCGCCAGACAGCGAGCCGACCCAGCGCCCCTGGCCATTGACCGCCAGCAGCGAGCCCGGCGCACGGGGCGCCGAGCCATAGGTGCAGAGCACCGTGCACAACCACACCGGCAGCCCGTCGCGGGACCACTGCGCCGCCTGGCGCACCACCTGCAGGTCCAGATGCTGCACCTCAGTCCGCCTTCAGCTGGGCCAGCTGCTGGGCGCTGAAGTCGCCCGGCAAACCGCCCCAGGCTTCACGCAGGTAGTTGACCATGTCGGTCAGCTGCTGGTCGTCGAGCTTGCCGGCGAAGCCCGGCATCGGCTGCATGCGCTCGAAGCCAGTGAACTGCTGCTCGCGGATACCCTCGACGATCACCTTGACCAGGTTGCGCGAGTCGGCCTGGCGCAGGATGGTGTTGCCCTGCATGGCCACGGCGATGTGCGGCTTGCCCTCGCCGTCGCCGCCATGGCAGCCGGCGCAGACGTTGAGGTACTGCTGGCGACCACGCTTGGCGCTCTCGCCCAGGGTCTCGTGGGCCACGGCCTGGACCACCTTGGCCGCCGGCGGCTGGTCGCCCAGCAGGTAGGTGGCCATGGCCGCCAGGTCGCTGTCTTCAAGATGCTGGGTGCTGTGGTGCACCACTGGGAACATCTCGTTGAACATGCTGCCCTGGGCACTCATGCCGTGCTTGAGGAAGGTGGCCAGGTCGCGCTGGTTCCAGCCGCGCTCGGCCAGGTCGTTGGCCAGCAGGCTGGGGGCCAGGTAGCCACCGAGCAGGCCGCCGGTCAGGCGTTTGTCCTGCTCCAGCGCGCCGATCGGGTTGCGCGGGGTGTGGCACTCGCCGCAGTGGCCGAGCACCTCGACCATGTACTGGCCGCGTTTCCAGGCCTCGCTGTTGCCCTTGCCCTCTTCGAGCTGCACGCTCTTGCCGTACAGCATGTTCCAGCCCATCAGGCCGGCGCGCACGTTGAACGGAAAGCTCAGGCTGGTTTCAGGGGCCGGGCGATTGATCGGCGCCACGGTCATCAGGTAGGCGTGGATGGCGTCGGCATCCTCGCGCTTGACCAGGTGGTACGAGGTGTACGGCATGGCCGGGTACAGGTTGGCGCCGTCCTTGCGCTTGCCCTCGGTGAGGGCGGCGAAGAATTCGTCACTGCTGTAGTTGCCGATACCGTACTGCTTGTCCGGGGTGATGTTGGTGCCATAGATGGTGCCGAACGGCGAATGGATCGGCAGGCCGCCCGCGTAGGGCGCGCCACCTTCGGCGGTATGGCAGGCCATGCAGTCGGCGGCGCGGGCCAGGTATTCGCCGCGCTTGACCTGGTCCTGGTCGGCTGCCTGGGCGCTGAAGGCCAGCGCCGCGCCAATGGCCAATGCCAGGCCGTTGAAAACGCGCATCATGCTCAAGCCTCCTTGACCAGACCGAGATCGGTCAGCACATCGCGGGTCGCCTCGTAGTAGCGCACGTAGCCTGTGCAGCGGCACACGTGGTGGCCCAGGCTGGCCTCGATGGCGCCCTCCAGCTCGCTCTTTTTCAGCGGCTGGCGCTGGGCCTTCTCCACCAGCACCGTGGCGGCGTTGACGAAGCCCGGGGCACAGTAGCTGCACTGGAAGGCGAAGCGCTCGACGAACTTCTGCTGGATCGGGCTCAGCTCGCCCAGGTTGCCGGCCTCGTCACGCTTGGCGTGGCCTTCGATGGTGCGCACCTTCTTGCCCGCGAAGTAGTGCGCGCCGGTGATGCAGGTGCGCACTTCCTCGCTGGTGCCGTCGGGGTTGTCGACGATCACCACGCAGGCATGGCAGATACCCTGGCCGCAGCCCAGGCGCGAACCGGTGAGGTTCTGGTATTCGTGCAGGTAGTCGATCATCGCCAGGTCATCGGGGACCACTTCGGTGACGACGGATTGACCGTTGAGGGTCAGTTGCAGCTTGCGCTCAGCCATTGAGGGCCTCCTTGACGCGGGCGGGGGTGATGGGCAGGTCGCGCACGCGCTTGCCGATGGCGTGGGCCACGGCGTTGGCGATGGCACCGACCACCGGGATCATCACCACCTCGGCGATGCCCTTGGACGGGTCGGTGGGCGACAGCGGCGGCAGGATCTCCGAGGTCTGCTTCCACACCGCGACATGCTTGGCCATCGGCAGGCGATAGCGGTTGAAGTTCCAGTCGCCCTCACCCGGGCCACCCTCGTACAGCGGCATTTCTTCCAGCAGTGCATGGCCGATGCCCATGGCGATACCGCCTTCGAGCTGGCCCTTGACCAGCTCCGGCACCAGTACCCGGCCACACTCGACCCAGCTGTGGTGGTTGAGCACGCTCACCTCGCCACTGCCCTTGTTGACCTTGACCTCGACGATGGTCGCCACCGGGCTGTAGTAGGTGACCATGGCGTTGTTCAACTGGGTGGCCGGGTACGCGGTGTTCTGCCGGTCCAGCAGGTGGAAGCCGGCGCTGGTCATCTGCGCCTTCTTGGCGTTCGCCGCGCCGTCGCCGTATTTCACCGCCAGGCCGTCCAGCGGCAGGCGCTCGCGCACACCGTCGATGACGTAGTCGGCCTCAGCCCAGCTCCAGCGGTTGAACGCGTGCACGCTGACGCCAGTGACCAGGCCCATTTCATGGGCCTTCTTGGCCAGCACGGCGAATGGGATCGGCGCCAGGCCGTTGCCGGTCAGCTCGCCGTTGACCCACACCGCATTCTCGCGGCGCACCACCAGCGGATTGGCCTGGCCGCCGAACGGGCCCTGGCGCCACAGCGCCACGGCCGCCGGCCACAGGCCGTGGTTGAACAGCACCCGGGCCGCTTCGCGGGTGGCGTGGCTGAAGTAGAACGCCGAGTTGGTCGCCGACGACGGCGAGGCCAGCTTGGCCACCCAACGCGGGTTGCGCAGCGCCGCGTCCTGCTCGGCCTGGCTCATCAGGTACGGGTTGCCACTGGTGCTCAGGGCCAGCTCCGGCCATTCGGTCTGCGCGGTCTTCACCTCGTCGGCAGCGCGGCCAAGGAAGTCGCTGACCACGAAGGCCTGGGAGGTGGACATGCCGGTGCCCAGTTCGGTGCCGATATGGCGCAGGCTGATCTGGCCGTCGGCGTTGAACTCGATGGCCGCCAGCGGCGCCTCGGCGCCGGTGCCGAAGTCCTTCTGGGTGATGGCGAAGCCCACGCCGTACCAGTTGTCGTGGTCCTTGGCGTCTTCGGCCTGCTTGCGCGCCTGGCGGTTCTGCCACCACTCGTGCTGGCTGGCCTTGTCGAGGATCTCGTGCAGGCGCAGGGCGCCGGCGGGCACCGCGCCCTGGGTGTTCTTCATGCCCGACTTGAGGGCATTTCTGCGGCGCAGCTCGATGGCATCGACACCCAGGCGGTTGGCGATTTCATCGACCATCATCTCGGTGGCGGCCATGCTCTGCAGGGTGCCGTAGCCGCGCATGGAGCCGGCCTCGACACCGCGCGAGTGACAGGCGGTGACCGCCAGGTCGTTCTGCGGCATGTAGTAGATCGACTGCGCCGCAGTGGCCCCCACCGCCGCCACCGACGGGCTGTAGTTGATGCGCCCGCCGCCGTCGACGGTCATCTCGGCGCGGAAGATCTGGAAGCTCAGGTCGTTCTTGTCCACCGCCAGCTGGTAGCGGATGTCGAACGGGTGGCGCTTGATGCCGCTCTGGAACTGCTCGTAGCGGTCGTTGGCCAGGCGAATCGGCACGCCCGCGCCGTACAGGGCGGCGACGGCGGCGTAGAACGGGAAGATGTTGTTGTCCTTGGAGCCGTAGCCGACCGTGTAGCCCGGGTGCATGTTCAAGTGCTTCAGGCCGAAGCGCGACGGCTTGATCATGTGCACGCATTCCTGCGCCACCTCGAACGGGCACTGGCTGGCGACGACGAAATGCAAGGTGCCGGTGGCGGCGTCGAACCAACCGTTGCCGTTGTCCGGCTCCAGCGCGGCCGGCTCGATCGACTGGGTCTTGTAGCGTTCGTCGAACAGCAGCCAGTCTTGCGGCGGCTGCTTGAGCTGCTCGTCGATGCGCTGGGCGTGATACATGCCCTGCTCGGTGAGGCTGCCATGCTGCTTGGGCACGACGTTCCATACCGGTTTACGGGCGAGGATGGTGGGGAACAGCGGCGAGTCCTTCAGGCTCGAGAAGGTGTCCTCGTCGAACGGCGTCTTGCCGGCCACCCGCACGAAACGGAAGCTGCCATAGGGGTCGCGCTGGTACAGCGGGGCTTGCGCACCGTAGCGGATCGCCGCTTCGTTGAACTGCAGCTTGAGCTTGGCCTTGCGAAAGCGCTCGAAGTCGTGCCAGATCAGGATCGCCACCGGGTGGCCGATGAACATCGGCACCTGGCCAGGCGGCAGCAGCGGGTCCGGGGAGTGCGCCTCGGGCCAGGCGATGCCGTCCTTCTTCAGGTCGTCGGCGGTGACGATGCGGTCTGGCTGCAGGTCGGCGCCCAGCATCGACAGGTCGTAGCCGGCATAGAGCCGGTCGGCCTTGGTGGCCTTGAGCAACAGCGCGTGGCCTTGCTGCTGGGGCCAGCCTGGCATGTCCTTGCTGCGGATGTCGCGGGCGAAGACTTTTTCACCGCAGACCTTGGACAGCGCATCGTTGCGTACGCGGACCTTGCCGTCGTGGTTCATCCACTTTTGCGGCGAGGCGGTAACCTGGCTTTCCATCAGGGCGGCGAACGCCTGGCTGCCGAGCGGCGCCATGGTCACGCCGACACCGGCGATCAGCCCGCCTTGGAGGAACGAGCGCCGGGAAATATCACGGTTGGACATGGTTGATCCTCTGGGTAGCTCATGGGCTGCCCATGCTTTTTCTGGTGCTTGAGAAACTGGAAGGGCGCGCACGATCACAAAATCTGACTATTAAGTCAAGATGACGATCAGCTATGCCCTCCTCCAGTCAAGCAGACAACTTGTCGCGGAGGGGGGGGGGATCGCCGTGGGTCGGGTAAAACCCGCGGTGAGCCGCCGTTCTCTTTGCTGCACAGGGTTCCTGCCCTGGCTACTGTTGACACTTGCGCTTATGAGGGCCGGCCGATGCGGGCCACCTGCCACAGCCGCGCCACGTCGGCCGCACGTGCCCTGAGCAACCTGTCGGCCTCGGCACAGGCCTGCTCCAGGCTCATCGGCCCATTGGCCAGTGCAAACGCGGCGTCGATGCCGTGGGCGTACAGCTGTTCATAACCGGCCCCCAGGGTTCCAGCCAACACCACCACCGGCACGCCGTGGCGCTTGGCCACCCGCGCTACGCCCAGCGGGGTCTTGCCGCGCAGGGTCTGGGCGTCGAAGCGGCCCTCGCCGGTGATCACCAGGTCGGCGCCCTGCACCAAAGCCTCCAGCCCGGCCAGCTCGGCCACCACCTCGACCCCCGGACGGAACCGCGCGGCCATGAACGCCTTGGCGGCAAAACCCATGCCGCCGGCCGCGCCGCTGCCCGGCTCATCGCGCAGGTCCTTGCCCAGCAAACGCGCGCAGTGGTCGGCAAAATGCCCCAAGGCCTGGTCCAGCGCCTGCACCTGCGCCGGGCTGGCGCCCTTCTGCGGGCCGAAGATCGCCGAGGCACCATTGGCGCCGCACAGTGGATTGTCGACATCGGCGGCGACCTCCAGGTGCACACTGGCCAGGCGCGGGTCGAGCGCGCTGGCGTCGATCCGTGCCAACTGCGCCAGGGCCAAGCCGCCTTCGGCCAGCGGTTGACCGGCGGCGTCGAACAGCCGCAGGCCCAGCGCTCGCAGCATGCCGCTGCCGCCGTCGTTGGTGGCGCTGCCGCCAATGGCCAGGACGATGCGCCGGGCCCCGGCCGCCAGGGCTGCGCCGACCAGCTCGCCGGTACCCCAGGTGCTGCTGCGACAGGCATCGCGCTGGGCGCTGGGGAGCAATTGGATGCCGCTGGCCTCGGCCATCTCGATCACCGCGGTGTGGCTGTCCGCCAGCCAGCCCCAACTGGCCTGCACGGGCTCGCCCAATGGGCCGCGCACCCATTGGCGGCGCTGCTCGCCGTGGCTGGCGGCGACGATAGCGGCCATGGTGCCCTCGCCCCCGTCGGCCATGGGGCATTCGCGCAATTCGGCGCTCGGCCAGACCTCGGCCAGGCCAGCGGCAATGGCCTGGGCGACGCCGGCGGCGTCAAGGCTGTCCTTGAACGAGTCGGGGGCGATGACGATTTTCATGGGATTCTCCTGTCCTGTTAGCGCGCATGCTGACAGGTGCGCGGCACAGCGGCCTCGGTCGGATGCACAAAAGCCTAGGAGGTTGTTTGGGCGAATGCCTGCTGCCCCTTTGCCGGTGAACCCCGGCATAGCCGATGCCAGCCACCCTGTTGGCCGCTTCGCCAGCAAGGCTGGCAGCTCCAGCGAAAGCGCGGGTCAATCGACCGGCAGCAACTGCAAGCCCAGGTACAAACTGAGCATGCCGTCCATGCGCAGCGGATCGACCTCGCCAACCTCGGCAATCCGCTCCAGCCGATAGCGCAAGCTGTTGCGATGGATACCCAAGGCTTCGGCGCACGCCTGGCTCTGCCCATCATGGGCGCACCAGGCACGCAGGGTGGCCAGCAGCTGGCCGCTGGTGTCCTTGGCGCGAATGCGTTGCAGCGGCTCGAGCAACTCGTCCAGCGCATCGTCGTTGCGGTAGCGCCACAGCAGCGCTGGCAAGCGATAGCGCGCCAGGCTCAACAGGCGCTCGGCGGGCAGCACTTCACGACCATAGGCCAGCAGGTCACGCACCCGGCGATAGCCCCGGCGCAACTGCTCCAGGCTTTGCGCCGGGCTGCCCAAGGCCAGGCGCTCGACCAGCCAGCCATGGCGTTGCAGGCGCTCGAGCAAGCGCGGCTCGTCCAGTTGCGCCGTCGCCGGGCGGCACCACAGCAACGATTGGCGCGCCGGGCTGACGCACCAGCTATCCGGGTAACGGCCCATCAACCAGGCCGACAGCGCCTCGGCCGGTGGTCCGGCTTGCAGTTCGAACAGGCAGGGAACACGTGCCAGGTTAGGTTTGAGGCCCAGTTGCTGCGCCTCGTCGACCAGGCGCGGCGACTCGCCGCTGCCGCCCAGCAGCAAGGCCAGCAAATCGTCACAGCGCTGCCGGCGCCATTGCTGCTCCACCTGCAGGTGGCGCTGGGCCAGGAGCATTTCGGCGGTCATGCGCACCAGCTCGCCATAGGTGCGCAGTTGCTGCGGGTCGCCGGTCAGGCCGAGCACGCCGATCAGCCGGCCATCGAGCATCAGCGGCAGGTTGACCCCTGGCTGCACGCCCTTCAGGCATTTGGCAGCCTCGCCGTCGAGCTCGACGATGCGCCCGTTGGCCAGCACCAACTGGGCCCCTTCGTGGCGGGTATTGATGCGCTCGGGTTCGCCGCTGCCGAGGATCAGCCCCTGGCTGTCCATCACATTGACGTTGCACGGCAGGATGGCCATCGCCCGGTCGACGATGTCCTGGGCCAGGTCGTGGTCCAGTTCGAACATGCACAGAATCCTTCGGCTTTGGTCGGCGGCACAGCAGCCAGGTGCCGCCGCTGTGCAAAAGCACAAAGACAGCCGCGCTACACTCCCCGAGACTTTTCATGGCGAGCGCCGGCACAGGCGACGCGGCGACAACCATAACAAAAGAGAACCCGATCATGGCACACAGCCCCGCCCCTGACCAAGGCACCGACCTCACCCGCGATGCGCTGTACCGGCGTATCACCCTGCGGCTGATCCCGTTCATTTTCATCTGCTACCTGTTCAACTACCTGGACCGCGTCAACGTCGGCTTCGCCAAGTTGCAGATGCTCGACGCGCTGAAATTCAGCGAAACCGTGTACGGCCTGGGCGCCGGCATCTTCTTCATCGGCTACGTGCTCTGCGGCCTGCCCAGCAACCTGGCGCTCAACCGCTTCGGCCCGCGGCGCTGGATCGCGCTGATGATGATCGCCTGGGGCAGCCTGTCCACTTGCCTGCTGTTCGTCACCACGCCCAGCGAGTTCTACACCCTGCGCCTGCTCACCGGGGCCGCCGAAGCGGGCTTCTTCCCCGGCGTGGTGCTGTACCTCTCGCGCTGGTTCCCGGCAGACCGTCGCGGGCGGATCATGGCCCTGTTCATGTCGGCGATCCCGGTCTCGGGCCTGCTCGGCGGGCCGTTCTCCGGCTGGATTCTCGACCACTTCGCCGCCGGCCAGCATGGCCTGGCGGGCTGGCAATGGATGTTCCTGATTCAGGGCCTGCCCACCGTGGCCCTGGGCGCGCTGGCCATCGTGCTGCTCAGCGACGGCTACCAGAAGGCCACCTGGCTGAGCCCGGCCGAACGCCAGCTGATCGAGGCCGACCTCAAGGCCGACGCCGCCAGCAAGCCAGCCTCCCAAGGCGACAGCGTTCTGGCCGTGCTGAGCAACCCGCTGATCTGGACCTTCGGCTTCGTCTACTTCTGCATCCAGAGCGGGGTGTACGCCATCAACTTCTGGCTGCCGTCGATCATCAAGAACATGGGCTTCGACAGCCCGCTGCTGATCGGCTGGCTGAGCGCCATCCCGTACCTGCTGGCCGGGGTGTTCATGATCCTCGTCGGTCGCTCGGCGGACCTGCGCAACGAGCGCCGCTGGCACCTTGTGGTGCCGATGCTGATGGGCGCCCTGGGCCTGGTGATCGCGGTGAACTTCGCCGCCAACCCGAGCATCGCCATCCTTGGCCTGTCGATCGCCACCATGGGCGCGCTGACCGGCCTGCCGATGTTCTGGCCGATGCCGACCGCGCTGCTGAGCGCCGGCACCGCCGTGGCGGGCCTGGCGATCATCAACTCGGTGGGGCAGATGGCGGGCTTCCTCAGCCCCTACCTGGTGGGGTTCATCAAGGACCAGACCGGCTCGACCGACGCGGCGCTGTATGCGCTGGCCGGGTTGATCGTGCTGGGTAGCGTGGTGGCGCTGCGGGTTTCGCGCGCGGGCAAGCCTGCGTTCGCCCGCGCACGCTAGCAACTCCGCTCGCGGGGCTTGCCCGTCGCCACGCGCCAGGGTGCCCTAGGGCACGACTACAGGTGGCAGCGGGCAAGCCCTGCGATACGTTCAACGCCGGGCTTGCGCTTTCCACCCCACCTCATGCAACGCTGTCAACAATGTATCCCCATCCAGCCCCGGCACCAGCGCCCCGCCCTTGCCTACCATCGCCCTTCCTGCCAGCAGCGCATTGACGATCGCCTCCTCCACCGCCTCCGCCGCCGCCATGAACAGCGCCGAGATATGGTCGTTGTTGAGCATGCGCACCGCCGTGCACTGGGCCAGGTCCTTGCGCCCGTAGTCAGCCGGCGGCAGGCCCTGGTTGCCGGTGGAGAACGCCAGGAAGATATCGCCGCTGGAGTCTTCGGTGCCGCCACCGGTGCGGGCGATCCCGATGGACGCCCGTTGCGCCAGGCGCTGGCACTGGTGCGGCAGCAGCGGCGCATCGGTGGCGATCAACACCACGATCGAGCCCATGCCAGGGGAGCCCTGTTCACGCTCGGTGAATGGCGACGGCAAATGCCCCAGCTGGCGACCCACCGGGTAGCCATCGACCCGCAGCTCGCGGCGCTGGCCATGATTGGCCTGCACCAGCACGCCAACGGTCCAGCCGCCCTGCTCGTCCGCCAGCCGCCGCGAGGCGGTGCCGATCCCGCCCTTGAACTCGTGGCAGATCATGCCGGTGCCGCCACCGACCGGCCCTTCGGCCACCGCCCCGGTGGCTGCGCCGTCGAGCGCCTGGCGCACCTGTGCCGGCGTGACATGCTGGCCCCAGATGTCGTTGAGCACGCCGTCGAAGGTCTCCATCACCACCGGCATGCACCAGTACACCGCGTCATCGGCCAGGCGCTCGCGCTCGGCGGCGATCAGCGCGTCGCGCACCACGCCAACGCTGTGGGTATTGGTGATGGCGATCGGCGTGGTCAGCAGGCCCGCCTCGCGGATCCACTCCAACCCGGTGGCGTCGCCGTTGCCATTGAGCACATGACAGCCGGCGAAGCACGGCGCCAGGCGCGCCGCCCCGGCACGTGGCTCGATCACCGTGACCCCGGTGCGCACTGGCGCCGGGCGCTGTTCATCGATCAGGGTGCTGTGGCCGACCCGCACCCCAGGCACATCGGTAATGGCATTGAACGGGCCCGGGGCGCCGTGGCCGAGGGTGATGCCCAGTTGACGCGCACGCATGTGTACTCCTTGGTTCTCACAATTTCTGAAAGGTCGGGCTAAGCCGGCCGTGGGTGCCGTACAGGGTCACCGACACCGCCAGCAGCCCGAGGATGATCAACAGGTCGCGCACCGAGGCCTCGCGCAGCAGGGTCACCAGCAGCCAGCCGGCGCCACTGACCGCCAGCAACGCCGGCAACGGCCACAGCGGCATGCGGTACGGGTGTTCGCGGTCGCGGCGCAGCACCCGGCTGCACAGGGCACAGGCCGCCACCACCAGGTAGATCAGCAGCAACAGCAGCACGGTGAACGAGGTCAGCTGTTCCAGGCTGCCCGACAGGCTCAGCAGCGCCGAGGGCACGGCGAGGAACAGCGTGGCCAGCCAGGGCGATTCCCAGCGTGGGTGGATCACGGTGAAGGCGCGGTTGAGCATGGGTGTCCAGATCGCATCGCGGCCACTGCTGTACACCACCCGTCCAACCTGGATGACGATGGCGACGATGGCGTTGAACACCGACAGGAAAATCCCCGCGCTGACCAGCCGCGCCAAGGTTTCGTTGCCATGGGCGGTGAGCAGGTAGCCGATGGGGTCGCCACTGGCCAGCATCGCCTCGAGCGAAGGCGCGCCGACCAGCAACGCCGCCAGCGGGATCACCTCGATGGCCACCACCACCGCCAACGACCAGAGCACGGCGCGGTGCACGGTGCGGCCACGGTCCTTCATGTCCTCGGCCAGCAATACCGCGCCGCCATAGCCGTTGAAGGCGAACAGCGCCATGCCCACCGCCCCCAGCACCAATGCCCAGGGCACGGCGACCAGCGTCCCCTGCTCGAGCATCTGCGGCTGCAACAGGCTCGCCGCCGGCTGGCTGGCGTTACCGAAGCCCAGCACCACGATCACCAGCAGCGCGGCGACCTCGCAGAACAGGAACAGGCCAGTGATCCAGGCATTGAGGCGAATGTTGAGGATGCCCAGGGCATAGCTGCAGACCACGATGACCAGCGCGACGGCCTGGGTATCGAAGCGCGTGCCCAGGGCGGTGTTCAGGTAGGCGGCGGCACCGGCGGCGAGCACCGGCGGGATGAACAGCATCGAGGCCAGCACGGTGAGGAAGGTGGCATAGCCGGCCAGCCCGCCGAACACCCGCTTGGCGTACACATATTCGCCACCAGCCGAGCTGTGGGCGCGGCCCAGTTCGGCGTAGCACCAGGCGAACATCAGCGCCAGGGCGCCGGCCATGATGAACGACAGGAAGGCGCCGCTGCCGGCCTGCTGGATGGCGAACGGGGCGATGACGAACACGGAACTGGCCGGGGTTACCGCCGACACGGTGATGGCGACCACGTCGAACACACCCAGGCGCTGCTTGAGCGCGCTTGCGGGCTCTGCACGGGAGCTCATGGCGTTTTTCCTCTGGTTGTTATTGGTTGTGAGGGGAAAACCGGTCGGGCGGCCGCAAGACCTGGCTGGACTGTAGGCTGGCGGCGGGTGGGCGCCAATTACCCTATGGGGGTACGCCCCTTGACGGGCTGGCAGAAAAACTCCAAGACTGCGTCACCTTTTATCCAGCAACACCGCCAACTGTAGGAGCGGCGTTGTGTCGCGAAAGGGCTGCAGGGCAGCCCCGGCAATTTTTGCTTCGATGCCGAGATCCCGGGGCTGCTTTGCAGCCCTTCGCGACACAAGGCCGCTCCTACAGATCCGTATTGCATATTCAGCTGATAGAGCCCTCGCATGCACAACCTGTTCACCGAGGCCAGTGCCCACACCGGCCTGGCGCGCACCGTCGAGCAGCTCGGCCAGCCACGCTTCTGGCGCCAGTTGATGCTGCTGTTGCAGCAGTGGCTGGCCTTCGACAATGCCTTGGCCATGCTCTACCCGCGCGACGGCCTGCCGCGGGCATTGGAGATCTTCGATGCGCGCGGCGAAGGCAACCCCGAGGCCATGGCCCTGTACCTCAGCGGCCTGTATCAGCTAGACCCGTTCTACCAGGCCTGCCAGGAGCGCATCGGCGATGGCCTGCACCGGCTCGAAGAAGTGGCGCCGGACCAGTTCCGCCAGAGCGAGTACTACCTCAAGTACTTCCACGACCATGTGCTGGAGGACGAGGTGCAGTTCATCGTCCAGCTTGGCGACAGTGGCGCGCTGTCGCTGTCACTGGGCAGCCGCGAGCGCTTCGACCCGCCGCGCCATGGCCTGCTGGCGCTGATCTGCCCGTGGGTGCTGGCCCTGATCACCCAGCATTGGCACCGCCAGGCGCTGCACCCTGCCCCGGCGATGGCCAGCCAGGTGCGCGATGCCATGAGCCTGTTCGGGGCGAAGGTGTTGTCCGAGCGCGAGCTGGAGATTGCCCGGTTGATCTTGCGCGGCTACTCGTCCAAGGCCATGGCCGAGCGCCTGGCGATTTCGCCGGAGACCATCAAGGTGCACCGCCGGCACCTGTACGCCAAGCTGGATATCTCGTCGCAGCCGGAGTTGTTTTCGTTGTTTCTGCAATCCCTGGGGCATGACCCGCAGGATCCATGATCGCCCCTTGTACCCTGGCATCACGGCGCTAAAGTGGCTGCATCGGCGTCTGGCCAAGCCAATCAAGGTAAAAATGCAGAAACGCCCTGCAGATTTGCCAATTGTGCAAGGTAAATTCGCATGACAGGATCCTGCGATCCGCCCGCGAATTCCAGACTTCACCTGGAAAATCAATAACAAAGCAGGGAGACCGCGATGACCGCGCACGCTCAACCCTCGGCAACGGATCAGGTACTGGCCGAGGTCCGCAACCACATCGGCCACCTCACCCTCAACCGCCCCGCCGGCCTCAACGCCCTGACCCTGGACATGGTCCGCAGCCTGCGCCAGCGGCTCGACCAGTGGGCCGACGACCCGCAGGTGCACGCGGTGGCGCTGCGCGGCGAAGGCCCCAAGGGCTTCTGCGCCGGGGGCGATATCCGTTCGCTGCACGACAGCTTCAAGGCCGGCGAAACGCTGCATGAAGACTTCTTCGTCGAGGAGTACGCCCTGGACCTGTGCATTCACCGTTACCGCAAGCCGGTGCTGGTGCTGATGGACGGCTTCACCCTCGGTGGCGGCATGGGCCTGGCCCAGGGCTGCGACCTGCGCATCGTCACCGAACGCAGCCGCCTGGGCATGCCCGAGGTCGGCATCGGCTACTTCCCCGATGTCGGCGGCAGCTACTTCCTGCCCCGCGTGCCTGGCGAGCTGGGCATCTACCTGGGCGTCAGCGGCATCCAGATCAAGGCGGCCGACGCCCTGTACTGCGGCCTGGCCGACTGGTACCTGGACAGCGCCCAGCTCGCCGCGCTCGACCAAGGCCTGGACACCCTGCAGTTCGGCGAGCACCCGCTCAAGGACCTGCAAGGCCTGCTGGCCCGCCTCGGCACCCAGGTGCTCGAGGATGCGCCGCTGGCCGCCCTGCGCCCGGTGATCGACCACTTCTTCGCCCTGCCCGACCTGCCCAGCATCATCGAACAGCTGCGCGCGGTGACCATCGGCGACAGCCGGCAATGGGCGCTGGACACCGCCGCGCTGCTGGAAAGCCGCTCGCCGCTGGCCATGGCCGTGACCCTCGAACTGCTGCGCCGCGGCCGCCGCCTGGCGCTGGAAGAGTGTTTTGCCATGGAACTGCACATCGACCGCCAGTGGTTCGCCCACGGCGACATCATCGAGGGCGTGCGCGCCCTGATCATCGACAAGGACAAGCAACCGCGCTGGAACCCGCCGACCCTGGCCGGGCTGACCCAGCAGCGCGTCGAGCAATTCTTCGAAGGCCTGTGAGCCCGGGAGTACACAGATGCAAGACCTGGAACTGAGCGAAGAACAGATCATGATCCGCGACATGGCCCGGGATTTTGCCCGCGGCGAGATCGCGCCCCATGCCCAGGCCTGGGAAAAGGCCGGCTGGATCGACGACGAGGTGGTACGCAAGATGGGCGAGCTGGGCCTGCTCGGCATGGTCGCCCCGGAGCAGTTCGGCGGCAGCTACACCGACTACGTGGCCTATGCCCTGGCAGTGGAGGAAGTTTCCGCCGGCGACGGCGCCACCGGGGCGATGATGAGCATTCACAACTCGGTGGGCTGCGGCCCATTGCTGGCCTACGGCACCCCCGAGCAGCAACAGGCCTGGCTGCCGAAGCTGGCCAGTGGCGAGGTGATCGCCTGCTTCTGCCTGACTGAGCCCCAGGCCGGCTCCGAGGCGCACAACCTGCGCACCCGCGCCGAACTGATCGACGGCCACTGGGTGATCAACGGTGCCAAGCAATTCGTCAGCAACGCCCGTCGGGCCAAGCTGGCCATCGTCTTCGCCGTGACCGACCCGGAGTTGGGCAAGAAAGGCCTGTCGGCGTTCCTGGTGCCCACCGACAACCCGGGTTTCAAGGTCGACCGCAGCGAACACAAGATGGGTATCCGCGCCTCCGACACCTGCGCAGTGACCCTCGACAATTGCCGCATCCCGGCGGCCAACCTGCTCGGCGAGCGCGGCAAGGGCCTGGCCATCGCCCTGTCCAACCTCGAAGGCGGGCGTATCGGCATCGCCGCCCAGGCCTTGGGCATCGCCCGTGCAGCGTTCGAAGCGGCGCTGCGCTATTCGCGCGAGCGTATCCAGTTCGGCAAGCCGATCAACGAACACCAGAGCATTGCCAACCTGCTGGCCGACATGCAGTTGCAGATCAACGCCACCCGGCTGCTGATCCTGCATGCCGCGCGCTTGCGCACAGCGGGCAAGCCGTGCCTGTCCGAGGCGTCCCAGGCCAAGCTGTTCGCCTCGGAAATGGCCGAGCGGGTCTGCTCGATGGCGATCCAGGTGCATGGCGGCTATGGCTACCTGGAGGACTACCCGGTGGAAAAATACTACCGGGATGCGCGGATCACCCAGATCTACGAAGGCTCGAGCGAGATCCAGCGCATGCTGATCGCCCGGGAGCTCAAGCACTATCCGTTGTGACCGCCGCAGGCTTTGTCGGCGCCTACGACACGCCTGACCAGCAGGCGCCAGCCTTGCTGGCGAACCAGGCAACGCGGTGGATGGCACCGGCTACGCCGGTGTTCGCCGGCAAGGCCGGCTCCTACGCCGATTACGGCCTGCAATGCCCGTAGGAGCCAGCCTTGCTGGCGAACCAGGCGACGCGGTGGAGGGTGTGGGAACGGAGGGTCTAGACTGAACGGGGGGCTGCCACACGTGGAGGTGTGAGATGAGCCAGTTCAAGCGATTGTTGGTCATGCTCGGCCCGCAGATGCGTCACACGCCTGCCTTGCAGCGCGCCGCGGCGCTGGCCGAGTCCAGCGGGGCCCTGCTGGATGTCAACGTCTGCGTCGACGATGTCGACACCTTCGGCCTGATGGCCGACAGCCGCGATCGCGAACGGCTGCTCGAACACAACCGCCAGTGGCTGGCCGACGAGGCCGAGCAACTGCGAGGCGCCGGCCTCGACGTGTCCACCGAACTGCTGCTGACCCGCGACCCACTGGGCAGCGTGCTCGAACAGGTCGAGCGGCTGGGCTGCGACCTGCTGGTCAAGGATGTGCAGCACGAGCCGATTCTCAAGCGCATGCTGGTCACCCCACTGGACTGGCAGCTGCTCAAGGACAGCCCGGTGGCCGTGCACCTGGTCAGCGACATCCGCCTGCCCCTGCCCCGGCAAATCGCCGCAGCCGTGGACCTGGACAGCCATGGCGACGGCGAGCACCTGGACCAACAGGTGATTCGCAGCGCCCATGCCCTGGCCCTGCAATGCAACGCCGACCTGCACCTGCTGCATGTGTGCGACGCGGCCAAGACCCATATCGCCGACTTCGGCGCTGGCACCGTGACCATGCCTGGCTTCGACGGCAGTGTGCGCACCGCGCAGCGGGCAGCCTTCAACCGCCTGGGCGACCATCATCAGATTGCCCTGGAACGACGGCATTTTCTCGAAGGACCGGCGATCAAGGCAATTACCCAGTACATCGCCCATGGCCGGGTGGATGTGATCGTCATGGGCAACCATCGCCATGATGCGCTGCACGCGTTCCTCGGGGGTACCACCGCGCATGTGCTGGAACATCCGCTGTGCAATGTGCTGGCGATAAAGTCGCTGCGCTAGCCGGTGCCCCTCAGGCAAAGCGGCCGATTGGGTGTCGGTACGATTTGCCTGTGGGGGGCCTGGATCAGAAGGCTTTGCTATAGAACAGCGAGTACGACTCGATGCCGTCGTTCGGCTCCTTGATGCCAGCATTGGAATAGTGCATGGCACGAATCCCGACCTTTTGCTCGCCCGGCAGCTTCAGGCCAAAACCGATGCGGTCCTCGAAGTTGACCGAGGAGCCCAGGCGCTGGTCGCCGACGTCGGTCTTGGAAAACGCCGCCAGGCCAATGCCAGCCTCGATGAACGGGGTGTAGGTGAAACCGCTGAACTCATAGACGAACACCGGGCTGAACGACAGCGAATGGGCACCACTGGCCTCACCGCCTTCCCAGTAGGTGTAGGCAGCGTCCCAATAACCGGTGAGGTGGCCGGTGCTGCTTTCCAGCCATTTCTTGTCCCAGTCGAACGACAGGCCGATCCGGTAGGTCATGTCGCCCTGGCCGGTGGCACCGACGGCGCCGGAGATCTGAGCGGCCTGCGCCAGGTTTGCGCCGGCGAATGCCAGCACAGCGGCGGCCAGCGAGGTGGCGAGACGGTTTTTCATCAATGACTACTCCTGTGGTCTTCACGGACAGGCCCGCGACCGAGGGGCGCGGGCCGTGGCATGTGGGGGCCGTGCCCCTCGATTGTGTACCTGTGTTCCGGCGCCGGGCGCCAGGTTACAAGTGGTAATACTTCCGCGATTATGGTCCGCATTCGCAGAAAGTTGGAAGTGATTTGCCACTATTGGCTAAGTACCTGTAACTGGGACGATGGTTCAATAAATTTCCTCCTCCTGGAGATGGAGCGGATATCCAGGCTGACCGGGACCTGCGAAAAGGCTTCAACGCCAGTTCAGGTCGACCCGCGCGGGGGTCTTGCCATCGACCGTCACCTGTTGCTGCACAGTCTGGCCTTCGGCGCTGCCAGTGACCCGGTAATGCCCGGGCGGCAACTGCACGAAGATCAACGGCCCGGCATCCTGCAACGCCAGCAACTGCTGGCCTTGGGCTGATTCGATCGTCAGCGCCGCGCCACTCTGGAACTTGCCGTCGGCGCCGGTCGACAGGGTGATGTGCAGGTCATAGCCGCGGGTTTGGCGCAAGGCATTGGCCTCGTCCTGGCCGATACCGCCTTGCAGGTAGCGAATGCCGTTTTGTTCCTGGGCCTGCAAGTGCACGCCCTGCGGGTCGATCGGCGCGTTCAGGTCGGCGGCTGCGGCCAAGGTCCAGGGCATGGCCAGGGCCACCAGCAACACCGCGCAAAGACGGTAATGATGGGTACGCATGGTGCATTCCTCCCTTCGAAGGATGGTCTACACAGTTTTGATGCCGACGCGCGCGCGCCGTTCGGCCAACCGGGCACCATTAGTCCAATCGGCACGGGCTCGCAGGCTCACGGGCCTCCAGCAGCTCGATGAAGGTGCCCAGGCTGCGCGACACCGTGCCCCGTCGCCATACCAGCCAGGTCTGCAGATAGCGGAATTCTTCAGCCATGGGCCAGGCGCTGACCGTGCTGCAGCCCGGCATGTTGTCGAGCATGCTGCGCGGCAGCATCGCCAGCCCGGCACCTGCGCTGACGCAGGCGAGCATGCCGTGGTACGACTCCATCTCGTGGATCTTGCCCGGTACCGACTGGTCCTGGACGAACCAGCGCTCGAAATGGTGGCGGTACGAGCAGTTGGCGCGAAAGGCATAGATGCTTGCGCCATTGACGTCGCGGGCACGCCTCACCGGCGCATGGTTGAGGGGCGCGATCAGCATCATCTCCTCCTCGAACACCGGCATGCCTTCGAGGCTGGGATGCAGCACCGGGCCGTCGACGAACGCCGCCACCAGGCGCCCGGACAGCACGCCTTCGAGCATGCTGCCGGAGGGCCCGGTGGACAGGTCCAGGTCGACCTTGGGGTAGCGTTGGTTGTAGGCCGCCAGCAAGGCCGGAATACGCACCGCCGCGGTGCTTTCCAGCGAGCCCAGGGCGAAGGTGCCTTGTGGGTCATCGCCGGCCACGCTGCAACGGGCCTCCTGCACCAGCTCGAGAATGCGCCGGGTGTATTCGAGGAAGTTCCAGCCTGCCGGCGACAGGCGCAGGCGGCTCTTTTCGCGGATGAACAAGTCCACGCCGAGGTCTTGTTCCAGTTGCTTGATGCGAGTGGTCAGGTTCGATGGCACCCGGTGGATCTGCTGGGCCGCGGCGCTGATGCTGCCGTGCTCGGCCACAGCCTTGAACATTTCTAGTTGCACCAGGTCCACAGCCATTCTCCATACGTGAATATCTCGCTCATTATTATTCAGTTTTCATTAAATATCGCTCCCCTTAGGCTTGCTGCACCAATGACCCACGACGAGCCTTTAGCCATGAGCGCGATCAGCCCCCTGACCCATGCCATTTCCGTCGACCCGTACAGCGGCGAGCGGATCGGCCACTATGCCTTCGACACCGACGCGGCACTGGAAGCGGCGCTGCAACGGGCCAAGGTGGGCTACGACCAGTGGCGCCAGGTGGCGCTGGGGCAGCGCAGCGAATACCTGGTTGCCCTGGCCGATGCCCTGAAGGCCAATGCCGAGGCATTCGCGCAGATGATCGCCCGCGAGATCGGCAAACCGATCAGCCAGGCGCGTGGCGAAGTCGACAAGTGCGTCGACCTGTGCCGCTGGTACGCCGAGCACGGCCCGGCGATGCTCGCCCCGGAGCCGACGCAGATCGAAAAGGCCCGCATCGAGTACCGTCCGTTGGGCCCGATCCTCGCCGTGATGCCGTGGAACTTCCCGGTCTGGCAGGTGCTACGTGGCGCCGTGCCGGCATTGTTGGCCGGCAACACCTATGTGCTCAAGCATGCCCCCAACGTGATGGGCAGCGCCTACCTGCTGGCCGACCTGTGCAAGCGCGCCGGCCTGCCTGACGGGGTGTTCGAGGTGCTCAACGTCAGCCCTGAGGGCGTGAGCCGCGCCATCCTCGACCCGCGTATCGCCGCCGTCACCCTCACCGGTAGCGTGCGCGCCGGCATGGCCATTGGTGCGCAGGCCGGTGCCGCGCTGAAGAAGTGCGTGCTCGAGCTGGGCGGCTGCGACCCATTCATCGTGCTGGCCGATGCCGACCTCGACGCCGCGGTAAAAGCTGCGGTGGTCGGTCGTTACCAGAACACCGGTCAAGTCTGCGCCGCGGCCAAGCGGCTGATCGTCGAGGCGAGCATCGTCGACGCCTTCACCCGCAAGTTCGTCGAGGCTACCCGCGCCTTGGCGCTCGGCAACCCGCTGGACGACACGACCTACATCGGCCCGATGGCTCGCGCCGATCTGCGTGACGAGCTCGACGGCCAGGTCCAGGCGACCTTGGCCGAAGGCGCCACCTTGCTGTTGGGCGGGCACAAGCTCGACGGAGCCGGCAACTTCTATGCGCCGACCGTGCTTGGCGATGTGACCGCAGCCATGACCGCGTTCAAGCAGGAGCTGTTTGGCCCGGTGGCGGCGATCATCAGCGCGCGCGATGCCGAGCATGCAGTGGAACTGGCCAACGACAGCGAGTTCGGCCTGACGGCGACGATCTACACTGCCGACTACGCCCTGGCCGAGCGCATGAGCGCCGCGCTGGATACCGGCGGCGTGTTCATCAACGGCTACTGCGCCTCCGATCCTCGCGTGGCCTTCGGCGGCGTGAAGAAGAGCGGCTTTGGCCGTGAACTGTCGCACTTTGGCCTGCGCGAGTTCACCAATGCCCAGACGGTCTGGCTGGATCGGCAATAAGCCGAACGACGTTTTCGCTGTCGATATTGCCAGGGACGTTTTGCGCCCCTGGCAAGGCCAAGCTGGACGGCTAGTCCCGCGCCAGCGCCTCGATCGGATCCAGCCGCGCCGCGTTGCGCGCTGGCACGAAGCCGAACACCATCCCGATCAAGGTCGAACAGACAAACGCCGTGACGATCGAGCCCAGTGAAAACACCATCTCCCACTGCTTGACGAACAACGCGAACAGATAGCCAATCCCATACGACAACGCGATCCCCACCACCCCGCCCATCAGGCAGACCATCACCGCCTCCACCAGAAACTGCTGGCGAATATCCGACTGCCGCGCCCCCACCGCCATGCGGATGCCGATCTCGCGGGTCCGTTCGGTGACCGACACCAGCATGATGTTCATCACCCCGATCCCGCCCACCACCAGCGAAATCACCGCGATCAGCGACAGCAGCAAGGTCAGCGAGCGGCTGGTCTTCTGCACCGTCTGCATGATGCTGTCGAGGTTGTTGGTGAAGAAGTCCTTGGTGCCGTGGCGCTGCAGCATCAGCTTGTTGACCTCCTCCTCCACCCGCTTGCTCGGCATGCCGTCCTTGATCCGCACGCTGATGCTGTCCAGGTGGCGCTGGCCGAGCACCCGGCCGGCCGCGGTCTCGTAGGGCATCCACACGTTGAGCGTGTTGCCGGCGACGAACAGGTTCTTGTTCTCGGCGGTCACGCCGATCACCGTGCACGGCAGCTTGCCCACCAGGATCACCTGCCCCAGCGGGTTGACCCCGGCGCCGAACAGGCGCTTGCGGGTGTTGTGGTCGATCACCACCACCTGCGCCTGGCGCCGCGCGTCGTCGGCGCTGAACACAATCCCCGCGGCCAGGGGGATATTGCGCACCTGGAAGTACTGCTCGCTGACGCCGTTGAGCTGCACGTCGGCGTCGATGTTGCGGTAGCGCACCAGCGAGCTCTGGCCGATCACCGGGGTGGCGCTGTCGACGTAGTAGAGTTCGTTCAGCGCGCTGACATCCGCCGGCACCAGGGTCTCGATGGCCTTGGCCCGGCTGTCGCCGAAACTGCTGCCCGAATAGATGTCGATGGTGTTGCTGCCAATCGCCTGAATGTCCTTGAGCACATAGCCCTTGGCGCCCTCGCCGATGGCCGAGATCGACACCACCGAGGTGATGCCGATGATGATCCCGAGCATGGTCAGCAAGGTGCGCATGCGGTGCGAAACCAAGGCGATCCAGGCCATCTTGAAGGCCTCGCGGAACAGCCCGAGGCTGGCCACCAGGCGCCGGGGCGCGGCCTCGCGGGGCGCTTGCCCGGCACCTGCCGCCGCCGGCACCTCGCGCACGCTGCGTCGGTCGCTGACGATCTGCCCGTCGCTGACCTCGATGATGCGCTCGGCATGGGCGGCGACCTTGGGATCGTGGGTCACCAGGATCACCGTGTGCCCGGCGCCGTGCAGCTCCAGCAGGATGTTCATCACCTCCTTGCCACTGGCGGTGTCCAGGGCACCGGTGGGCTCGTCGGCGAGGATCACCTCGCCGCCGTTCATCAACGCCCGGCAGATACTCACCCGTTGCTGCTGCCCGCCCGACAGCTGGCTGGGCCGATGCGCCAGGTGGCCGTCCAGGCCCAGGCGCGTGAGCAGCTCGCGGGCCCGCTGGTGGCGCCCGCCCTGGGGCATGCCGGCATACACCGCCGGGATTTCCACGTTGCGCAGGGCATCCAGGTGCGGCAGCAGGTGGTAGCGCTGGAAGATGAAGCCGAAATGGTCGCGGCGCAGCGCCGCCAGGGCATCGTCGTCGAGCTCACGGGTTTCCTGGCCGCTGACCTGGTAACTGCCGGCGCTGGCGTGGTCCAGGCAACCGAGGATGTTCATCAGGGTCGACTTGCCCGAGCCCGAGGCACCGATGATCGCCACCAGCTCGCCGGCCTGGATCTGCAGGTCGATGCCCTTGAGCGCCAGGAATTCGCGGTCACCGGCCCTGAAGCTGCGGCTGACCCCTTGCAGGCGCAGCAGCGGTTGCGCGCCGCCCGCCGGCACCGCACGCTGCGGCGCCAGCTCGACATTCAAGTTCATGCTCATGCCCCCGCCTCGCCCGACACCGGTTCGCCGATCACCACCCGGTCGCCTTCGGCCAGGCCGTCCTTGACCTGCACCTTGACGTTGTTGTTGATCCCCGCCTGGACCTTGCGCACTTGGGCGAAGCCCTTGCTGTCGAGCACCCGCACCGGGAAGCTGCCGTCGGCCTCGCGCGGGCCCAGCGCCGCCACCGGCACGGTGAGCACGCCCTGGGCGGTGTTGAGGACGATGCGCACCTGGGCGGTCATCGAGATACGCAGCCGATGCTCGGGGTTGGGCACCTCGAACAGCGCGTTGTAGAACACCGCGCTGGCCTGCTTGGCCGCGCCGCTGTTCTTGTCGCTGCTCTCCAGGTAGTTCTGCGGCGCCGGCTCCGTGCCGCGCAGCTTGGCGTAGTAGCGCTGGTCGTCACCGAGGATGGTGAAGTACACCTGCTGGCCGGGGCTGATATGGATCACGTCGGCCTCGGATACCTGGGCCTTGATGGTCATGGTGTCGAGGTCGGCCAGCTTGAGGATCACCGGCGCCAGCTGGTTGGAAATCACCGTCTGGCCTTCCTGGGTGACGATGCCCACCACATGGCCATCGATCGGCGCGACGATGCGGGTGTAGCCGAGGTTGACCCGGGCCGTGTCGATCTGCACCTGGGCGCTCTTGATCTGCGCATCCAGCGAACGCAGGTTGGCTTGCTGCACCTCGAACTCCGACTCGGCGTTCTCGAAATCCTGGCGCGAGATCGACTCGTCGGCCTGGAGCAGGTCATAGCGCTGGTAGACCCGCTTGGCCTGCTTGAGCTTGGCCTGCACCGAACGGCGCTCGGCCTGCAGCTTCTCGGCGTCGACCTCGGCCTGGCGCAAGGTGTTCTGCGGCACCAGCGGGTCGATCTCGGCCAGCCACTGGCCTTCGCTGACCTTGTCGCCGAGCTTGACCTTGAGCGACTTCAACTGCCCGGACACCTGGGCGCCGACGTCCACCTGGCGGATGCCCTCCAAGGTACCGGTGGCCAGCACCGCGTTCTCGATATCGCCGCGCTCGACACTGGCGGTGATGTACTGCGGCGCCTTGGCCGGGGCCTGCACGGCGTACAGCACGATGCCGGCGACCAGGGCCGCCGCGGCGCCAAGGGTGATCTTGCGAAACTTGCTGTTTTCCATGAGTGCCTACTACTGATCGAAGAGGGGGGCCGCGTTGCGGCCCTTTCGCGACACAAGGCCGCTCCTACAGACATTCATCCTCGAGGGCCCTGCCCTCGCCCGACCTCAGGTCAATCCCGCCTTGGCGGCAAGAGCCTGGCCGTCATGCCACCAGGCCGCCAGGCTGAACACATCCGGCACCTTGAGGATGCTGAAGTGATTGCCCGGCCCCTGCCATACCTCCAGTTGCGGCATCAGCTGCCGCCAGCCCTCCTGCATCGCCACCTGCTCGCGCTGGTTGCCGGTGCTGTCCAGGGTTGGGTCGGCCACCAGCACCAGGCGCGCCAGGCCGTTGAAACCCGCCCCTGGTCGATACACCGTGCGCAGCGCCGTGGCGAAGGTGCGGGTAACCCCGGCCAACGCCTGCGGCGTGGAGCGCGCCGGCATCAAGCCGATGCGCACCATCGCCGCATGCAACTGCGTCAACTGCGTCTGGTCATCGGCCTCGGCGAACGCCTCGGCGTCGATACCCAGCGACTTGCCAGTGGACAGCTGCAACGACTCCACCAGCCGCTGCAGGGCCGCGGTGAAGGTGTGCGGCTTGCCGCAACTGCCACCGCCACCCGGCGCCTCGCTGTCGATCAGGGTCAGCGAACGTACCTCGCGACCCTTGGCCTGCAGGCGCAGGGCCAGAGCATGGGCGACCCAGCCGCCGAACGAATGCCCGACCAGGTTCAACGGCCCTTCGGGGTGGAACGCCTCGATGGCTTGCAGATGGCACTCGGCGGCCGCCTCCACCTGGCTGTGCGGCACCTCGCCGGCGGCCAGGCCGCGGGCCTGCAACCCCAGTACCGGCCAATCCGGGCCCAGCGCCTCGGCCAGGCCGATGAAGCTGGTGACGCTGTCGCCGGCGCCCGGCACGCAGAACACCGGGACATGTCCCGGGCTGCCGCTCTGGATCGCCAGCAGCGGCTGGTGCGCCGGCAAGGCCGGGGCCTGGGTGGCGGCCAAGGCCTCGGCGATAGCCAGGCCAAGTACCGCCACCTGCGGCTCCTGCACCATGCTCTGGTGGTCGCCCGGCACGCCGTGGCAATGCAGCACCTGCCCCGGCAACGCCTCGGCCCAGCCCAGGGTCGGGCTGTCGCAGACAATGGCACCGGTACGCTGCTCGGCCTGGAACAAGTGCAGCGGCACCGGCAACGGCGCCAGGTGGTAATGAGCCAGGGCATGGCCGTGGGCGACATGCCGGGCGAAGAAGTGCCGCAGTTGCGCGTCGCTGGCCGGGGCCAGGCCCGGCACCAGCAACTGGCGCGCCCGGCAATGGCCAAGCAAGGCGTCGAAGGCCAGCGCCCCCGGCTCCAGCGCCTCGACCTCGGCCAACTGCGTGGCCCCCGCCGCGCCCTGGGCGCGCCAGTGCTCGCGGCAATGCAGCAGCAGTTGCGCCTCGGCCAGGTGCGGGCCGTGCCAGCGCGCCTTGCCCTGGTCGCTCAGGCGCGGCACGTAGGTGTCGATCAGGCCGACGAAGGCCACCGCCTGGTCGGCCCCAAGCAACTGGGCGGCCACTTCAAAGGCCAGCACCCCGCCGAACGACCAGCCGGCCAGGCGGTACGGGCCTTGCGGCTGTACCGCGCGCAGCCGTCGCACCAGGCGCGCCGCCAGGCATTCCAGGGTCTGCAGTTGCGCCTCGCCGACGGGCACGCCGGGCAGGCCGTAGATCGGGAAGTCGCCGGGGATATGCCGGCCCAGTACCGGGAAATACAGGTCCAGGCCGCTGAACTCATGGATCAGGAACAACGCGGGGCCGCTGCCCGTGGCACGCACGGTGACCAGGCTGGGGTCCTGCTGCGGTGCCTCGCGCTGGCCCAGGCGTTCGGCCAGGGCGGCCACGCTGGGGTACTGGAACAGCTCCGCCAGGGTGGTGCGCAGCCCCGCGTGCTCCATGGCGCTGACCAGGCGGATCGCCAGCAGCGAATGGCCGCCCAGCTCGAAGAAGCTGTCATGGCGCCCGACCCGCTCGACCTCCAGCACCTGCGCCCACAGCGCGGCCAGGGCCTGCTCCCGCTCGCCCAGCGGCGCCTCGAAGGCGGCCACCGCCAGGTCCTGCGCACCGGGCAGCGGCAGGGCCTTGCGGTCGACCTTGCCGTTGTTGGTCAACGGCAGCGCCGGCAAGGCGACGAACGCCGCCGGCAGCATGTACTCGGGCAGGCGCTCGCGCAGGAAGGCGCGCAGGGCCGGGCCGTCCAGGGCCGGGTCGTGGCGGGTGAACCAGGCCACCAGGCGCAACGGTCCCTGCTCCAGGCGCAAGGCCATGACCACCACCTCGTCCAGCCCCGGGCACTGGGCCAGTTGCTGCTCGATCTCGCCCAGCTCGATACGAAAGCCGCGGATCTTGACCTGGTCGTCGCTGCGGCCCAGGCACTCCAGCAGGCCATCGGCGCGCCAGCGGGCCAGGTCGCCGGTCCGGTACAGGCGCGCGCCGGCATGCTGGGCGAAGGGGTCGTCGACAAAGCGCTCGGCGCTCAGTTGCGGGCGGTTCAGGTAGCCCAGCGCCACGCCGTCGCCGCCGATGTACAGCTCGCCGGTCACGCCCTCGGGCACCACCCGGCCCTGCGCGTCGAGCACATACACCGTGGTGTTGCCGATGGGCCGGCCGATCGGTACATGCTCGGCGCCCGGCGCCAGCGTGGTGACCGCATGGGTGGTGGCGTAGGTGGTGGTCTCGGTAGGGCCGTAGCAATGCACCAGGCGCAAGCCCGGCGCCTGCGCCAGCAAGGCACGGAACGCCCCCGGCTCGCCACGCTCGCCGCCGCACAGCAGGATGCGCAGCCCGGCCAGGGCCTCGGGAATCAGCTGCACGTACTGGTTGAACAGCGCCGTGGTGACGAACAGCACGCTGGCGCCGCCATCACGCAGCGCCGCGCCGAACTGCGCGGGCTCCAGCAGGGTCTGCTGGTCGATCACCAGCACCTGCCCGCCGTTGAGCAACGCGCCCCAGACATCCATGGTGGCGGCGTCGAACGCCGGGTTGGCGACAAAGGCCAGGCGATCCTCGGCGTTGAAGTCGGCGTAGCCGTTGTTCAGCACCAGCCGGGCAATACCGCGGTGGGCCACGCGCACCCCTTTCGGTGTGCCGGTGGAGCCAGAGGTGTACATCACATAGGCCACCGCGCCGGCGTCCACGGCCAGGCCCGGGTTGTGCCCCGGCTGGTCGTCCAGCGCCAGGCAGTCCAGGTCGATGCGCCGCACCGCGCAATCGCCGGCCATGCTGGCGAGGGTCAGCAGCGCCACGGCCTGGCAGTCCTGGGCCATGAACGCCTGGCGCTCGGCCGGGGCGTTGCTGTCCAGCGGCACATAGATCGCGGCGCACTTGAGCACCGCCAGTTGCGCCACCAGCAGGATCAGCGAGCGCGGCAGCAGGACCGCCACATGCTCGCCGGGCTTGAGCCCCTCGCCGATCAGCCAGTGGGCCAGGCGGTTGGCCTGCTCGTTGAGTTCGCCATAGGTCAGCTGGCGCTCATCGTGCACCGCGGCCAGGGCCAGTGGGTGACGGGCCACGCGCTGTTCGAACAGGCGCTGCACCGGCAGCTCGCGGGGGTAGTCGCGGGCGGTGGCGTTATAGTCGCCGACCAGGCGCTGACGCTCCGCGTCCGGCACGATGCTGATACCTTCCATGCCCTGCTCGGGGTCGTGCGCCAACGCCTCGAGCAGCCCAGCCAAGGCCTGCTCGAAGTAAGCGCACAGGCGCTGCGCATCGATCCCCGGCGCGCACTGGGCGCTCAGGCTGAACGCCTCGCCCAGGTCATCGATGCTCAACGCCAGCGGGTAGTTGCTGCGTTCCTCGGCGTGCAGCAGCTCGATGCCGGCCCAGGCCTGCCCCGCCGTCGCGTCGCCTGCCAGCGCGCTGGCGCTGTGGCGGTAGTTGAGCAAGGCGCTGAACAGCGGCGCCCCCGCAGGCAGCGCGCTGCAACGCTGGGCCAGGGCCAACTGGGCGTGCTCGTGCACCAGCAGGCCAGTCAGCCGCCGGTGGGTGTCGAGCAGCGCCTCGCGCACCGGCAGCAGGCCAACGTCCAGGCGCAGCGGCAAGGTATTGATGAACACCCCCAGCGCCCGTTCGATGCCTTCGCCGCCGTGCAGGCGCCCCAGCAGCACGGTGCCGAACACCACGCGGGTGCGCCCCGACAATTGCCCCAGCACCAGGCCCCAGGCCAGGTGCATCAGGCTGGCGGCGCCCACCCCCAGCTGGCGCGCCTGTTCGCGCACGCGCAGGGCCATGCCGGCCGGCAACCAGTGCTGCGCCTCGGCCACGCCATCCGGGTGCGGCTGCGCCTGGGCGCCGTAGGGCAAGGTCGGCTCGTCGATGTCACCCAGCTGTTCGCGGAAGAACGCCTCGTGCTGCGCCTCGCCCGCGCCTTGCAGCACCTGGGCGATGTAGTTGCGGTACGGCACCGGCGCCGGCAGCTGGTGTTGCTGGCCCAGCAGGCAGGCTTGCAGTTCGGCGCGCAGCACATCCTGGGCAACGTGGTCCATCACCAGGTGGTGGAACAGCAGGGTCGCGGTGATCGCCCCGGTTTGCCGGTGCTGGCTGTACTGAAGGCGCAGCAGCGGCGCGCAGGTCAGGTCCAGGCGCAAGGCCGGGCTCTGGTCATCGGCAACCTCCACCAGCGGCAACGGCGCCTGCCGCCAGACCACCTGCAGCGGCTGCGCCAGGCCCTCCCAGGCCAGTGCGCTGCGCAGGATGTCGTGGCGGGCGATCACCTGCTCCAGCGCCTGGTGCAGGGCCAGCAAGCGCCCACGGTCGGCCACGGCGAAGCGCGCCTGCAACAGGTACGGGTCGTCGCCCTCGCTGGCCAGGTGGTGGTAGAGGATGCCCGCTTGCAGCGGCCCCAGCGGGTAGATGTCCTGGACATTGGCGGCGCCACCGGGTACCTGGGCGACGATGCCGTCGATGGCGGCCTGCTCCAGCTGCACCAATGGCAGCAGTTGCGGGGTGATGTGCTGGCAGTCGGCGGCGATCCGGTTGGCTGGCACCTGCGGCCCGGCGCCATGGCCAAGGGTCGCGGCCAGGGCGGCCAGGGTCGGTTCGGCGAACAGCACGCGGATATCCGCCTGCAGCCCCTGGGCGCGCAGGCGGGCGATCAGGGTCACCGCCAGCAGCGAGTGGCCACCGAGTTCGAAGAAGTGGTCGTGGCGCCCTACCCGCGGCAGGTTGAGCAGCTCGGCCCACAGCGCCGCCAGCTGGATTTCGGCCTCGCCCCGTGGCGGCTCGTAGGCGCGGCTGAGCACCGCCTCGGCGCCCGGCTCCGGCAGCGCCTGGCGGTCGAGCTTGCCGTTGGCGCTCAGCGGCATGGCCGGCAACGTCACGTAGGCCGCTGGCACCATGTAGTCCGGCAGCTGCGCCAGGGCGTGCTTGCGCAGCGCCTCGATACCCGGCGTGCTGGCCCCTTCACGCAGGGTCAACCAGGCCACCAGGCGCTCGCCGCGCAGCAGCACCGCCACCTCGCGCACCGCGCCGTGGCGAGCCAGGCAGGCCTCGATCTCACCCAGCTCGATGCGCAGGCCGTGCAGCTTGACCTGGAAGTCGTTGCGGCCAAGGAACTCCAGTTCGCCATCGGCGCGGCGGCGCGCCAGGTCGCCGCTGCGGTACATGCGTTCGCCCACCACGAACGGGCTGTCGCCAAAACGCGCGGCGTCCAGCTCAGGCAAGCCCAGGTAGCCACGGGCAACCCCCACGCCGGCGATGTACAGCTCGCCAACCACGCCACGGGGCACCGGTAGGCCCTGAGCGTCGAGCACATACAGGCGGGTGTTGGCGATCGGTCGGCCAATCGGCGGCGCGCCGGCCGGCAACGGCTGGCTCGGTTCCAGGGTCCAGACGCTGCAATCGACGGTGGTCTCGGTCGGCCCGTAGACGTTGTGCAGGCGCACCTTGGGCAGGCGCGCGCGCAACTGTTGCAGCAAGGCCGAGGTCAGCTCGCCGCCACCGCAGACGATATCGGTGAGGCTGTCGCAGGCCGCGCTGGCCTCCAGGGCCAGGAACTGCTGCAACAACGCCGGCACGAACTGCACCACGCCCACCCGGCGGCGCTGGATGACCTCGGCCAGGTAGGCCGGGTCGCGCTGCCCATCGGGCCGCGCCAGCACCAGGCGCAGGCCGGCGCACAGCGGCCAGAACAGCTCCCACACCGAGGCATCGAAGCTCACCGGGGTCTTGTGCAGCAGCGCGCCTTCGGCGCTCGGCGCGATCAGCCGCGAACTCCAATGCACCAGGTTGCACAGGCTGCGGTGCTCGACCATCACCCCTTTGGGCGTGCCGGTGGAGCCGGAGGTGTAGATCACATAGGCCAGCTGGCGCGCGCCAAGGCCCTTGACCTGCGGGTTGTGCGGCGGCCGCGTAGCCCAGCTCGGCTGGTCGAGGTCCAGCCGGGGCAGCAGGCTGGCGGCGAAGCGCCCACGGCTGCTGGCGTCCACCAGCAATGCCAGCGGGGCGCTGTCGGCGAGCATGTAGGCCAGGCGCTCGTCCGGATAGCCCGGGTCCAGCGGCACATAGGCGCCACCGGCCTTGAGCACGGCGAGCAGACCGACCAGCAGCTGCGGCCCGCGGGCCAGGCAGACCGCCACCCGGCTGTCGGGCTGCACGCCGCGGGCGATCAGTTCATGGGCCAGGCGGTTGGCCGCCTCGTTGAGCTGCTGGTAGCTCAGCTGGCCGTCCTCGGCCTGCACCGCGATGGCCTGGGGCGCACGCAGCACCTGGGCTTCGAACAGTGCCTGCAGCGGTTGTTGCAGGCCGCCCACCAGCTCGCTGGCGTTGCAGCTGACCAGCTCCTGGCGGCGTTCGCTGGCGCTGAGCAGCTCGACCCGCGCCGGCACGGCCTGGTCGCTGCCGGCGAAGGCCCAGAGCAGTTGCTCCAGGTAGCCGACGTGGCGCTCGATGGTGGCGCGGTCGAACAGCGCGGTGGCGTACTCCAGCGCGCCGGCAAAGCCATCAGCGGTCTCGCCCAGGCTCAGGGTCAGGTCGAACTTGGCGATGGCCTGGGGCGTGCCCAGCGGCGCCAGTTGCAGCTCGCCCAGGCGCAGCGCCTCGCCCGGCGCGCCATTCCAGGCCAGCGACACCTGGTACAGCGGGGTGTGGGCCAGGCTGCGCGGGGGTTGCAGTAGCTCGACCACCTGCTCGAAGGGGATGTCCTGGTGGTCCTGGGCCTGGCTCACGCAGGCCTTGACCCGGGCCAGCAGCGCCGCCACATCGGGGCTGCCGGCGGTGTCGATGCGCAGGGCCAGGGCGTTGACGAACAGGCCGATCAAGCCCTCGACCTCGGCATGCCTGCGGTTGGCCACCGGGGTACCGATGACCACCTCGGCCTGGCCCGACAGCCGCGCCAGCAGCACCGCCCAGGCGGCGCCGAACAGCATGAACGGGGTAATCGCGTGGCGTTGGCACAGGTCCTTGAGGTCGGCGCTCAGGCGCCGATCCAGGCGCACTTCGACCCGCTCGCCCTGATAGTCCTGGCGCGCCGGGCGCGGCCGGTCGCTGGGCAGGGTCAGCAGCAGCGGCGCAGCGGCCAGGGCCTGGCGCCAGTACTCGGCCTGGCGTTGCAGCTCGTCGCCGGCCAGCCAGCGGCGTTGCCAGATGGCGTAGTCGCCGTACTGGATCGCCAGCGCTGGCAGCGGGTCGGCCACGCCGCTACTGAAGGCCTGGTACAGCGTCGCCAGCTCCTGGGTGAACACGCCCATCGACCAACCATCGGCGACGATATGGTGCAGGGTCAGCAGCAGCGCATGGCGCTCGCTGTCCAGGCACAGCAAGCGGCCGCGGATCGGCAACTGGCGCGCCAGGTCGAACGGCAGCAGCGCCTCTTCGCGCAACAGCCCCGCCAAGGCCTGGCCCTGGCCGCGCAGGTCATGCCAGCCGAGGCTGAAGCCGCCGTTGCCGGGGGCTACGCGCACCCGCGCTTCGGCGCCCTCCTGGGCAAAGTGGCTGCGCAGGCTCTCGTGGCGCTCGACGATGCGCGCCAGCGCGCGCTCCAGCGCCGGCCGGTCGAGCGGCCCGCGCAGTTCCAGGGCCAGGGGAATATGGTAGGCGGCACTGGCATCGTCCATCTGCGCCAGGAACCACAGGCGCTGCTGGGCGAACGACAGCGGTTGCGACTGACCGCGCGGCGCCGCCTCGATGGCCGGCAAAGTGCTGGATGCCGCGCCTTGCAGCGCGGCGGCCAGCGCCAGCAGGCGGTCGTCGGCGAACAACTGGCCAAGGCCCAGCTCCAGGCCCAGGCGCTGGCGCAACTGGCCGACCATGCGCATGGCCAGCAGTGAATGGCCACCCAGTTCGAAGAAGCGGTCGTGGCGACCGACCTGCTCGACCTGCAACAGCTCGGCCCAGAGTTCAGCCAGGGCGCATTCCAACGCGCCTTCAGGCGCTTCGTGGGCCTGGCTGGCCAGGGCCTGGCGCTCCGGCATTGGCAGCGCGCGGCGGTCGACCTTGCCATTGGCGGTCAACGGCCAGCTGTCCAGGCGCACCAGCGCCACCGGCAGCATGTAGGCCGGCAGGTGCTGGGCCAGGCTGGCGCGCAGCTCGGCCGCTGATGCCACCTCGCCCTGGGCGATGAACCAGGCCAGCAGCCGTGGCTGGCCTGGCACCTCCTCGCGGGCCAGCACCAGCGCCTCGTCGATGCCCGGCAGGCGCAGCAACTGCGCCTCGATTTCGCCCAGTTCGATGCGCAGGCCGCGAATCTTCACCTGGTCGTCGTTACGCCCCAGGTAATCCAAGGTGCCATCGGCGTTCCAGCGGGCCAGGTCGCCGGTACGGTACATGCGCGCCCCGGGCACCTCGCTGAACGGGTCGTCGAGAAAACGCTCGGTGGTCAGTTCGGCGCGGTGCAGGTAACCGCGCGCCACCCCGGCACCGCCCACGTACAGCTCGCCGGTGCTGCCCATTGGCACCAGCTGGCGCGCTTCGTCCAGCAGGTACAGGCGGGCGTTGGCGATCGGCCGGCCGATGTCCAGGGTGCCGCCGGGCAACACCAGCCCGGAGCTGGCGACCACCGTGGCCTCGGTGGGGCCGTAGTTGTTGACCACCACGCAGCCGGGGTCGCTGTGGAACTGGCGCAGGCGATCACCACCGATCAACAAGGTGCGCAGGGTCGGGTGGCGCAGCCCCTGGGCGAAGGCGTACTCGGCCACCGGGGTCGGCAGGAAGGCCACTTTCAGCGGCTGCTCCAGCCACCAGGCCAGCAGCGCGTCGAGCTGCTCGTTGCCCAGCGTGGCCGGCGACAGGTGCAGCACGGCACCGGCGCACAGCGCCGGCCACACTTCCCAGGCCATGGCGTCGAAGCCGAAGCCGGCGACGCTGGCGGTGTGGTCGCCGGCGCCCAACTCGAAGGCCTTGCAGTGCCAATGCACCAGGTTGGCCAAGCTCTGGTGCTCGACCATCACCCCCTTGGGCTCGCCGGTGGAGCCGGAGGTGTAGATCACGTAGGCCAGCTGGTTCACCCCCAGCCCCGCGACGCGCGGGTTGTCGGCCCGCGCCGGCCAGTCCGCGCGGTCCAGGGCCAGCAGCGGCACGCTCAGTCCTGGCAGGCGCTCGCACAGCGCCTGCTGGGCCAGCACCACCGTCGGGGCGCTGTCGGCAAGCAGGTAGCGCAGGCGCTCGTCCGGGTGCGCCGGGTCCACCGGCACATAGCCGGCACCGGCCTTGAGCACGGCCAGCAGCGCCACCAGGGTGTCCAGGCCGCGACGGGCGACCACCGCCACCCGCTGGTCGGGCCGCACGCCCTGGGCGATCAGGTGATGGGCCAGGGCATTGGCCTGGGCATTCAACTCGCCATAGCTCAGCGACTGCCCGTCGACCACCGCGGCAACGGCCTGCCCGGCGCGGGCCGCCTGGGTTTCGATCAGGCCATGCACGGTCTGCCCCTGGGGCAACAGCCGGCGGCTGTTGTTCAAGCCGTGCAGCAGGCGCTGGCGCTCGTCCTCGCCGACCAGCGCCACCTCGGCCAGCGCTTGCTGGTCGTTGGCCAGCATGGCTTGCAGCAGGGTCTGGAAGTAGCCGGCGATACGCTGCACGCGTGCTTCGTCGAACAACGCCGTGGCGTATTCCAGGCTGCCGACCAGCGCCTCGCCCTGCTCGCCCAGGCTCAGCGACAGGTCGAACTTGGCCACCTGGTTGGTCTGCGCCACCGCCTCCAACTGCACCCCTTCCAGGCTCAGCGCGGCAGCGGCGCCGGCCTGCCAGTTCAGGGTGGTCTGGAACAGCGGGGTATGCGCCAGGCTGCGTACCGGACGCACGATCTCCACCACCTGCTCGAACGGCAGGTCCTGGTGCGCCTGGGCTTGCAGCAGGCGCGCCTTGACCTGGGCGAGCAAGGCCTCGGTGCTGGGCGCCGCCGAGGCGTCGACACGCACCGCCAGGGTGTTGACGAACACCCCCACCAGCGGCTCCAGCTCGGCACTGCCGCGCCCGGCCACCGGGCAACCGACCACCACCTCCGGCTGCCCGGCCAGACGCGCCAGGGTCGTGGCCCAGGCGCCCAGCAGGACCATGTACAAGGTGGCCTGGTGACGCTGGGCCAGGGCGCGTAGGCCGGCGCCCAGGCGCGCGTCCAGGCGCAACGCCAGGCTGGCGCCGCTGAAGTCCTGGCGGGCCGGACGCGGCCGGTCGCAGGGCAGGCTCAACAGGGTCGGCGCGCCGTCCAGGGCCTCGCGCCAGTAATCCGCCTGGCGCTGCAACTGCTCGCCGGCCAGCCAGCGGCGCTGCCACACGGCGTAGTCGCCGTACTGGATGGCCAGCGCCGGCCGCGGGTCGGCGTGGCCGGCACGCAAGGCCGGGTACAGCGCGCCGAGCTCGCCGGTAAGCACGCCCAGGGACCAGCCATCGGCGGCGATATGGTGCACGGTGAGCACCAGCACATGCTGCTGTTCGCCCAGCTGCAGCAGGCTGGCGCGCACAGGCGGCCCGGCCACCAGGTCGAACGGCGCCACCGCCTCGTCCTGCAGCCAGGTGGCCAGGGCATCGGCGGCCAGGGCCTGGCGTCGCAGCCAGCCCGCCTGCGGCGGGTCCAGCACCTCGACCTCGGCGCTGTCGCCGCGGGGCACGAAGCGGCTGCGCAGGGTTTCATGGCGCGCGACGATGCACAGCAGCGCGCGCTCCAGCGCATCGACGTCGAGCTCACCGCGCAGGCCCAGGGCCAGGGGCACGTTGTAGGCCTGGTTGCCCCCTTCGAGCTGGGCCAGGAACCACAGCCGCTGCTGGGCGAACGACAACGGCAGGGCCTGGTCGCGGGCCACCGGCACGATTGCCGGCAGTGCGCTGCGCCCGGCCCCGGCCAGCACCTGGGCCACCGCCGCCAGCTCGGCATTGGCGAACAGCTCGGCCAGGGCCAGCTCCACGCCCAGGCGCAGGCGCACCTGGGAGACCATGCGCATGGCCAGCAGCGAGTGCCCGCCCAGGGCGAAGAAGTGATCATGCCGGCCTACCCGCTCCACCTGCAGCAGCTCGGCCCAGAGCCCGGCCAGGGCGGTTTCCAGCTCGCCCTCGGGGGCCACGTAGGCCTGTTCGAACAGCGCCGAGCGCTGCGGTGCCGGCAAGGCACGGCGGTCGAGCTTGCCGTTGGCGGTCAGCGGCAAGGCCGCCAGCAGCACGAAGGCCAGCGGCACCATGTATTCCGGCAGGTGGGCCAGCAGTTGCCCGCGCAGTTGCTCGGGCTGCGGCGCCTCGACGCCCGCCTGCGGGGTGAAGTAGGCGACCAGGCGTGGCTGGCCGGGCTGGTCCTCGCGGGCCAGCACCACCGCCTCGTTGATCCCCGGCAGGCTGGCGAGGCGGCTTTCGATCTCGCCCAGTTCGATACGCACGCCGCGGATCTTCACCTGGTCGTCGTTGCGCCCCAGGTAGTCCAGGGTGCCGTCGGCCAGCCAGCGCACCAGGTCGCCGGTGCGGTACATGCGCGCGCCCAGGCCTGGGTCGAACGGGTCGTCGAGGAAGCGTTCGGCGGTCAGCGCGGGGCGGTTCAGGTAGCCCCGGGCCACCCCGGCGCCACCGATGTACAGCTCGCCCGGCACGCCCAGGGGCAGCGGCTGCAGGTTGGCATCGAGCACGTACAGGCGGGCGTTGTCCACCGGCCTGCCGATGTGCAGCGGGCCCTCGGCCGCGACCGGCCCGGAGCTGGCCACCACGGTGGTCTCGGTGGGGCCGTAGTTGTTGACCACGGCGAAGGTCTGGGTGCGGTTGAACTGGCGCAGGCGGTCGCCGCCGATCAGCAGGGTGCGCAGGGTCGGGTGGCCCAGCTGGTGGCTGAAGGCATATTCCGCCACCGGGGTCGGCAGGAAGCTCACGTCCAGCGGCTGTGCGCGCCACCAGGCGAGCATGGCGTCGAGGTCCTCATGGCCTTCGCCAGGTGGCGCCAGGTGCAGCAGCGCGCCGCTGGCCAGTGCCGGCCAGAGCTCCCAGGCCATGGCATCGAAACCGAAGCCGGCCAGGCTCGAGGTGTGCCGGCCCAGGCACAGGTCGAAGGCACGGCAGTGCCAGTCCACCAGGTTGTTCAGGGTACGGTGCTCGACCATCACCCCTTTCGGCTGGCCGGTGGAGCCGGAGGTGTAGATCACATAGGCCAGGTGCCCGCCGTGCAGCCCGCTAACCTGGGGATCGTCCGCGCGGGCCGGCCAGTCGGCCTGGTCGAGGGGCAGCACCGGCACGTCCAGCGGCCCCAGGCGCGAACGCAGGGCATGCTGGGTCAACACCACCACCGGGGCGCTGTCGGCCAGCAGGTAGTGCACGCGCTCGTCGGGATGGGCCGGGTCCACCGGCACATAGCCGGCGCCGGCCTTGAGCACGGCCAACAGCCCGACCAGGGTGTCCAGGCCGCGGCGGGCCAGCACCGCGACCCGGTCATCGGCGCGCACGCCCAGGCCGATCAGGTGATGGGCCAGGGCGTTGGCGCGGCTGTTCAGCTCGGCGTAGCTCAGCGTCTGCCCCTGGCAGGTGGCGGCGCTGGCCTGGGGATGGGCCTGGGCCACGGCCTCGATGCGTGCGTGCAGCGTACCCGGGGTGATCGCGCCGCCCGGCGTCTGGTTGAAGCCTTCGAGCAGCTCGGCACGCTCGCTGGCCGGCAGCATCGGCAGCGCCCCTACCGCCGCGCTGCCGCCCTCGGCCAGGGCCGCCAGCAGGCTGCGCAGGGTGTGCTCGAGGTAGGCGCAGACCCGCTGCGCCGGCACCTCGGGGCTGGCCAGCAGGGTCAGGCGGAACGCCTCGCCGAAATCGTCGACGCTCAGGGTCAGCGGGTAGTTGGTGGCTTCGGCGGCATGGACGATCTCGATGCCGGCCCAGCCGGCCCGGCGCACCTCCTCGGAGCCCGAGGCCGCGCTGTGGCGGTAGTTGAGCAAGGCGTTGAACAGCGGCGTCGGCGCGACCACGCCGCTGCAGCGCTGGGCCAGGGCCAACGGCGCGTGCTCATGGCGCATCAGGGTGCTCAGGCGCTGGTGGGTAGCCTTGATCGCCGCGCCCAGGTCGGCACCGTCCAGGTCAACCCGCAGCGGCAAGGTGTTGATGAAGATGCCCAAGGCCCGGTCGGTGGCCTCGGCGCCCAGCAGCCGGCCCATCAGCACCGTGCCGAAGACCACCTGCTGCTGCCCGGTGAGGCCGCCCAGCACCCGCGCCCAGGCCAGGTGGAACAGGCTGGCGACACTGACCCCCTGGGCCCGGGCCTGGCCGCGCAGCGCCTGGCACAGCGCCAGGTCGAGGTCCAGGGCATGCTCGTTGAGCGCCGTGCCATCGCCTTGCACGTCGGCCAGGCCATAGGCCAAGGTCGGCACCTCGATGGCGCCGAGCATGTCGCGGAAGAACGCCTCGTGCTCGGCCTCGCCGACGCCCAGCAGGGCCTGGGCGACATGGTTGCGAAACGGCACCGGGCGGCCCAGTTGCGTGGTGTCGCCCAGCAGGTAGGCGAGCATTTCGTGGCGTACCACCTCCAGGGCGCTGTGGTCCATGGCTAGGTGGTGGAACTGCAAGGTCGCGCCGATGCGCCCAGCGCTGTCCGGCGCCTGGCATTGCAGGCGAATCAGCGGCGCCTGGGCCAGATCGAAGCCGCTCTCGGGCGCTTGTCCGGGCGCCAGCTGGATGACCCGCAGGCGAGCCTGGCGCCAGACCACCTGCAGCGGGGTCTCGACCTCCTTCCAGTGCACCGAGGTGCGCAGGATATCGTGGCGCTCGATCACCCCCTGCAAGGCCTCGGCAAAGGCCTGCACCCGCGAGTCGTCGGCGAACACGAAGCGCGCCTGCATCACATAGGGGTCGTGCTCGCCGGCGCTGGCGTGGTGGAACAGCATGCCCTGCTGCAATGGCAGCAACGGGTAGATGTCCTGCACATTGGCCGCGCCGCCAGGCACGGCGGCCACCAGGCGGTCGAGGCTGGCCTGGTCGAGCTCGACCAGGCTGAGCAGCTCGGGGGTGATGCGCGTGCAGTCGGCCGGGATGCGGTTGTCCGGCACCACCACCGCGCCCTGGCGGCTGGCCACGTACTCGCCGCTGGCCAGCAAGGCCAGCAGCGCCGGCTTGTGCTCGCGCAGCTGGGCCACCAGGTTGGCGTCGCTCAGCGCCTGGCGGTTGCCCTGGACCGCCAGCTGGCCGTCCTTGAGCGCCAGTTGGACATCGTGGGCGGCCAGGGTGGCCAGTAGTTGGTTGATGCTCACAGGACGATCTCCATTCTGTCTGTGATGGCGGCATAGCCGGCCAGCGTCGGTTGTTCGAACAGGCTGCGCACGTCGGCTTCCAGGCCGGCTTCGCGCAGCCGCGAGGTGAGGGTCACGGCCAGCAGCGAGTGGCCGCCCAGTTCGAAGAAGTTGTCGTGCCGCCCTACCCGCTCCACGCCCAGCAGTTCGGCCCAGACCCGCGCCAGCAGCGCTTCGGTGTCGCCGATCGGCGCCTGGTACTCGCGACCCGGCAGGTGCGCCAGGTCCGGTGCCGGCAGGGCCTTGCGGTCGAGCTTGCCGTTGGGGGTCAGCGGCAGGGCGTCGAGATGGATGAACAGCGCCGGCACCATGTATTCCGGCAACTGCGCCAGCAGCGCCGCGCGCAGGGCCTCGACGGCCAGCGGCTCGCCTGTGTGGTAGGCGAGCAGCCGCGGCCCCGCGGGTGCGGCGTCGTGCACCAGCACCACGGCCTCGCGCACCCCGGCCAGGCGCATCAGGCTGGCTTCGATCTCGCCGGGCTCGATGCGCAGGCCGCGCAGCTTGATCTGGTGGTCGCTACGGCCAAGGAATTCGAGGCTGCCGTCGCCGCGCTGGCGTACCAGGTCGCCACTGCGGTACAGGCGTTCACCGGGGTTGAACGGGCTGGCGATGAACCGCTCGGCCTGCTGCTGCGGCAAGCCGAGGTAACCGCGCGCCACCCCGGCACCGCCGATATGCAACTGGCCGGCGACCCCCAGCGGCACGGGTTGATCATGGGCGTCGAGCACGTACAGCGTGGTGTTGTCGATGGGCCGGCCAATAGGCAGCGCGCCACGCGGCACCGGTTGCCCCGGGTGCAAGGTCCAGACACTGCAATCGACCGTGGTCTCGGTCGGGCCGTAGACGTTGTGCAGGCGCGCCTGTGGCAAGCGCTCGCGCACCTGGCGGGCCAGGGCTTCGGTCAGCTCGCCGCCACCGCAGACGATGTCGGTGAGGCTGGCGCAGCGGGCGCTGCCCTCGAGGTCGAGGAACTGCTGGAGCAAGGCCGGCACGAACTGCACCACGGCCACCTGCTGGCGCTCGATCAGCTCGACCAGGTAGTGCGGATCGCGCTGCCCGTCCGGGCGTGCCAGCACCAGGCGCAAGCCATTGCACAGTGGCCAGAACAGCTCCCACACCGAGGCGTCGAAGCTCACCGGGGTCTTGTGCAGCAGCGCGCCACCAGCCGGGAACTGCCGCTGGCTCCAGTGCACCAGGTTGACCACATTACGGTGCTCGACCATGACGCCCTTGGGCACCCCGGTGGACCCGGAGGTGTAGATTACATAGGCCAGGTGGCTGGCGTTCAGCGCCGGCACCAGCGGGTTGTCAGCCGGCAAGGCGGCCCAGATCGACTGGTCGAGGTCCACCTGCGCCACCGCCGACACGCCCGCCAGGGCCCGGGTGGACGCCTGTACCAGCACGGCACGCGGCTGACTGTCGCCGAGCATGTGGCGGATACGTTCGGCCGGGTAGTCCGGGTCGACCGGTACATAGGCGCCGCCGGCCTTGAGAATGGCCAGCAAGCCGAGCACCAGTGCCGGGCCGCGCTCGACGCAGATCGCCACACGATCGTCAGGCTGCACGCCGAGGGCGATCAAGTGGCGGGCCAGGCGATTGGCCTGCTGATTGAGCTGGCCATAGCTCAAATCGCCCTGCTCGGCGCTGACCGCCACCGCGTCGGGGTTGCGCAATGCCTGGGCCTCGAACAGGCCATGCAAGGTCTGGCTGATATCGTGGGGCACTTCGCTGCGGTTGAAGTCGACCAGCACCTGGTGGCGCTCCTCGGCTTGCAGCACTGGCAAGTCGAGCAACAGCCGCTGCGGTTGCTGCTCCAACGCCTCGGCCATCCCCAGCAAGACCTGCTGCACCTGCCCGCACACCCGCGCCGCGCCGACGCTGGCCGGGGCCAGGGCAACCAGGCGGAAACGCTCGCCGATATCGTCCACGCTCAGGCTCAGCGGGTAGTTGCTGCGCTCCTCGCTCTGCAAGGTCTGGATGCCTTGCAAGGCCTGGCGCTGGGCCTCGTCGACCTGGCTGCCATGGCGGTAGTTGAGCATGGCGCTGAACAACGGCGCCGGCGCGGCCACGCCGCTGCAACGCTGGGCCAGGGCCAGCGAGGCGTGCTCGTGGCCGAGCAAGGCGCTGAGCCGCTGCTGGGTCGCCCGCAGCGCCTCGGCCAGGCTGACGCCCGCCAAGTCCAGGCGCAGCGGCAAGGTGTTGATGAACATGCCCAGGGCCTGTTCGGCGCCCTCGCCGGCCTCCAGCCGACCCAGCAGCACGGTGCCGAACACCACGCTGTCGCGACCACTGGTGGCGGCCAGCAGGCGCGCGTAGGCCAAGTGGAACAGGCTGGCGACGCTGACCCCCCGCTGCCGCGCCTGCCGACGCAGGCGCAGCGCCAGGCTGTCGTCCAACCAGTGCTGACCTTCCTCGGTGGCCTGGCCATCCAGTTGCACATCGCCCAGGCCGAACGGCAGGGTCGGCTCGTCGATATCAGCCAACTGCTCGCGGAAGAACGCCTCGTGCTCGGCCTGGCTAACGCCCAGGCGTGCCTGGGCCACGTAGTTGCGGTACGGCGCGCCCGGCTCGGCGGGCACTGGCAGGCCTTGCAAGTAACCCACCAGCTCCTGGCCGAGCACATCCAGCGCGGTGTGGTCGAGCACGATATGGTGGAACTGCAAGGCCGCCAACTGGCCTGCGCCTTGTGGATCCGGCCAATGGTACAGACGCACCAGTGGCGCCTGATCCAGGGCGAGCGCGTGAGGGACCTGGGCCTCGCCGGCCACCTCGAATACCGCCAGCGGCGCGCTGCGCCAGACCACCTGCAGCGGCTGCGGCAGGCCATCCCAGAGCACCGCGGTGCGCAGCACATCATGCCGGGCGATGACCTTGCCAAGGGCATCGACGAACGCCTGCAAGCGCTCATGGCTGGCGAAGACCATGCGTGATTGCAGCACGTAAGGGTCGTGCTCGGGCGAGCTGAGGTGGTGGTAGAGAATGCCTTCCTGTAATGGCGCCAGTGGGTAGATGTCCTGCACATTGGCCGCGCCGCCCGGCACCGTGGCGACGATGCGCTCGATGGCGGCTTGCTCCAGCACCACCAGTGGCAGCAGGTCCGGGGTGATCTGTGTGCAATTGGTCGAAATCCGGTTGGCCGGGACTTCGACCCGGCGCCCATGGCCCAACGTGGCAGCCAACGCCGCCACGGTCGGTTGGCCGAACAGCGTGCGCACGTCGGCCTCCAGGCCGGCCTGGCGCAGACGCGCGGTGAGGCTCACCGCCAGCAGCGAATGGCCACCCAGTTCGAAGAAGTTGTCGTGGCGGCCGACCTGTTCAAGGCCCAGTACCTCGGCCCAGATTGCGGCCATGGCGGCCTCGGTGGCCCCCAGTGGCGCTGCATAGGCCTGGCGCGCCAGTGCCGAGGCGTCCGGCTCTGGCAGGGCCTTGCGATCGAGCTTGCCATGCAGGGTCAGCGGCAGCTCATCCAACTGCACAAAGGCTTGCGGCAGCAGATGAGCCGGCAGGCGGGCTTGCAGGCCCTGGCGCAGCGCCTCGCTGTCCAGCGCCTCGTCGGTTGCGGTGAACCAGGCCAGCAGGCGCTCGTTGCGCACCAGCACCACGGCATCGGCGATGCCTGGCTGGGCCTTGAGCGCGGCCTCGATTTCGCCCAGTTCGACCCGCACGCCACGGATCTTCACCTGGTCATCGTTACGGCCCTGGTAGTCCAGGGTGCCATCGGCGTTCCAGCGCACCAGGTCGCCACTGCGGTACATCGTGCCGCCGTTGAACGGGTCGGGCAGGAAGCGTTCGGCGGTCAGGTCCGGGCGGTTGAGGTAACCGCGCGCCACCTGGGCACCGCCGATGTACAGCTCGCCGGTCACGCCAACTGGTACTGGCTGGCGCTGCTCATCCAGCACATAGACCCGGGTGTTGGCGGTCGGTTTGCCGATAAGCAGCGCCCCGCCCGGCTGAAGCACGCCGGAGGTCGCCACCACGGTGGTCTCGGTCGGGCCGTAGTTGTTGACCAGCTGGAAGCCTGGATCACGCTCGAAGTGGCGCAGGCGGTCACCGCCGACCAGCAGCGTGCGCAGGCTTGGGTGTTGCTGCTCGCGGCGCAACGCCTGTTCGGCCACCGGTGTCGGCAGGAAGCTGACCTCCAGCGGTTGCGCCAGCCACCAGTCCAGCAGCTCGTCGACGTGCTCGCCGCCAATGTGCGCGGGCGGCAGGTGCAAGGTTGCGCCGGCGCACAGGGCCGGCCAGGCTTCCCAGGCCATGGCGTCGAAGCCGAAGCCCGCGACGCTGGAGGTCTGGCTGCCGGCCCCTACTTCGAAGGCCTGGCAGTGCCAATGCACCAGGTTGGCCAGGGTGCGGTGCTCGACCATCACGCCCTTGGGCTGGCCGGTGGAACCGGAGGTGTAGATCACATAAGCCAGTTGCTGTGCGTCCAGCCCGGCAACCACTGGGTTGCTGTCAGGCTCGGCCAGCCAGGCATCGCCATCCACAGCAACGCTGGCCTTATCTCCAACCAACGCGGCGGTAGCGGCCTCGACCAGCACCAAGGCCGGCGCACTGTCGCTGAGCAGATAAGCAATCCGCTGCGCCGGATAGGCCGGATCGACCGGCACATAGGCCGCGCCGGCCTTGAGCGCGGCCAGCATGGCGATCACGCGCTGCGGACCGCGCTCAAGGCACAGGGCAACCCGGTCAGCGAGTTTCACACCCCGGGCGATCAGGTGATGGGCCAGGCGATTGGCGCGCTGGTTCAGCTCGCCATAGCTCAGTTGCTGTTCACCCTGCACCACCGCCAGGGCTTCTGCCCGCTGGGCTTCGACCAACGCCTGGATCACCTGCCCTTGCGGGTAGGTCACGGCTGGCGGGTTGAAACCCTCAAGCAGTTGCAGGCGCTCCTGGGCAGCGAGGATCGGCAGCGTATCAACGCGACCCGTGCCCTCTTGCTCCAGGGCCTGGATCAACTGCGCCACGGCTACCGCCATCCAGTTCGCCACACGCACGGCGCCAATCCCCTGCTGGGCCAGCACACTGAGGCTGAAGCCCTCGCTCAGGTCATCGACGCTCAAGGTCAGCGGGTAGTTGCTGCGCTCCTCGCCGCCCAGCTGGTGCATGCCCTGGAAGCTGTCGGTGGCGTCAGTGGCGATTCCCGCCGGGCTGTGCCGGTAGTTGAGCAAGGCGCTGAACAGCGCTGCCGAAGCGGGCACGCCGCTGCAACGCTGGGCCAGGGCCAGGGAGGCATGCTCATGGCCGAGCAATGCCGAAAGCCGTTGATGGGTGACACGCACCGCCTCCTTGGCGCTGACGCGGGTATCGATGCGCAGCGGCAAGGTGTTGATGAACACCCCCAACGCCCGGTCGGCACCCTCGCCGCCTTGCAGGCGGCCCATCAGCACGGTGCCGAACACCACGTCCTGGCGCCCGGCCAGCACCCCCACCACCCGCGCCCAGGCCAGGTGCATCAGGCTGGCGGCGCTGATGCCGAGCTGGCGCGCCTGCAGGCGAACCCGCCGCGCCAGGTCCAGGTCGAGCGCCTGGCGGGCTTCCTCGATATCGCGGCCATCGCCCTGCACATCGGCCAGGCCCATGGGCAGGGTCGGTTCCTCGACATCGCCAAGCATTTCGCGGAAGAACGCCTCGTGCCCGGCCTGGGCGGCGCCCAGGCGCACCTGGGCGACATAGGTGCGGTACGGCACCGACGCGGCCAGTTGCGCTCCACGCCCGGCCAGCAAGGCCTGCATTTCGTGGACTATCACCTCCATGGCCGTGTGGTCCAGGGCCAGGTGATGGAAGTGCAGGATCGCCACCACCCGCTGCTGCGCCGGGTCCAGGGCGTAGGTCAGGCGCAGCAACGGCGCCTGGGTCAGGTCCAGGCGTTGCTGGCGGGCATCGAAATGCTCGTGCAGGCGCTCGATCACCGCGTCCTCGCCCAGCCCGGTGACCTCGGTCACCGCCAGGCGTGCCTGGCGCCAGACCACCTGCACCGGCTCGGCCAGCCCTTCCCATACCACCGAGGTGCGCAGGATATCGTGGCGGTCGACCACCTGTTGCAAGGCCCCGGCACAGGCTTGCAGACGGTCCAGGCTGTCGAAGGCCAGGCGGGTCTGCAGCAGGTACGGGTCGCCCTGCTCGGCGCTCAGGTGGTGATAGAGAATGCCCTCCTGCAACGGCGCCAGCGGGTAGATTTCCTGCACGTTGGCCGCGCCGCCCGGCACCGTGGCGACGATGCGGTCGATGCTGGCCTGGTCCAGCGCGATCAGGCTGAGCATGGCGGGGGTGATCCGGGTCGCGTCCACCGGCACGCGGTTGGCCGGCACCTCGACCTCGCGACCACTGCCAACCGCTGCCGCCAGGGCTGCCAGGGTCGGCTGGGCGAACAGCACGCGCACATCGGCGTCCAGGCCGGCCTTGCGCATGCGCTCGATCAGGCTCACCGCCAGCAGCGAGTGGCCGCCCAGTTCGAAGAAGTGATCGCGGCGCCCCACCTGCTCGACCTTGAGCACCTCGGCCCAGATCGCCGCCAAGGCCAACTCGATCTCGCCCTGGGGCGCCTCGAAGGCGCGGCTGACCACGGCCTCGCGGTCCGGGGCCGGCAGCGCCCGGCGGTCGAGCTTGCCGTTGGCGGTCAGGGGCAGTTCGTCCAGGTGCACGTAGGCCGCGGGCAGCATGTAGTCCGGCAGCTGGCCTT
>NZ_JAMYBV010000029.1:0-57872 GCF_024126635.1 Pseudomonas sp. VA159-2 | reverse complement strand
GTCGAGCGCTGCGCCCCAGGATGGGGCGTACAGCGCGGTACCCACGGGAGCAAGAACGGAGCGAGGGAACCCCGGAGCGTAGCGTAGGGGCCGGATGAATGGAGCCAGCGGTTTTTGCCTACTTTTGCCCGCGTGCAAAAGTAGGTCGCCGTAAGGGCGAAAAGGTGACTATACGTCGACATCATCTACGAATGCGCATAAAGAATACAAAACCCACACTATAAAACCCGAACCCGAACCCTTGCATCCCCCCCACCAACCCGCTATCGTCCCAAAAAATTCATCCGATGACCGGACGTTCCCGCTAAGTGTCCCAGCTAACCAAACGCTCCCTGGTAGAACAAGCCGTAGACCAGCTCCGCGACCGCATCGCCAGGGGCTCCTGGTCGATAGGCCAACGCCTGCCCACCGAACCGGAGCTGGCCAGCGACCTGGGCATCAGCCGCAACACCGTGCGCGAAGCCATGCGCGTCCTGGCCTTCAGCGGCCTGGTGGAAATCCGCCAGGGCGACGGCAGCTACCTGCGTACCGTCTCGGACCCGCTGCAAGCCGTCCAGGCCATGTCCCGCTGCACCGTCGAACACGCCCGCGAAACCCGCCACATCCTCGAGGCCGAAGCCATCGGCCTGGCCGCCCTGCGCCGCACCGAGCACGACCTGCAGCAACTGCGCGAAGCCCTGCAACACAGCGCCGCGCATTTTCACAGCGATATCACCGCCTATGTCGCCTGCGACATCCAGTTTCACCAGCTGCTGGTCGACGCCGCCCACAACCCCGCCCTGAGCGAGCTCTACCGCTATTTTTCCGGCGTGGCCGCCGCCGCCCTGCAACACAACATGTCCACCGTCCCCCGCTGCCAGGCCGTGTTCGACCTGCACGCAGAGATCGTCGACGCCCTCGAACAACGTGATCCGCAACGGGCCAAGCACCTGAGCCGGACCCTCATCGAATCCTGACAGCGAGAAGGCCATGGCCGAACGAGCGAACCACGACACCGCCCAACGCGAGGCGGAACTTGAAGAGCTGTTGATCGACGCCGAAGCCGACGACGAGCAGGTCCAGCAGCAACCCGTGTTGCTGCGCCGGCCCTGGTTGCTGTTGCTGGGGCTGGTGCTGGTGGCGCTGAACCTGCGCCCGGCCCTGTCGAGCATGGCGCCCGTGCTCGGCCAGGTCAGCGCAGGTCTAGGCCTGAATGCCTCGCAAGCAGGCCTGCTGACCACCCTGCCGGTGTTGTGCCTGGGGCTTTTCGCACCGCTGGCGCCGATCCTGGCGCGGCGTTTCGGCAGCGAGCGGGTGATCCTCGGCATCCTCCTGACCCTGGCCCTGGGCATCCTGGTGCGCAGCGCGCTGGGTAGCGCCGGGGTGTTCCTCGGCAGCCTGATGGCCGGGGCCAGCATCGGCATCATCGGCGTGCTGTTGCCCGGCATCGTCAAGCGCGACTTCCCGCAGCACGCCGGCACCCTGACCGGGGTCTACACCATGGCGCTGTGCCTGGGCGCGGCCATGGCCGCCGGCGCCACCGTGCCCTTGACCCGGCACTTCGACGACAGCTGGGCCATCGGCCTGGGCTTCTGGCTGCTGCCGGCCCTGCTGGCGATGCTGGTGTGGCTGCCCCAGGCACGCCAGGGCCATGGGTTGCACAAGGCCACCTACCGGGTGCGTGGGCTGTGGCGCGACCCGCTGGCCTGGCAGGTCACCCTGTACATGGGGTTGCAGTCGTCGCTGGCCTATATCGTCTTCGGCTGGCTGCCGTCGATCCTCATCGGCCGTGGCCTGAGCCCGACCGAGGCAGGGCTGGTGCTGTCCGGGTCGGTGATCGTGCAATTGGTCAGCGCCTTGAGCGCGCCTTGGTTGGCGACGCGCGGCAAGGACCAGCGGCTGGCCATCGTCATCGTGATGCTGGTGACCCTGGCCGGGTTGTTCGGCTGCCTGTATGCGCCGATTGAGGGCCTGTGGGGCTGGGCGATCCTGCTCGGGCTGGGGCAGGGCGGCACCTTTGCCCTGGCATTGACCCTGATCGTGCTGCGCTCCAAGGACGCACACGTGGCCGCCAACCTGTCGAGCATGGCCCAAGGGGTCGGCTACACCCTGGCGTCCATGGGGCCGTTCGCGGTGGGGCTGGTGCATGATCTGACCGCAGGCTGGAGCGCGGTGGGCTGGATCTTCGCGGTGCTGGGTATCGGCGCGATCGTATGCGGGCTGGGCGCCGGGCGGGCGCTGCATGTGCAGGTCGACAGCGAGCGCGTCTAGGCCGAGGGCCTGTACCGCGATCGTCATTCACGCGGCGAATGAGCATGGTGTTGCGGGCATCCAGGCAGTATCTTGCGGGTTTCGCACCTTGCGCAGGAACAGTCCATGAGCGATGCCAACAGCGCCCTGATCACCCGTTTCTACCAGGCCTTCCAGCGCCTGGACGCCGAGGCCATGGTGGCCTGCTACAGCGAAGACATCGTCTTCAGCGACCCGGTCTTTGGCACTTTGTGCGGGCGCGACGCGGGGGACATGTGGCGGATGCTCACCACCCGCGCCAAGGACTTCACCCTGACCTTCGACGACGTGCGCAGCGATGGCGCGCACTGGGTGGCCACCTACCTGTTCAGCCAGACGGGGCGGGTGGTGGTCAACGATATCCAGGCACGCTTCGTGATTCGCGACGGGCTGATATGCCAGCACGACGATACCTTCGACCTGTGGCGCTGGTCGCGCCAGGCACTGGGCATGCCCGGCGTGCTGCTGGGCTGGACGCCGATGCTGCAGAACAAGGTGCGCCAGCAGGCGTTCAAGGGGCTTCGCGCATTCCAGCAGGCGCGCTGAGGCGTTAAGCTGGCGACCTTCTTCCGTTGCACCGAACCGAGCCGTGAGCGAATCAGCGCCTTCCCCCGACTGCAAACCCTGGTACGTCTACCTGGTGCGTGCCGCCAACGGCTCGCTGTACTGCGGTATCAGCGACGACCCGCAGCGGCGCTTCATCAAGCACCAGAAAGGGCAGGGGGCGCGGTATTTCAAGACCAGCCCGGCGCAAGCGCTGGTGTACGTCGAGCAGTGGCCCGACAAGGGCGAGGCGCTGCGCCAGGAGCGGTTGGTGAAGAAGCTGCGTAAGGCGGCGAAGGAGGCGTTGGTGGCCTCCTACACCGGTGGTGTCGTCACGCTCGCCACGACCCCATGACACGTCACCGTGCAGATCTGCTGCGCCGCCTTGTCCCGCGAGGTTTCTAGTGCTTCATGCCGAGCTCGGCATCATCCATCAGCGCCTTGGCCAGCGCGCTCAGGTAATACGATGCCCAGAGCAGTTGGGGCTTTTCCTCCATGATCCCGGTGATGGTCAGGTCGCGTACGCAGCCCATCAACTCCGAGGCCTGGTCGCGGGCGTGCTGGCAGGGGATGCCGGGCTCGATGCAGAACAGCGGGTCGGTCATGCCTTCGCCTTGGTAGAGCTTGGTCTTGCCCCCCGATTGGGCTCGGATGCCCCACGCACAGCCGCCATAAAGGCAAAGCCATACGGTTCGTATTTGAGTCGGCCTGTCAAAGCACGGTCGCTGATTTTGCAGCGACCGTCCGAGACTAGAGGCCAACCCAGAGCACCGCAATGGCTTGAAAGGGCTTGGAAGTATGTTTGGGAAATGGACTACAGGGAATGGGGAAAGTCTTAAAAACGGCGATCTACTTGAGATCACTGGGGCTGCTTTGCAGCCCTTTCGCGACACAAGGCCGCTCCTACAGATGATCGCGTTTCCCTGTGGGAGCGGCCTTGTGTCGCGATAGGGGCGCAATGCGCCCCCCGCGATCTCAGTCCTTGCGCCGTTTCAGCTGGTCGATCAGTTGGGTCGGCAAGCCCTTGATCACCAGCGTCCCGGCTTCTTCGTCATACTCGACCTTCGAACCCAGCAAATGTGCCTCGAAACTGATCGACAGGCCTTCGGCGCGCCCGGTGAAGCGGCGGAACTGGTTGAGGGTGCGCTTGTCGGCCGGGATCTCCGGCGACAGGCCATAGTCGCTGTTGCGAATGTGGTCGAAGAACGCCTCGGGGCGGTCCTCGTCGATCAGGCTGGAGAGCTCCTCCAGCGCCATCGGCTCGCCCAGTTTGGTCTGTGTAGTGGCGTAGTCGACCAGGGTCTGGGTCTTCTCCCGGGCAGCTTCTTCGGGCAGGTCTTCCTTCTCGACGAAATCGCTGAACGCCTTGAGCAGGGTGCGGGTTTCGCCCGGGCCGTCGACGCCCTCCTGGCAGCCGATGAAGTCGCGGAAGTAGTCCGAGACCTTCTTGCCGTTCTTGCCCTTGATGAACGAGATGTACTGCTTGGAATGCTGGTTGTTCTTCCACTCCGACAGGTTGACCCGCGCCGCCAGGTGCAGCTGGCCCAGGTCCAGGTGGCGTGATGGGGTCACGTCCAGCTCGGCGTTCACCGCCACGCCTTCGCTGTGGTGCAGCAGGGCGATGGCCAGGTACTCGGTCATGCCTTGCTGGTAGTGGGCGAACAGCACGTGCCCGCCAGTGGAGAGGTTGGATTCTTCCATCAGCTTCTGCAGGTGCTCGACGGCGATACGGCTGAAGCTGGCGAAGTCCTTTTCCCCGTCCTGGTACTGCTTGAGCCAGCCACTGAACGGGTAGGCACCCGACTCGCCGTGGAAAAAGCCCCAGGCCTTGCCCTGTTTGGCGTTGTAGCTGTCGTTGAGGTCGGCCAGCAGGTTTTCGATGGCGTCGGAGGCTGCCAGTTCGCTGTCGCGGGCATGCAGCACGGCGGGGCTGCCATCGGGCTTCTTGTCGATCAGGTGAACGATGCAATGACGGATTGGCATGGAATTCTCGGGGTAAAGGGCGGCATGGGCCGCGCTGCAAAAGGCGCTAAGTTTACCTCAGGGTGAGCACGGTGCAGTGGCCAGATGTTGGCGTAAATGCCGGTTGTTCGTTTTTTGTTCAATTTTTTGCGGTTTTTTCCGAAACCCCCGAAAAACCTGCACAAAATCAGTGTCGAGGGCGGATATTTATCGATTCCTGTGGTAGCTTTGCGCGGTCTTGCGCCCCTTGGGTGGCGCATTGCTGGCAGACCGCTTGCGGGCGTCGAACCAAACGCCGATTTGCGTATCTACATACGCGATCGACGCGGCCTCTGGAATGTCCCGGGCTGGCCCGACCACCGACAAGCACGCTGCACAACCTCTGAATTTGATAGGGAAGGAACACCACCATGGCACTGACCAAAGACCAACTGATTGCCGATATCGCTGAATCCATCGACGCGCCGAAAACCACCGCGCGTGCTGCTCTGGAGCAACTGGGCCAGATCGTTGCCGACCAACTGGAAAACGGCGCCGAAATCACCCTGCCAGGCATCGGCAAGCTGAAAGTCACCGAGCGTCCTGCCCGCACCGGCCGCAACCCTTCGACTGGCGCCGCCATCGAAATCGCTGCCAAGAAAGTCGTCAAGTTCGTTCCAGCCAAGGTGCTGACCGACTCGATCAACAAGTAATTGTTGATTTGACGAAACCGCGCCCGGCTTGCCCGGGCGCGGTTTTTTCATGCCTGCGATTTACCCAAGGCATGCCATTGCTGGCGCGCCGCGTCGTCCTGGAAGCTCCAGGCGACCATGCGGCTCTGCTTCTGCCCCTGGCCCATCTCGACGATGCGCAAGGCTTTCACCCCAGCCTTCTTCAAGGCCGCCTCGATGCCCGGCAGGTTGCTGGCCTTGGATACCAGGCTGGTGAACCACAGCACCTGCGCGGCGTATTGCACGCTTTCGCCGACCAGTTGGCTGACGAAGCGGATCTCGCCGCCTTCGCACCACAGTTCATTGTTCTGCCCCCCGAAATTCAGCACCGGCAGCTTGCGCTTGGGGTCCTGCTTGCCGAGGTTCTTCCATTTGCGCTGGCTGCCGCGGGTGGCTTCCTCGCGCGAGGCGTGGAAGGGCGGGTTGCACAGGGTGACGTCGAAGCGCTCGTCGGCCTGCAGCAGGCCACTGAGGATGTGCTTGCGCTCAGGTTGCAGGCGCAGGCCAATGGCCTTGTCGAGCTTGTTGGCCTGGACGATGGCCTTGGCCGAGGCCAGGGCGACGCTGTCGATGTCCGAGCCGAGGAAGCGCCAGCGATAGTCGCTGTGGCCAAGCAGCGGGTAGATGCAGTTGGCGCCGACGCCGACATCCAGCGCGCGCACCTGGGCGCCACGGGGGATTTCGCCGGCATTGTCCTCGGCCAGCAGGTCGGCCAGCACGTGAATGTAGTCGGCGCGGCCAGGGATCGGCGGGCACAGGTAGTCGGCGGGGATGTCCCAGTGCTGGATACCGTACTGGGCCTTGAGCAGGGCGCGGTTGAACACCCGCACGGCCTCGGGGTTGGCGAAGTCGATGCTGGGCTTGCCGTGGGGGTTGGTGATGGTGAAGCGGGCGAGGTCCGGGTGGGCCTTGATCAGCGCCGGGAAATCGTAGCGGCCCTGGTGACGGTTGCGTGGGTGCAGGGTAGGTTTGTCGGTCATGGTCGGATCCGGTGTTGCAGGCCCTGGGGCTGCGTTGCAGCCCTTTCGCGACACAAGGCCGCTCCTACAGGATAGCGGCGCCTCTCGATCCGGCGCCGTCCTTGTAGGAGCGGCCTTGTGTCGCGAAAGGGCCGCAACGCGGCCCCAGCGGTCTATCAGGTTGTTACAGCGCTGCAATCCGCGCGTGCTGCTCGGTGAAGTTGGCCAGGGCCTGCTCCGACTCGGCCAGCTTGGCGCGTTCTTTCTCGATGACCGCCGGCGGGGCCTTGTCGACGAAGGCGGCGTTGGACAGCTTGCCGCCGACACGCTGGACTTCACCCTGCAGACGCTGGATCTCCTTGCTCAGGCGCGCCAGTTCGGCGTCCTTGTCGATCAGGCCGGCCATGGGTACCAGCACTTGCAGGTCACCCACCAGGGCAGTGGCCGACAGCGGTGCTTCGTCCTGTTCGCTCAGCACGGTGAACGACTCGACCTTGGCCAGCTTCTTGAGCAGGGCTTCGTTTTCCTGCAGGCGACGCTGGTCGTCGGCGTTGGCGTTCTTCAGGAACAGCGGCAACGGCTTGCCTGGGCCGATGTTCATCTCGGCGCGGATGTTGCGCAGGCCGACCATCAGTTCCTTGAGCCACTCGATGTCGCCTTCGGCGGCAGCGTCGATACGCGCCTCGACGGCTACCGGCCACGGCTGCAGCATGATGGTCTTGCCGTCGATGCCGGCCAGCGGCGCGATGCGCTGCCAGATCTCTTCGGTGATGAACGGCATGAACGGGTGGGCCAGGCGCAGGGCCACTTCCAGCACGCGCACCAGGGTGCGACGGGTACCGCGGGCGCGCTCGACCGGGGCGTTTTCGTCCCACAGCACTGGCTTGGACAGCTCCAGGTACCAGTCGCAGTACTGGTTCCAGATGAACTCGTACAGCGCCTGGCTGGCCAGGTCGAAGCGGAACTGCTCGAGCTGGCGGGTGACTTCGGCTTCGGTGCGCTGCAACTGCGAGATGATCCAGCGGTCGGCCAGCGACAGCTCGTAGGCCTCGCCGTTCTGGCCGCAGTCCTCGCCCTTGTCCAGCACGTAGCGGGCGGCGTTCCAGATCTTGTTGCAGAAGTTGCGGTAGCCTTCTACGCGGCCCATGTCGAACTTGATGTCACGGCCGGTGGAGGCCAGCGAGCAGAAGGTGAAGCGCAGGGCGTCGGTGCCGTAGCTGGCGATGCCTTCGGGGAACTCGGCCTTGGTCTGCTTGGCGATCTTCTCGGCAAGCTTGGGCTGCATCATGCCGCTGGTGCGTTTTTCCAGCAGGGCGTCGAGGGTGATGCCGTCGACGATGTCCAGCGGGTCCAGCACGTTGCCCTTGGACTTGGACATCTTCTGGCCCTGGCCGTCGCGCACCAGGCCATGCACGTACACGGTCTTGAACGGGACCTGCGGGGTGCCGTCCTCGTTCTTGATCAGGTGCATGGTCAGCATGATCATGCGCGCAACCCAGAAGAAGATGATGTCGAAGCCGGTGACCAGCACGTCGGTGCTGTGGAATTTCTTCAGGAACTCGGTCTGCTCCGGCCAGCCCAGGGTCGAGAAGGTCCACAGGCCCGAGCTGAACCAGGTGTCGAGTACGTCGTCGTCCTGGCGCAGCGCCACGTCGGCGCCCAGGTTGTGCTTGACGCGCACTTCGGCCTCGTCGCGGCCGACATAGACCTGGCCGGCCTCGTCGTACCAGGCCGGGATGCGGTGGCCCCACCACAGCTGGCGGCTGATGCACCAGTCCTGGATGTCGCGCATCCAGGAGAAGTACATGTTCTCGTACTGCTTGGGCACGAACTGGATGCGGCCGTCTTCCACGGCGGCGATGGCAGGCTCGGCCAGCGGCTTGGTGGAGACGTACCACTGGTCGGTCAGCCACGGCTCGATGACGGTGCCGGAGCGGTCGCCCTTGGGCACCTTCAGGGCGTGGTCGTCGATGCTCACCAGCAGGCCCTGGGCGTCGAGGTCGGCGACCATCTGCTTGCGCGCGACGAAGCGGTCGAGGCCGGCGTACTGGGCCGGCAGCGAGGTGTCGAGTTGCTCGTTGACACTGCCGTCGAGGTTGAATGCCTGGACCGCGGCCAGCACGGTGGCGTTCTTGTCGAAGATGTTCAGCAGCGGCAGGTTGTGGCGCTTGCCGACTTCGTAGTCGTTGAAGTCGTGGGCCGGGGTGATCTTCACGCAGCCGGTGCCGAACTCGGGGTCGCAGTAGTCGTCGGCGATGATCGGGATGCGACGGCCGACCAGCGGCAGCTCGACGAACTTGCCGATCAGTGCCTGGTAGCGCGCGTCGGTCGGATTGACGGCGACGGCGACGTCACCGAGCAGGGTCTCCGGACGGGTGGTGGCGACCACCAGGTGGTCCTTGCCTTCGGCGGTCTTGGCGCCATCGGCCAGCGGGTAGCGCAGGTTCCACAGGTGGCCTTTCTCGTCGTGGTTTTCCACTTCGAGGTCGGAGATCGCCGTGTGCAGCTTGGTGTCCCAGTTGACCAGGCGCTTGCCGCGGTAGATCAGGCCGTCCTCGTGCAGGCGCACGAAGGCTTCCTTGACCGCTTCGGACAGGCCGTCGTCCATGGTGAAGCGCTCGCGGCTCCAGTCCACCGACGAGCCCAGGCGGCGAATCTGGCGGCTGATGTTGCCACCGGACTGGTCCTTCCATTCCCAGACCTTTTCCAGGAACTTGTCGCGGCCCAGGTCGTGGCGATTCTGGCCCTTGGCTTCCAGTTGGCGCTCCACCAGCATCTGGGTGGCGATGCCGGCGTGGTCGGTGCCTGGCTGCCACAGGGTGTCGCGACCCTGCATGCGGCGGAAACGGATCAGGGCGTCCATGATCGCGTTGTTGAAGCCGTGGCCCATGTGCAGGCTGCCGGTGACGTTCGGCGGCGGGATCATGATGGTGTAGGACTCGCCTGCACCTTGTGGGGCGAAATAGTTCTCGGACTCCCAGGTGTTGTACCAGGAAGTTTCGATGGCGTGCGGCTGGTAGGTCTTATCCATGCGCGGCGGGACCCTTAGGCATTAATTCGGGAAAGCCGGGAAGTATAACCAACGTGGAGGCCGCAGGCGACAGGGGAGGGGATGAGCGATTTCGCCAGCCAGGCTGGCTCCTACAGGGGATCGTGCGTAGGAGCCAGCCTGGCTGGCCAACGGGATCACTCGGAACGCTTGAGCAAGCGCTCCAGGCGCGCATCGAGGCGGCGCTTGATCTCGGTCTCGATATGCGGGGTGAAGTCGTTGATCACGTCCTGCATGATCTGCTGGGCGGCGGTGCGCAGTTCGGCGTCCAGGTGCAGCAGGGTGTCCTGGCGGCGGGTCTGGGCATCGTCTTCGGGGGCAGGCGCAGATGCCGGCTCGGCGACCGGCGCCGGGGCGCCGGCGGGTTCGTCGAGCAGCAACGGAATCTGCTCGACCGTCTCGGTCAGCAGGGGCGGTTGCAGGTCGGCGTCACCCAGCAGCTCGCGAATCGATTCGAGGTCGTCGAGCAGGTGGGCGGAATGGGTGAGGGAGTTCAGCTGCTTGTCCATCGTCGTCAAAGTCGCTGTAAGCGGTGGTCTTGCAGAGCATAGCCCTGTTCGCGGTAGAAACGGAATCGCTCGCGTGCGGCCAGGCGGATGGCCGGCTCCTCGACGACGATCTCGGCGACCCGCTCGAACTGGCCGACGAAGGCGGGGACAGCGCCGCCCAGGTTGATCAGCAGGTCACGGTGTTCGCCGGCATCGCTGCCGATGCCCAGTGCGACAATGGCGTGCGGATGCTGTTCGGCGTGGTCGTGGGGCACGAAGGCCTCGCCCTTGAACTGCCACAGGCGCAGGTCGAGCTCGCTGCGTTGCGCCTCGTCCTGGCAATGCAGGTACACCCGATGGCCGAGGCGCCAGGCCTTTTCACAGAGTTTACAGGCGAAATCCAGCCGCGCCGACAGGGCGTCGGTGGGCAGGATGTAGAAGTCGACTTGGCTCATGGTCGGTCAGTGCCCGCCGCCGGCGCGAGGGCGCCAGCGGTGGGGCGCCATCAGGCGCCGGCGCGGTCCAGCAGGTACTGGGTGAGCAGCGGGACCGGGCGGCCCGAGGCGCCCTTGTCCTTGCCGCCGCTGATCCAGGCGGTGCCGGCGATGTCCAGGTGCGCCCAGTGGTACTGCTTGGTGAAGCGCGACAGGAAGCAGCCAGCGGTGATGGCGCCACCTTTCGGCCCGCCGATGTTGGCGATATCGGCGAACGGGCTGTCCAGTTGCTCCTGGTACTCGTCGAACAGCGGCAGTTGCCAGGCGCGGTCGTCAGCGCGCTTGCCGGCGTCCAGCAGTTGGCCGATCAGCTCGTCGTCATTGCCCATCAGGCCCGAAGTGTGGCCGCCCAGGGCAACGACGCAGGCGCCGGTCAGGGTGGCGATATCGATGACGGCTTGCGGCTTGAAGCGCTCGGCGTAGGTCAGTGCGTCGCACAACACCAGGCGCCCTTCGGCGTCGGTATTGAGGATCTCGACGGTCTGCCCGCTCATGGTGGTGACGATGTCGCCCGGGCGGCTGGCGCCGCCGCTCGGCATGTTCTCGGCGCAGGCCAGCAGGCACACCAGGTTGATCGGCAGCTGCAGCTCGAGCACCGCGCGCAGGGTACCGAACACGCTGGCGGCACCGCCCATGTCGTACTTCATCTCGTCCATGCCGGCGCCGGGCTTGAGGCTGATGCCGCCGGTGTCGAAGGTGATGCCCTTGCCAACCAGCACGAACGGCTTCTCGCTCTTCTTGGCGCCCTGGTAGCTGAGCACGATCAGCCGTGGCGGCTGGTCGCTGCCCTGGCCCACGGCGTAGAACGCGCCCATGCCCAGGTCCTTGATCTTCTTCTCGTCCAGCACCTCGACCTTCAGGCCCTTGTGCGCCTTGCCCAGGTCCTTGGCCTGCTCGGCGAGGAAGCTTGGGTGGCAGACGTTCGGCGGCAGGTTGCCCAGGTCGCGGGTGTAGGCCATGCCGGTGGCGATGGCGCTAGCGTGCTTGACGGCGCGCTCGACCTCGGCCTGGCCGGCCTTGGCGGTGAGCAGGGTGATTTTCTTCAGGGCGCGCGGTTCGGCCTTCTGGCTCTTGTAGCGGTCGAACAGGTAGTTGCTGTCGAGCAGGGTCTCGGCCAGCAGGCGGTACTTGCCGTAGTGGCCGTCACGGCCGCTGACGGCCAGGTCGTCCAGGGCCAGCGTCGCGTCGCTGCCGCCCAGGCCCTTGAGCACGCCGGCGACGCTGGCGGCCAGCTTGCGCCAGGCGCGGTCGCCGAGGGTTTCGTCCTTGCCGCTGCCCACCAGCAGCACGCGCTCGGCCTTCAGGCCCGGCACGCTGTGCAGCAGCAGGGTCTGGCCCGGCTTGCCGGCCAGGTCGCCGCGCTTGAGCAGGGCGCTGATGGCACCGCCGCTGGCATCGTCCACGGCCTTGGCGGTGGCGCCGAGCTTGCGGTTTTCGCCCACCGGCACGACCAGGGTGGCGGTCTTGACGGATACAGCGGCTACGCTTTTTACAACCAGTTCCATGTCTGGAGTCCCCGAATGATCTGTCAGTTGGCGCTGTCTTGTGAACGCGCCCGGAAAACCGCCCCGGCGACCTCTGCCGGCCTGCGGAAAAGCTGCCAGTTTGAGCCTGCCGCGACCTTCATGACAACCCCGACATGCGGCGTCATGCGCCGCCAAGTGACAGGCGCCGTCAATCACAGGATAATGCGCGCACTTTTACATGGAGGTTCGCCTTGGCGAACCGGCATGGGGCTTGGCTGCCCGCATCGTTCGTCTGGCTTTGAGCCCCTGACAACCCAGGAGTGTCTGGTTTGATCGTCTTTCGTTATCTGTCCCGCGAGGTCCTGGTGACCTTGAGCGCCGTCAGCGCCGTGCTGCTGGTGATCATCATGAGCGGGCGCTTCATCAAGTACCTGGCCCAGGCGGCCCAGGGCGTGCTCGACCCGAGCGTGCTGTTCATGATCATGGGCTTCCGCCTGCCGGGGTTCCTGCAACTGATCCTGCCGCTGGGGCTGTTCCTCGGCATCCTGCTTGCCTATGGCCGGCTGTATCTCGAAAGCGAGATGACCGTGCTCTCGGCGACCGGCATGAGCCAGCAGCGCCTGCTGGCGATGACCATGGCGCCGGCGGCGTTGATTGCCTTGCTGGTGGCCTGGCTGAGCCTGAGCCTGGCCCCCCTGGGCGTGGCCCAGGTGCAGAAGATCATCGCCCAGCAGGACGCCCTGACCGAGTTCGACACCCTGGTGCCGGGCCGTTTCCAGACCCTGCGCGACGGTTCGCGGGTGACCTACACCGAGCAGCTGTCCGATGACCGCGTCAACCTGGCCGGGGTGTTCATCTCCGAGAAACGCTTCAACCAGGACAAGACCAAGGACCGCGCGCCTTCGGTACTGGTCGCCGAAAAGGGCCACCAGGAGGTGCAGGCCGACGGCAACCGCTACCTGGTGCTGGAAAACGGCTACCGTTACGACGGCAACCCTGGCCAGGCCGACTACCGTGCGATCAAGTACGACACCTACGGCGTGCTGCTGCCCAAGCCTGAGGTCGCCCAGGAGGTGACCGAACGCGAGGCGATCCCGACCCGCGACCTGATCGGTCATGACGGCGTGCGCGAGCGTGCCGAGCTGCAGTGGCGCCTGTCGCTGCCGCTGCTGGTGTTCGTGGTGACCCTGCTGGCCGTGCCGCTGTCGCGGGTCAATCCTCGCCAGGGCCGCTTCCTCAAGCTGCTGCCGGCGATCCTCCTGTACATGGCCTATCTGACAATGCTGATTTCCGTGCGCGGCGCCCTGGAGAAGGGCAAGCTGCCCCTCTCGCTGGGTATCTGGTGGGTCCATGCCCTGTTCCTGCTGATCGGCCTCGGGTTGATGTACTGGGAGCCGCTGCGCCTCAAGCGTGCCGAGCGTCGTGCGGAGGTGGCCCGTGGTTAAACTGGACCGCTACATCGGCCAGAGCGTGCTGCTGGCGATCCTCGCCGTGCTCGGCATCATCCTCGGCCTGGCCTCGCTGTTCGCCTTCATCGACGAGATGAGCGACCTGAGCAATACCTACACGGTGATGGATGCCAGCGCCTATGTGCTGCTCACGGCGCCGCGCCGGCTCTACGACATGCTGCCGATGGCGGCGCTGATCGGCTGCCTGATTGGCCTGGGTAGCCTGGCCAGCAGCAGCGAACTGACCATCATGCGCGCTGCCGGGGTGTCCATCGGCCGTATCGTCTGGGCGGTGATGAAGCCGATGCTGGTGCTGATGCTGGTCGGCCTGCTGATTGGCGAATACGTCGCCCCGGTCACCGAGAACAAGGCCCAGGCCGACCGTTCGCTGGCCCAGGGCGGTGGCGAGGCGCAAAGCTCCAAGCGCGGCATGTGGCATCGCCAGGGCGAGGAGTTCGTGCACATCAACTCGGTGCAGCCCAACGGCCTGTTGCTCGGTGTGACCCGCTACCGCTTCGACGCCGAGCGCAAGATCCAGACCTCCAGCTTCGCCCGTCGCGCGCAGTATCAGGACGGCAAGTGGGTGCTGAACGATGTGGCCACGACCTATTTCCGTGGCGACCACACCGAAGTGCTCAACGCGCCTGAAGAAGTCTGGGATGTTTCGGTGACCCCGGAATTGCTCAATACCGTGGTGTTGGCACCGGAGTCGCTGTCGATCACCGGGTTGTGGGACTACATCCACTACCTGTCCGACCAGGGGCTGAACAACTCCCGTTACTGGCTGGCGTTCTGGACCAAGGTGCTGCAGCCGGCAGTGACCGCGGCGCTGGTGTTGATGGCGATTTCGTTCATCTTCGGCCCGCTGCGTTCGGTGACCCTTGGCCAGCGCGTGTTCACCGGCGTGCTGGTGGGCTTCGTGTTCCGTATCGCGGGTGATCTGCTGGGGCCGTCGAGCCAGGTGTTCGGCTTCCCACCGTTGCTGGCGGTGGTGATACCCGCCGGCATCTGTGCGCTGGCCGGTTTGTGGCTGATGCGCAGGGCGGGCTGATCCGCCAAACAAGAAGCCGACCCCAGGGTCGGCTTTTTTGTGCCTGTAGAAGCCAGCCTTGCTGGCGAACCGGGGGGCCGGGGTTCGCCAGCAAGGCTGGCTCCTACAGGGGATCTGTGGTGGCTATTTCTTGCGTTTGGGCAGGCGTACCAGTTGGGTCTCGGAGTAGATGTCATGCCAGCTGCGTTTACGTTTGTCGAACAACGACCAGATGAAACCCAGCCCCAGGCACAGCCACGAGGCGATCGCCACCACGAAACGCAGCAGCGCCTGCCACAGGCTGATGGCGCTACCATCGGCATTCTGCACGCGTACCCCCCACACCTGCATGCCCAGGGTCTGGCCGCCATGGGTCCAGAACTTGGCGAAGAAGCCGAACAGGGCGAACACCAGGATCGTCGACAGCAGCGGGTCGCCATCCAGCGCCCCGGCGTCGGTCAGCTCGCGCATGCGCGCCTCGCCGATGATCGCCATCTGGACCATCTTGTAGGCGCCGGCGGTCACGATCAGCAGTGCGGTGCACAGCAGGAAGTCATAGAACATCGCGGCCAGACGACGGCCCAGGCCGACCGGTGGGAAATCACCCTGGGGAATGAGCAAAGGCTTGGACATGCATGACAGCTCCGGATGGCAAAGGCCCATTCTAGGGAATTACAGGCACAAAAAAGCCCCTGTGCGTCAACACAGGGGCTTTTTTCAGGAAGTCACGCTTCTGGAATGACTTCGTCGGCCTGCATGCCTTTCTGGCCTTGCACTGCAACGAAGGTGACTTTCTGGCCTTCTTTCAGGCTCTTGAAGCCGTTGCCCTGAATGGCGCGGAAGTGAACAAACAGATCAGCACCGCTTTCTGGGGTGATGAAGCCGTAACCTTTTTCGTCATTGAACCACTTGACGGTACCGTTCTGACGCTCAGCCATTGTCTTATTTCCTATGAAGCTTAAATATTGATGACAGTTTCTTTCACACTTTTTGCAAGTGAAAGACTACTGGGCTGGGTTGCAGGAAAGTAAGAGACGTCGAACGGGTTGTAGCAGATTGCAGCTACTGGCCCAGGTCACGAACTGTTGCGACCCATGCAAACACAGTGCAGTGACTCTACGCCAACTGCCGAGCGAAAAACAAGCCCTTCCGGCGGGTGAAAATCAGGCTTTTCCCGATCCCCGACCGATTTGTCGGAAACGGCGTGGCGCCTGGCCTGGCGCTATGTTCAGAAGTTATTGGACAGGTTCGAAAACGAATATGTCGAACCCGTCCAATCCACTCATTCAGCCACGGTAGTAACGCTGCGCCACGAAAGGCATTTTGCTGACCTTCAGGGCAACTTGCTTGCCACGGACAACGGCAAACAACGCCGTGTCGAGGGTCGCATGTTCGCTATCGACATAGCCCATGGCCACGGGCGCGCCGAGCGTCGGGCCGAAGCCGCCACTGCAGACTTCGCCGACCACCTTGCCCGCCTGGTCGACAATCTGCGCGCCCTCACGCACAGGCGTGCGCTCCTGGGGCAGCAGGCCGACCCGCTTGCGCGCCACGCCAGCCTGTTGCTGGGCGAACACGGTGTCTGCGCCAGGGAAGCCGCCAGCGCGCGCGCCATCGGCGCGGCGCACCTTGGAGATCGCCCACAACAGGCTGGCTTCGATCGGCGTGGTGGTGGTGTCCATGTCGTGGCCGTACAGGCACAGGCCGGCTTCCAGGCGCAGCGAGTCGCGCGCGCCCAGGCCGATCGGCTGCACTTCGGGCTCGGCCAGCAAGCGGCGGGCCAGGGCCTCGGCCTTGTCGGCCGGCACGGAAATCTCGAAACCGTCTTCACCGGTGTAGCCCGAGCGGCTGACATAGCAGTCGGCAGCGAGCAGTTGAACGGGCTGGAACTGCATGAACGTCATCTTCGCCACCGCAGGGGCCAGGCGCTCCAGCACCTTGACCGCCGCCGGGCCTTGCAGGGCTAGCAGCGCGCGCTCCTCGAACAGCGGCTGGATCTCGCAACGGTTGCCGATGTGCTGGCGCAGGTGAGCCAGGTCCTGCTCCTTGCAGGCGGCGTTGACCACCAGGAACAGGGTGTCGTCACCGAGGTTGGCGACCATCAGGTCGTCGAGGATGCCGCCCTCGGCATTGGTGAACATGGCGTAGCGCTGCATGCCCACCGGCAGGTCGACGATGTCCACCGGCACCAGGGTTTCCAGGGCGCGGGCGGCGTCGCTGCCGCGCAGGATGATCTGGCCCATGTGCGAGACATCGAACAGGCCGGCCTGCTCGCGGGTGTGCAGGTGCTCCTTGAGCACGCCCAGGGGGTATTGCACGGGCATGTCGTAGCCGGCGAAGGGCACCATGCGCGCGCCCAGTTCCAGGTGCAGGGCGTGCAGCGGGGTCTTGTGCAGTGTTTCGGACATCGGTGACTCCTTGGTTTTTGTTCGGGTCAACATTCGATGATGTTGACGGCCAGACCGCCGCGGGCGGTCTCCTTGTATTTGCTTTTCATGTCGGCGCCGGTCTGGCGCATGGTGCGGATGACCTTGTCGAGGGAAACGTAGTGCTGCCCGTCGCCGCGCAGGGCCATGCGCACCGCGTTGATCGCTTTCACCGAGCCCATGGCGTTGCGCTCGATGCAGGGCACCTGGACCAACCCGCCGATGGGGTCGCAGGTCAGGCCCAGGTTGTGTTCCATGCCGATCTCGGCGGCGTTCTCCACCTGTTGCGCGGTGCCGCCCATCACTTCGCACAGGGCGCCTGCGGCCATCGAGCAGGCCACGCCGACCTCACCCTGGCAACCGACCTCGGCGCCGGAGATCGAGGCGTTTTCCTTGTACAAAATGCCGATGGCAGCGGCGGTGAGCAGGAAGCGCACCACGCCATCTTCATTGGCGCCGGGGACGAAGCGCATGTAGTAGTGCAGCACCGCCGGGACGATGCCGGCCGCACCGTTGGTCGGCGCGGTGACCACGCGGCCGCCGTAGGCGTTTTCCTCGTTCACCGCCAGGGCATAGAGGTTGACCCAGTCGAGCACCGACAGCGCATCGCGCAGGCTGGCCTCCGGATGGCGGCTGAGCTGGCGGTACAGCGCCGGGGCGCGGCGCTTGACCTTGAGCCCGCCGGGCAGAATGCCTTCATGGCGACAGCCGGCTTCGACGCAGTCCTGCATCACCTGCCAGATGCGCAGCAGGCCGGCGCGGGTCTCGGCTTCGGGGCGCCAGGCGGCTTCGTTGGCCAGCATCACCTGGCTGAACGACAGCTGTTGCGTGGTGCAATGGGCCAGCAGCTCCCTGGCGGTCTTGAACGGGTAGGCCAGCACGGTGCTGTCCTCGACGATGCGGTCATGGCCCGCGGCCTCTTCGTCGACCACGAAACCGCCGCCCACTGAATAGTATTCGCGGCTGCGGATCTGTAGGCCGGCGGCGTCGAAGGCACGAAAGATCATGCCGTTGGGGTGATAGTCCAGCGGCTTGCGGATCATTGCCAGGTGCTGTTTTTCGACGAAGGCGATGGCGTGCTCACCGAGCAGGCTGAGCCGGCCGCTGTCGCGAATGGCCTGCAGGCGCGCGGGAATGGCTTCGGTGTCGACGCTGTCGGGGTGTTCGCCCTCCAGGCCGAGCAGCACCGCCTTGTCGCTACCGTGACCCTTGCCGGTAGCGCCGAGCGAGCCATACAGCTCGGCCTTGACGCTGGCCGTGCTGGCCAGCAGGCCATCGCGGCGCAGGCCTTCGGCGAAGCGCGCGGCGGCGCGCATCGGCCCGACCGTGTGCGAGCTGGAGGGGCCGATGCCGATCTTGAACAGGTCGAAGACGCTCAGGGACATGGTACTTCTCCTGAAGATTTTGGGGCTGCTGCGCAGCCCATCGCGACGCAAGGCCGCTCCCACAAGAGCGGTGACGTCCCTGTGGGAGCGGCCTTGCCGAGGCGTCGGACCGGTCGGAAAGGGCCGCAAAGCGGCCCCAGCTTTCCCAAGATCGCCTCAGGCGTCCTGATAGCTCTCGATCGACGGGCAGGCGCAGACCAGGTTGCGATCGCCGAACACGTTGTCGACCCGGCCCACCGGTGGCCAGTACTTGCCTTCCACCAGGCTCGCCAGCGGGTAGACCGCCTGCTCGCGGCTGTAGCCGTGGGCCCATTCGCCGGCCAGTTCCGCCGCGGTGTGCGGGGCGTTCTTCAGCGGGTTGTCGTCCTTGTCCAGGCTGCCAGTCTCCACCGCACGGATCTCCTCGCGGATCTGGATCATGGCATCGCAGAAACGGTCCAGCTCCTCCTTGGACTCGCTCTCGGTCGGTTCGATCATCAGCGTGCCGGCCACCGGGAAGGACATGGTCGGGGCGTGGAAGCCGAAGTCGATCAGGCGCTTGGCGACGTCGTCGACGCTGATGCCGCTGGTGTCCTTGAGCGGGCGCAGGTCGAGGATGCACTCATGCGCCACCAGGCCGTTGCCACCGGTGTACAGCACAGGATAGTGCTCTTCCAGGCGACGGGCGATGTAGTTGGCGTTGAGGATCGCCATCTGCGAGGCGCGCTTGAGGCCGGCGCCACCCATCATGCGAATGTACATCCAGGTGATCGGCAGAATGCTCGCGCTGCCGAACGGCGCGGCGCATACGGCGCCTGTGGTGTTCTCCAGCGTCGCGTGGCCAGGCAGGAACGGCGCCAGGTGCGCCTTGACGCCGATCGGGCCGACGCCTGGGCCACCACCGCCGTGGGGAATGCAGAAGGTCTTGTGCAGGTTCAGGTGCGAGACGTCGCCGCCGAACTTGCCCGGGGCGCACAGGCCGACCATGGCGTTCATGTTGGCGCCGTCGATGTACACCTGGCCGCCGTTGTCGTGGATGATCGCGCAGATCTCGCCGATGGCTTCCTCGAACACGCCATGGGTCGAGGGGTAGGTGATCATGATCGCGGCCAGGCGTTCGCGGTGCTCGATGGCCTTGGCGCGCAGGTCGTCGATGTCGACGTTGCCGCGGGCGTCGCAGGCGGTGACCACCACGCGCATGCCGGCCATGTGCGCGGTCGCCGGGTTGGTGCCGTGGGCCGAGGACGGGATCAGGCAGATGTCGCGGTGGCTGTCGCCACGGCTGCGGTGGTAGGCGCGGATCGCCAGCAGGCCTGCGTACTCGCCCTGGGAACCGGCGTTGGGCTGCAGCGACACGGCGTCGTAGCCGGTGGCGGCGCAGAGCATGGCCTCCAGCTCGCTGGTCATCTGCAGGTAGCCCTGGCTCTGCTCGGCCGGGGCGAACGGGTGCAGGTTGCCGAACTCGGCCCAGGTCACCGGGATCATTTCGCTGGCGGCGTTGAGCTTCATGGTGCACGAGCCCAGCGGGATCATGCTGCGGTCCAGCGCCAGGTCCTTGTCGGCCAGGCGGCGCAGGTAGCGCATCAGCTCGGTTTCGCTGTGGTAGCGGTTGAACACCGGGTGCTCGAGGATGGCCGACTGGCGCTGCAGCTTGGCTGGCAGGCGCCGGGCGACGGTGGCGGCCAGGGCGGCGAAGTCCGGGGCTGCCTGGTCGTCGCTGAACAGCTGCCACAGGGCCTGGACATCGGCCTGGCTGCTGGTTTCGTCCAGCGACAGGCCCAGGTGGGCGGCGTCGACCTGGCGCAGGTTGATTCCCTGGGCACGGGCCTTGTCGTGCAGGGCGGCGGTAGCACTGCCGGTGGCCAGGGTCAGGGTGTCGAAGAACGCCTCGGTGACCACCTTGATGCCCAGCTTGGTCAGGCCGGTGGCGAGGATCGCGGTCAGCGCGTGGGTACGCTCGGCGATGCGCTTGAGACCCGCCGGGCCGTGGTACACGGCGTACATGCTGGCGATGTTGGCCAGCAGCACCTGGGCGGTGCAAATGTTGCTGGTGGCCTTCTCGCGGCGGATGTGCTGCTCGCGGGTCTGCATGGCCAGGCGCAGGGCGCTCTTGCCGAAACGGTCGATCGACACGCCCACCAGACGGCCCGGCATGTCGCGCTTGAAGGCGTCGCGGGTGGCGAAGTAGGCCGCGTGCGGGCCGCCGAAGCCCAGCGGCACGCCGAAGCGCTGGGCGCTGCCGATGGCTACGTCGGCGTCGAACTCGCCCGGCGCAGTGAGCAGGGTCAGGGCCAGCAGGTCGGCGGCCACGGCCACCAGGGCGCCTGCGCCGTGGAAGCGCTGCACCACTTCGCGGTAGTCGAACACGTCGCCGTTGCTGGCCGGGTATTGCAGCAGGGCGCCGAAGTAGGCACTGACGTCGCCTAGTTCACGCTCGTCGCCGACCACTACCTCGATGCCCAGGGGTTCGGCGCGGGTGCGCAGCACGTCGAGGGTTTGCGGGTGGCAGTGCACGGAGGCGAAGAAGGCATGGCTGGCCTTGTTCTTCGACAGGCGCTTGCAGAAGGTCATGGCCTCGGCGGCGGCGGTGGCTTCGTCGAGCAGCGAGGCGTTGGCGATCGGCAGGCCGGTGAGGTCGCTGATCAGGGTCTGGAAGTTCAGCAGCGCTTCCAGGCGGCCCTGGGAGATCTCCGGCTGGTACGGGGTATAGGCGGTATACCAGGCCGGGTTTTCCAGGAGGTTGCGCAGGATCGGCGCCGGCGTGTGGGTGTTGTAGTAGCCCTGGCCGATGTAGTTCTTGAACAGCTGGTTTTTGCCGGCGATGGCTTTGAGCGCGGCGAGGGCGTCGGCCTCGCTCTGGCCGTCGTGGCTGCCCAGCACGCTGGTGCCCTTGATACTGTCAGGGATGACGGCGGCGGTCATGGCCTCCAGCGAGTCGAAGCCGAGGCTGCGGAGCATGGCCTGCTCATCGGCGGCGCGCGGGCCGATATGGCGGGCGATGAATTCGTTGGCGGTGCCGAGGTTGATGGTCATGGTGGGCTACCTCAGGCGTCGTCGTTGGCTTTGAGCAGGCGGTCGTAGGCGTCCTGGTCGAGCAGGGCGGCCACTTGGCTCATATCGGCGGGGATGAAGCGGAAGAACCAGCCTTCGCCCAGCGGGTCTTCGTTGACCCGCTCGGGGCTGTCGTTGAGGCCGTCGTTGACCGCGACCACTTCACCGCTGAGCGGCATGTACACGCCGCTGGCGGCTTTTACCGATTCCACGGTGGAGGCTTCGGCGCCCTTGTCGTACTGCTGCAGCTCCGGCAGTTGCACATAGACCACATCACCCAGCGCGTTCTGGGCGTAGGCGGTGATGCCCACGGTGACGCTGCCATCGGCTTCGACGCGCAGCCATTCGTGATCTTCGGTGAAACGCAACTCGCTCATGGGAATTCCTCGGGAAGCAGGGGCGTTGGGCGCGGTAGGCTCCGCGCTCTTAAGGTTGGAATTCCCTTAGCAATAATGCGGCCAGCTAATAAAAGTCCTTTCTAATCAAGTAGTTGAATATTTTTCGTGAGTTTTTTGTAGCTTGGGTGGAACGAAATCGATACGGGTGGCTAGAGAATCAAAAGCGTCGAGGGATCAAACCCTTGCAAAGACGCATGCAAATGGATGTGTATCGATATCGATACGGTGTATTTAAATCGATACGGTCGTTGCCGGCTGAATCAACCCTTGGTTGGAATTCCATATTTACGCAAGCGCTGGGCGATGGCCGTGTGCGAAGTCTGCAAGCGCCCCGCCAGCTGTCGGGTCGAGGGGTAGCTGGCATACAGCCGCTGCAGCAGTTCGCGCTCGAAATCCCCCACCGCCTGTTCCAGACTCGCTACCTCGCCATCCTGGCCACGTGCCACCGAGGTGCCGGCGATGTCCAGGTCGCCGATGTCCACCAGGTTGCTTTCGCAGATGGCCGCTGCGCGGAAGATCACGTTCTGCAACTGGCGCACGTTACCCGGCCAGGGGTTGGCCAGCAGCGCCGGGTGCGTGGCCGGGGCCAGGCGGCAGGCCGGGCGCTGGATCTGGGTGCAGGCCTGCTGCATGAAGAAGTGTGCCAGCGACAGGATGTCCTGGCCGCGCTCGCGCAGCGGCGGTACTTGCAGGTTGAGCACGTTGAGGCGGTAGAACAGGTCTTCGCGGAAGGTGCCTTCAGCAACCATGCGCTCCAGGTCGCGGTGGGTGGCGCTGATGATGCGCACGTCCACTTTTACCTCGCGGTCGCCGCCGACCCGGCGGAAGCTGCCATCGCTGAGAAAACGCAGCAGCTTGGCCTGCAGGTACGGCGACATCTCGCCGATCTCGTCGAGGAACACCGTGCCCTGGTTGGCCAGCTCCATCAGCCCGGGCTTGCCGCCCCGTTGCGCGCCGGTGAAGGCGCCGGGGGCATAGCCGAACAGTTCGCTCTCGGCCAGGCTCTCGGGCAGTGCGGCGCAGTTCAGCGCCAGGAACGGCGCGGCATGGCGGCTGCTGATGGCATGGCAGGCACGGGCCACCAGTTCCTTGCCGGTGCCGGTCTCGCCATGCACCAGCAGCGGCGCGTCGAGTGCGGCCACGCGCAGGGCGCGGGCCTTGAGGGTGCGAATCGCCGGGGAATCGCCAAGCATGGCGTCGAAGCCTTCGGCGTGGTCGTGGTGCAGGGCCGACAGGCGCTCGCCCATGCGGTTCGGTGGGTACAGGGTCAGCAGGCCGCCGGCGTGGGTGATCGGCGTGGCATCGAGCAACAGGCTCTGGCCGTTGAGCTGCATCTCGCGCATGGGCAGGTGGAAGTTGTTGTCCCGCAGGGCCTGGAGCAGGTCGGGGTCGGCGAACAGCTCGCCCACCGAGCGCCCGGCCGATTCGCGCCCGCACAGGGCGATCAGCGCCGGGTTGGCCAATAGCACCTTGCCGGCGCTGTCCACCGCCAGTACCGGGTCGCTCATGGCGGCGAGCAGGGCGTCGAGCTGCAGGTGGCGGCGCTGGCCGGGGAGGATGTCGACCACTTCCACCGATTGCACGCCGTGCACCTCGAACAGGGCGTCGTGCAGTTCCTCGAGCACGGCGGGGCTGAGGGTCGGGGCGTCGATGTAGACGTTCGGCGGGACCATCTCCACGGCATCGAGGTTGAGGTTGCGGGCGCCGAGCAAGGCCAGGACTTCCTGGGTGATGCCGACGCGGTCGATGAAGCTGACGTGGATGCGCATGGGGGGCAGTTATGGCCGAGGGAGGCCGTAGTATGCCTTGGGAGCCGTGACCAACCCAACACGGCCGGCGACACAAGGCCGCTCCCACGGGTAAAGCACCGTTTTTGTAAACTGTGAAATGCCTGTGGGAGCGGCCTTGTGTCGCGAATGGGCTGCAAAGCAGCCCCCGGAGTTATCCCAAATGCTCAGGCTTGATCGGGTCGCCGGGCTTACGCCCCAACTGCTCCTGAATATCCTTGAACATCAGGTCATAGAATTTGTGATTGGAGCCCAGAGCGATGGCGGATTCCGGTAAACCATGGACGATCAATCGTCTGCTGATATCGCTCGCGAAATTGAAAGCTTGGTCTTTCGCCATCTTGAAGGTTTCATCCACCTCCTTGCCCTGAACCTCACCTTTCAAGCGAAACTCCATGCAGCGGCCTTCCGTGGGGTCCTGCGCTACGGAGTAATAGATGTTCAGGTTATAGCTGTACTTCTCCAGGTTTTGAGGTGTGTGCTGAATATGCACGTGGCCGGGTTCGAAAGTAGCCATGACAGAATCCTCCGGAAGGTTGAAAACGGCCGGTGCCAGGCACCGGCCAACTGCGTTCAACGGTAGCTGATTCCCGGCTTGGCGGTGGAAACGCGGGTACCGGCGGTGCCCTTGACGATGTCCTCGATGTTCTCCAGCGAACTGATCACCGCCACTTTACCCGTATGGCGGGCGAAATCGCAGGCGGCCTGGACCTTCGGCCCCATGGAGCCAGCAGCGAAGCCCAGCCGTTCCAGCTCGTCGGGGTGGGCCTGGGCAATGGCTTTCTGGGTCGGCTTGCCCCAGTCGATGTACGCCGCGTCGACGTCGGTGGCGATGATCAGCAGGTCGGCTTCCAGTTGCTCGGCCAGCAGCGCCGAGCACAGGTCCTTGTCGATCACCGCCTCGATGCCCTTGAGCTTGCGGTTTTCGTCGTACAGGGTGGGGATGCCGCCACCGCCGGCGCAGATCACGATGCTGCTCTTTTCCAGCAGCCACTTGATCGGGCGGATCTCGAAGATGCGCTTGGGTTTCGGGCTGGCCACCACGCGGCGGTACTTGTCACCGTCCGGCTTGACCACCCAGCCTTTTTCCTTGGCCAGGCGCTCGGCCTCGTCCTTGGCGTAGACCGGGCCGATGAACTTGGTTGGGTCCTTGAACGCCGGGTCGTTGGCATCCACTTCCACTTGCGTCAGCAGGGTGGCGAACGGCACCTCGAAGTCCAGCAGGTTGCCCAGTTCCTGTTCGATCATGTAGCCGATCATGCCCTCGGTCTCGGCGCCTAGCACGTCCAGCGGGTAGGCTTCATCGGCCTTGTACGACTGCCCCTGCAGGGCCAGCAGGCCGACCTGCGGGCCGTTGCCGTGGGCGATGACCAGCTCGTTGCCGGGGTGGATCTTGGCGATCTGTTCGGTGGCGGTGCGGATATTGGCGCGCTGGTTGTCGGCGGTCATCGGTTCGCCGCGGCGCAGCAGGGCGTTGCCGCCCAATGCAACAACGATACGCATGGGGAATGTCCTTCTGCTGGGTGACGCGGTCCCTGTAGGAGCCGGCTTTGCCGGCGAATGCCATCGGCATCGGTGGAGCGGTTCGCCAGCAAGGCTGGCTCCTACAGAGGGCGCGCGGGATTACAGGTCGGCCAGGGTCGACACCAGGATCGCCTTGATGGTGTGCATGCGGTTTTCCGCCTGCTCGAAGGCGATGCACGCCGGCGACTCGAACACGTCATCGGTCACTTCGATGCCGTTGGCCAGGTGCGGGTACTGTTCGGCGATCTGCTTGCCGACCTTGGTCTCGGAGTTGTGGAACGCCGGCAGGCAGTGCATGAACTTGGTGCGTGGGTTGCCGGTGGACTTCATCAGCTCCTTGTTCACCTGGTAGGGCAGCAGTTGCTGGATACGCTCGCCCCAGGCCTCGACCGGCTCGCCCATCGACACCCAGACGTCGGTGTGGACGAAGTCGACGCCCTTGACCGCGGCTTTCGGGTCTTCGGTCAGGGTGATGCGCGCGCCGCTTTCTTCTGCGTACTTTTTGCACCGCTCGACCAGGTCGTCATGGGGCCACAGCGCCTTCGGCGCGGCAATGCGCACATCCATGCCGAGCTTGGCGCCGATCAGCAGCAGCGAGTTGCCCATGTTGTTGCGGGCGTCGCCCAGGTAGGCATAGCTGATGTCGTGCAGCGGCTTGTCGCTGTGTTCGCGCATGGTCAGCACGTCGGCGATCATCTGGGTCGGGTGGTACTCGTCGGTCAGGCCGTTGAACACCGGCACGCCGGCGAACTTGGCCAGTTCCTCGACGATCTCCTGCTTGAAGCCGCGATACTCGATGGCGTCGTACATGCGCCCGAGCACGCGGGCGGTGTCCTTCATGCTTTCCTTGTGGCCGATCTGCGAGGAGTTGGGGTCGATGTAGGTGACGTTGGCGCCCTGGTCATAGGCGGCGACTTCGAAGGCGCAGCGGGTGCGGGTCGAGGTTTTCTCGAAGATCAGGGCGATGTTGTTGCCCTTCAGGTGCTGCTGCTCGGTGCCGGTGTACTTGGCGCGCTTGAGGTCGCGGGACAGGTCGAGCAGGTAGCGCAGCTCGCGGGTGCTGTGGTGTTCGAGGCTGAGCAGGTTGCGGTTGTGGATGTTGAACGCCATGACGGTTCTCCTTGGATTCGGTGAGGTATGCCCGGCCGCTGTCTGCTGGACGCGGCCGGGTGCAATGGGCGTTAGTAGTCGATAGGGTCGCGCACGATCGGGCAGGTCATGCAGTGGCCGCCACCGCGGCCGCGGCCCAGTTCGCCGGCGCTGATGGTGATGACCTCGATCCCGGCCTTGCGCAGCAGTGTGTTGGTGTAGGTGTTGCGGTCGTAGCCGATGACCACGCCCGGCTCGATGGCCACCACGTTGTTGCCGTCATCCCACTGTTCGCGTTCGGCGGCGAAGCTGTTGCCGCCGGTCTCGACCACGCGCAGCTTGACCCCCAGTTGCTCGCCGACCACCTCGATGAACGACTTGTTCTCGCGGCGCACGTCCATGCCGTAGGGCTTGCTTTCGTCCGGGCGGATGATGAACGGCACGATCTCCCGGACCACTTCAGGGAAGACCGTGACCAGGTCGCGGTCGCAGAAACTGAACACGGTGTCCAGGTGCATGGCGGCGCGGGACTTGGGCAGGCCGGCGACGATGACTTTCTCCACCGCGCCCTTGGCGAACAGGTTCTGTGCCAGCTGGCCGATGGCTTGGCGCGAGGTGCGCTCGCCCATGCCGACGAGTACGACGCCCTTGCCGATCGGCATCACGTCGCCGCCCTCAAGGGTGGCGTTGCCGTGGTCCTTGTCCGGGTCGCCGTACCAGACCTGGAAGTCGGCGTTGGTGAATTCCTTGTGGAACTTGTAGATCGCTGTGGTCAGCAGGGTTTCCTGGCGTCGCGCCGGCCAGTACATCGGGTTCAGGGTCACGCCGCCGTAGATCCAGCAGGTGGTGTCGCGGGTGAACTGGGTGTTGGGCAGCGGCGGCAGGATGAAGCTGGAGTGGCCCAGGTAGTCGTTGTACATCTTGACCACGCTGGCGCCCTCGCTTTCGGGCAGGTCCTGGCCGGCCACGCCGCCGATCAGGAATTCGGCCAGGTGGCGCGGGTCGAGGCCTTCAAGCCAGCTGCGCACTTCATTGGTGAGGCCGACGCCCACGGTGTCGGAGGTGATCTTGCGGTCGAGAATCCACTTCAGCGCCTCGGGCTGCTGGACGATGTCGGTCAGCAGGTTGTGCATCTCCAGCACATCGACGCCGCGCTCGCGCATCTTGGTGACGAAATCGAAGTGGTCGCGCTTGGCCTGGTCGACCCAGATCACGTCGTCGAACAGCAGCTCGTCGCAGTTGCTCGGGGTCAGGCGCTTGTGCGCCAGGCCCGGGCTGCAGACCATCACTTTGCGCAGTTTGCCGGCTTCGGAATGGACGCCGTATTTCTGTTTCTCAGTGGACATGGTGAATCCTCCGGTAAAGCGAAGACGTGGGGTTCAAAGAGTCAGGAAGCCGTCGTAGAGCCCGTAGGCCGCCACCAGGGCGCCTAGCACCACGGCGGCGAAGATCAGTTTCTCGACGTTGGTGAAGATCGGTTGGCCGACCTCGCGCTTGGCCTTGGCGAACAGGATGGCGCCAGGGGCATAGAGCAGGGCCGAGAGCAGCAGGTATTTCACCCCGCCGGCGTACAGCAGCCAGATGGCATACAGCAGGGCGATACCGCCGATGATCAGGTCTTTCTTGCGCTCGGCCAGGGCCTGTTCGTAGGTCTCGCTGCGCACCGCCAGGAGCACCGCATAGGCGGCCGACCACAGGTAGGGCACCAGGATCATCGAGGTGGCCAGGTAGATCAGCGACAGGTAGGTGCTGTTGGAGAACAGGGTGATGACCAGGAAGATCTGCACCATGGCGTTGGTCAGCCACAGGGCGTTGGCCGGCACATGGTTGGCGTTCTCGCGGCGCAGGAACTCCGGCATGGTGTGGTCCTTGGCCGCGGCGAACATGATCTCGGCGCACAGCAGCACCCAGGAGAGCAGGGCCCCGAGCAGCGAGATGATCAGGCCGACGCTGATCAGCACCGCGCCCCAGTGGCCGACTACGTGCTCGAGCACCGCAGCCATCGACGGGTTCTGCAGCTTGGCCAGTTCCGGCTGGGTCATCACGCCCAGCGACAGCACGTTGACCAGCACCAGGAACAGCAGCACGGTGACGAAACCTATGACCGTGGCCTTGCCGACGTCCGAGCGTTTTTCCGCCCGGGAGGAAAAGATGCTCGCGCCCTCGATGCCGATGAACACCCACACGGTGACCAGCATCATGTTGCGCACCTGGTTCATCACGCTGCCCAGCTCCGGTGTGCCCAGGGCCCAGATATCGGCGGTGAAGATGTCGAGCCTGAAGGCGAACAGGCAGATCAGCGCGAACAGCGCCAGCGGCACGACCTTGGCCACGGTGGTCACCAGGTTGATGAACGCCGCTTCCTTGATGCCGCGCAGCACCAGGAAGTGCACGGCCCACAGCAGCACCGAGGCGCCGATCACCGCCGCCGGGGTATTGCCTTCGCCGAACACCGGGAAGAAATAGCCCAGGGTGCTGAACAGCAGCACGAAGTAGCCGACGTTGCCCAGCCAGGCGCTGATCCAGTAGCCCCAGGCCGAGGAAAAGCCCATGTAGTCGCCAAAACCGGCCTTGGCATAGGCATATACCCCGCCGTCAAGGTCCGGCTTGCGGTTGGCCAGGGTCTGGAACACGAAGGCGAGGGTGAGCATGCCCACCGCGGTGATGGCCCAGCCGATCAGCACGGCGCCGACGCCGGCGCTGGCGGCCATGTTTTGTGGCAACGAGAAGATCCCGCCGCCGATCATCGAGCCGACGACAAGTGCAACAAGTGCACCCAGTTTTAGTTTTCCGGGAGAATCAGACATTTAACGACTCCGTACCAGGAGAAAGTTGACCTCAGAATAAATCTGACGCCTGGATCATTCGCTGACTTAGATCAGTTCATGCCCGCATGAAGGTAAGAAAAATCCCTCATGCGTCTCCTGGAGGATGCCGACAGCTTCGCCGCAGGCCTTGTGCGCTGGCACCTCCATGTCCTTCTAGAGCAAACGCTCCGTTTCGCCTGCGAAATGAGAAGTTAGTCTCTTTTAGAGTTTTCGCAAATTTTTCACAGTAAACAGCGACAGGTTTAGGCGAGCTGCCAGGCACTTCGCAACTGTCATTTTTAACAGGAGGCGGCTATAGACATTTCGGTTATGAGTGCTATAGGTTTAATGGCTCGATTCAATAAAGAACTTGTAACATTTATGTTGGTTAATACGTTCACGCGCACGCGCGCACGAGGAGCCCCATGAGCGAACCGGGACAGAAGCTGCGCCTTGGCGCGCTGATCGCGCTGGTGGTCGGATCGATGATTGGCGGCGGGATCTTCTCGTTGCCGCAGAACATGGCGGCCCGCGCGGATGTGGGGGCAGTGCTGATCGGCTGGGGCATCACCGCGGTGGGCATGCTGGCACTGGCCTTCGTGTTCCAGAGCCTGGCCAATCGCAAGCCCGAGCTGGACTCGGGGGTGTATGCCTATGCCAAGGCCGGCTTCGGCGAGTACATGGGCTTTTCCTCGGCCTGGGGCTACTGGATCAGCGCCTGGCTGGGCAACGTCGGTTACTTCGTGCTGCTGTTCAGCACCTTGGGCTTTTACTTTCCGGTGTTCGGCCAGGGCAACACCCCGGTGGCCATAGGCTGCGCCTCGTTGTTGCTGTGGGCCGTGCATTTTCTGGTGTTGCGTGGCATCAAGGAGGCGGCGTTCATCAACCAGGTGACCACCGTGGCCAAGGTGGTGCCGCTACTGATCTTCATCGTCATCGCCGCGGCGGCCTTTCGCGCCGACATCTTCACCCGGGACATCTGGGGCTTGAGCAACCCGCAGTTCGGCAGTGTCATGCAGCAGGTGCGCAACATGATGCTGGTGACCGTGTTCGTGTTCATCGGCATCGAGGGGGCGAGTGTCTATTCGGGCCGAGCGCTGCACCGTGCGGATGTGGGCAAGGCCACGGTGATCGGTTTTCTCGGGGTGCTGGCCCTGCTGGTGCTGGTCAACGTGCTGTCGCTGGGGGTGATGACCCAGCCGGAGCTGGCCGGGTTGCAGAACCCGTCGCTGGCCTCGGTGCTGGAGCATATCGTCGGGCCCTGGGGCGCGTTGCTGATCAGCATCGGCCTGGCGGTATCGCTGCTGGGGGCGTTGCTGTCCTGGGCGCTGCTGTGTGCCGAGATCCTGTTCGCCACCGCGCGTGACAAGACCATGCCGCAGTTCCTGGCGCAGGAGAATGCCAACCATGTGCCGGCCAATGCCTTGTGGCTGACCAACGTGATGATCCAGGGCTTCCTGTTGATCACCCTGTTCTCGGCTGGAACCTACACCAGCCTGATCTACCTGGCCTCGTCGATGATCCTGGTGCCGTACTTCTGGTCAGCGGCCTATGCGGTGTTGCTGACGTTCAAGGGCGAAAGCTACCAGGGCCAGCCGGGGTTGCGGCGCAAGGACATGCTGGTGGCGCTGATCGCGCTGCTGTATGCGGTATGGCTGCTGTATGCCGGTGGGCTCAAGTATGTGCTGTTGTCGGCGCTGCTGTACGCGCCGGGGGTGATCCTGTTCGCCCAGGCCAAGCGTGAGCAGGGGCAGGTGTTGTTCACTGCGTGGGAGAAATTGATCTTCGCGGCGGTGCTGGCGGGGGCGGGGGTGGCGGCATATGCCCTGTACTCGGGGTTGTTGAGCCTGTGATAAGGCCGCTCCTACAGGGAATCCGGCACTCACCACTGGGCAGGCGCTGAGCCAAGCTCGCAGGCTCCACGCGCCCAGCTCATGGTGGCCTCACCCACCTTCAACGGCGCCTTGATCCGCTGTGCTGCGCCCCAAGGTGTGTATTCGATGCGCGGATCGATGTCCAGCGCCGACTCTGCGGCCAGCGCCAGGTCCTCTTCCACGGTGCCTCGTTCGATCAGCAATGCCGCCGTGCGTGCCAGTGACAGCCTCGACCGACATCCCTCGCCTCGCCCCAGCGCCCGTATCACTTCGGCCGCCATCAGGTATCCGGTGGCGTGATCCAGCGCCTGCACCGGGAGCGGTACGGGCCGATCCGCCTGGCGCCAGCGCATGCCTTCGCGGGCGATGCCGGTGCTCATCTGCACCAGGCTGTCGAATCCGCGACGGTCTTGCCATGGTCCGCTCCAGCCATAGGCGTTCAGGCTCACATCGATCAGCCCGGGGTTGAGCTGGCGTCGTCGTTCGACACCCAGGTCGAGCCGTTCGAGGGCATCGGCGCGGTAACCGTGTACCAGTACATCGGCCTCGGCCAGCAAGCGCTCGAAGCATTGACGGCCGGCAAGAGTGCGCAGGTCCAGGCGGGCGCAGCGCTTGCCCAGGGTAACCTCGGCGGCCACCGCGGGCTCTTCCCAGTCGGGTGGGTCTATCCGTAGCACGTCGGCACCAAAAGCGGCCAGCAGGCGGGTGGCAATGGGGCCGGCGAGGATGCGGGTGAGGTCGAGGACCTTGATGCCGGCCAACGGTCGTTCTGCGCTGCCGCGCCAGGCAAGTGTGGTTGCAGTGAAGGCCTGGCGCAGGATCAGCGGTTCCTGGTTCACTGCCAATCCTTGGGGATGCGCGCACCATTCGGGCCAACTGCGCATCCGCGCCGCGCAGCCACCGGCTCCCACTACCGCAGCTTCCAGTGCATCGGCGCCCCAGTGGGCGACCTTGTCGGCGACACTGGCGCGGTCGGCTTGGGCACCCAGTACCTGCAGGGCGGCGGTGCGGTGGTGCGTCGCGTTGGTGTGCAGGCGGATCCAGCCGTCGCGGGCCTGATAGTCGCCGGCGATGGCATCCCACAGCGGCGGTGGCTCCCAGGCGCGAGGCCGCAGGCTGGTGGCGAACCAGAAGGACGCCAGGCGGCGGTCGATGTGCACCAGGGGGTAGTGGCCCGACTGGCCCTGGAGCAGATCGGCCAGGGCCAGGCCGCAGGCGGCGAGACTGGCGGCGGCCAGTTCGGTTACTGCAAATGTGGAGGGCAGGGCGCCGATGCCGTGCCAGCTTACGGCGGTGGGGGAGAGTTGTAGTGAATGGGCGATGGTGTCGAGCAATGGCTGCATGCCGGATCCTCCTTCGTGGATCCCATTGCAGTACATCCGGCGTCGCAGCGCAAATGAATCAACCTTGCAGTTCGACAGCGGCTGGTGGCGTCGGACGTTCCGGGCGCGACCAAATCCACAGGTTGCCCAGGGTCATGCCGGTGATGGCGAGGAACACCGGCCAGTGGTGCTCGAGGAAGGTCAGCATCAGGCCGGCGCACAGCAGCATGCTGATGGTCGCGCTGACCTTGGCGCGGCGCTGGATCACCTTGCCGTTGCGCCAGTTGTAGAGGATCGGCCCGAACAGCCGGTGGTTCTCCAGCCAGGCGGACAGGCGCGGCGAGCTGCGGGTCGCGGCCCAGGCGGCGAGGAGGATGAACTCGGTGGTCGGCAGCCCGGGGATGACGATGGCGACCAGGCCTATGCCCAAGCTCGCATAGGCCAGGATCGCATACAGCAGGCGGGATACTTTGGAGCGGGCGATTCGGGTCATGGTCTCACTGCAACGGTGCGGCCGCCCGCAGGCGGCCGGGTAAAGCGGGTCAGGCCAGCGCCGCGTCGGCGGCATAGGCATGCTTGAGCAGCTCGGTGAAGCGCTCGAAGGCCGCGACCGCGCCACGTTCGGCGGCGGCGTCTTCCTCGGGCGACAGTTCCAGGCTGTCGAGAATGCGGGTGAACTGCTTCCAGCCTTCGGCACGGCCACCGGCCGGCTCGCCCAGGTGGCGGGCGCCGAAGGTTTCGGACAGCTCCAGGGCCACGGCGCGCTTGATCAGGAACGCGGCGCCCAGTTTGGAACCTTCGGAGACGAAGATCCAGCCCAGGGCTTCACCCAGGCTGGGTTTGCCCAGCGCGCCGGCGAAAGGCGCCGGGACTTCGGTGTCCAGGTCGGCCAGGTCCAGGCGGGCTTGCTCGGCGCGGCAGCGCTCGGCGAGGTCGGGCACGATGGCGATCAGCTGTGGGTCGGTGTACAGCGCCTGCAGCTCGGACTGGAACAGGTACTGGGCGACGACGAAGCGGGCGAAGCTTTCGCGGCTGTCGAACGGCTTGTGCGACTTGACCAGGGCGTCCAGCTCGGTGTGCGGGGCGTGGGTTACCTGGTTGAGGCGCTGGGAGCGCAGGGCGGCGCGTTCGGAAGAAGGGGCGGTCATGGGGGCATCCTTGGAAAATGGGGCTGTCTAGTGACAAGACGAAAGAGAAGACGCGGAACAGTAAAAAAACCTCACCTGCGAAGTGAAATCATTCTCACCAGGTTTGGCGCAGCAAGCCTGCTCCCACAGGTGGCCCGAGGGCCGAGGGAGCGGGCTTGCCCCGCGACGACGAGTTCAATCGGTCAGATATCCCACACCAGGTTGATGGCGAAGTTGCGGCCAGGCGCGGTCAGGCGATCGAGGTTGGCCGGTTGGGTGACCGCGGCCTCGCTTACCCCCGTGTTGTTGCCGACGCTCGCGTACTTGCGCACATCGTCCCATTGCCAGTACTTCTTGTCGGTCAGGTTGTACAAGCCGCCGTTGATGGTCAGGTCGTCGCTGATCCGATAGAACCCGGTCAGGTCGAGCACGCCATAGCCTGGGGTGCGGAACTCGGAACTGGAGCCATCGGGGGCGAAGAACTGAGTGTCGTCCACGCGGTTCTTGCGCTTGACCACTGTCCAGTTCAGTTGGGTGCCGTAGTCAACCTGTTCGTAGCCTAGGCCGAACACCCCAGTCAGCGGATTGACGCTGTTCAGCGGCTGGCCGGTATCGTCGTTACGGCCGTAGGCGTAGGCCACCGAGGCGATCGAGTACAGGCCTTGGGGGGCGCCGAATCGGTCCAGGTTCAGGCGGCCTTTGATCTCCGCGCCCTTGATGGTGGCGTGCTTGATGTTGTTGGCCTGGAAGGTCGAGCCCAGGTTGGAGGACTGCACGGCATCTTCGTTGATGAAGTCGCGGTACTTGTTGTAGAAGACCGCCACGTCGAAGTTGCCGGCGTCGAAGTTGCCGCGCAGGCCGGTTTCGTAGCTTTTGCTTTTTTCCGGTTCCAGGTTCGAGTTGGGCTCGACCACGTAGCCGCCGGCGAGGTTCTCGAAGCGTCCATACAAGGCTTTGGCGGTCGGCGTGCGGAAACCTTCGGCGTATTGGCCATACCAGGTGTAGTGGTCATCGAAGGCGTAGGTGACGCCAAGCTTGGGCGAGACGCGGTGCCACTTCTTCTCGGAATCATCCACGCGGTTCGCTGGCGCGCTAGCGCCGTTCTGCAGCCCCAGCAGGTAGGCGTCGGTCATGCGCGGGTCGAGCCGGGTGTAGTCGTAGCGAAGGCCGGGCAGGAAGGTCCACTGGTTCCAGCGGATTTCGTCCTGGGCGAACAGGCTATAGGTATCGACGGTCGGGTCCGGGAAGTCGCTCACGCGTGCCTGGGTGTCGTCCGCGCTGACCTGGCCGATCGCGCGGCATGATCCGCCGACATTCAGGCAGGTACCGGTGCCGCTGCGCGAACCGGTGATCTTCTCGTGCTTGAGGGTAGTGCCGTAGGTCAGCAGGTGATCGGTCGCGCCGATGCTGAAGGCTTTGTCCAGTTGCGCGTCGAACACCCACTGGCGGTCCTTGTAGGTGGTCTGGCGATCCCGGGCGACTTGGCGGCCGCGAGCGAAGTAGAGCTCGTCGGTAGTCTGGTCGGTCTTGGCGATCTGGTAGTTCAGACTCCACTTCATGTTGTCGGCCAGCAGGCTGTCCAGCCCGAACTCATGATTGATGCCGAAGCGCTCACGGGTGACGGTATCGTTGCCCTGGCGTGCACGGTAGGCGTTCATCGCCGGGAAACCGGGAACGAACGGCCCGCCAACGGCGCTCAGGACGTTCTGGTCGCGGTCGTCCTTGTAGCGCTCGTACGTCAGCCCCAGGCGCGCGTCATCGGCGTAGTTCCAACCCATCTTGACCAGGACGTTGGTGGTGCGGACATCCTCGGGGTTGGCTTCGCTGCGGGCAAGGCCGGTACCGCCGTGCTCACCATAGGCGTCGGTCTCGTGGCCGTTGCGCTGGCTCAGGTGCAGCAAACCGTCGAAATCACCGTGGCGGCCTGCGACGGTGGCCGACGTGAGCCAGCTTTCGTCGGCCGAGCTGTAGCCGGTTTTCAAGCGCGCGCCAACATCCTTGCCGGGTTTGATGATGTCCTCGGGGTCGAGGGTGAAGTAGCTGACCGCTCCGCCGATGGCATTGCTGCCGTACAGGACCGAAGCCGGACCACGCAGGATCTCCACGCGCTTGACGATCTCGGGGTCGACGTAGTTGCGCTGGGTCTGGGCATAGGGCCCGTAGAAGAAGCTGTCGGGTACCGACACGCCGTCAACCTGGGTTAGCACCCGGTCGCCGTCGATGCCACGGATGTTGTAGCCGTTCAAGCCGCTACGCTGGCCGGTGCCGGATACCGACACGCCGGGCTCGTAGCGCACCAGTTGCTTGATGTCGTTGACGTTCTGCCGGTCCAGTTGCTCGCGGGTCTGCACGCTGACGCTGCTCGGCACCTGGCTGACGTCCTGGGCGCTGCGGGTGGCGCTGACGGTCACCTGCTGCAGGGCGATGACGTTGCTCGCCGCCTGGCGTTCGAGCACCACATTGGCGTTGCCGATCTTCCGATAGCCCAGGCCGGTGCCGCGCAGCAGGCGCTGCAACGCCGCTTCCGGGGGCAGCGCGCCCTGTACGCCGGGCGAGGCCACGCCGTCGGCCAGCTCGGCGCTGAAGCCGACCTGCCAGCCGGTGACCTTGCTGAAGGCATTGATCGCTTCGACCAGCGGCTGCTGGCCGATGGCGAAGCGGTAGTCGCCCATGCGCGGGCTGCTGGCCTGGGCCGGCTCCACGGCCAGGGCCGGCAGGCTGCAGGCGCCGCTGGCGAGCAAGGCCAGGGTCAACAGGGACAATTGCCCGCAGCGGCGGGAAGAAGAGGACGGGCGGGTTTGACCTGTGGGCATCGAGAGCGCTCCCTGTCGCGCGAGGTGTTATAGGCAGTGGCTGTTCTCGTTTTCGAACGAGAATCAATCGTATTGGCTATAACGAGACGGGCCAGGGCAGGCGATCGCGTAAAAAAACTTTTGCGTCAGTTGAGAATGACCAGCGCCGGGTATTCGTGCAGCTGTGCCGACGTGATGTGGGCGAGGGCGCGCAGGGTTTCCAGCGGCTGGTCGAGGCGGTAGTTGCCGGTGACCGCGACCTGCTCCAGGTGCGCGTTGCGGCTGATGATCCAGCCGGGGTAGTAGCGGCGTACTTCGGCGAGCACCTGGCTCAGCGGGCAGTTCTCGAAGACCAGGCGGCCTTCGACCCAGGCCAGGTCCTTGTGCAGGTCGGGGCGCTGGGGTTGGCTGAAACCCTGGGGGCCGAGGCTGATGCTGTCGCCGGCACGCAGGCGGATGCGCTGGTCGCTTGCGCCTTGCAGGTCGACATCGCCGCGCTGCACGCGCACCTGGGCCTCGCCGTCGAGGTAGCGCACGGCGAAGTCGGTGTCGCGCACGCTGGCGCGCAACGGCCCGGCCTGCACTTCCAGCGCCGGTTGGCTGCTGGCCGGCACCTGGAAGTACGCCTCGCCTTGCAACAGCCGGGCGACCTGGCGACCATCGCGCACATCGCTGGCAAAGGCCGAGTTGGTGTTGAGCAGCACCTGGGCGCCGTCGTCCAGGTGCAGGCGCTGGCGCTCGCCGACCACGGTCAGGTGGTCGGCCTGCAAGCGCACCGGCAGGTTGCCGAAGGTGAACAGCCCGACCAGCAGCACGGCGGCGCTGGCCAGCGGTTTCCAGTGGCTGCGCAGGCGCCCGCCCAGCGAACGCTTGCGCTGCTGGTGCAACTGGCCGGCGGCCTGGCGCAGCGCCGCGCCGTTCCATAGCGCTTCGGCCTCGACATAGGCTTCGGCGTTTTCGGCATTGGCGCCGAGCCACTGCTCGAAGGCCTGGGTGTCGTCGGCGTCGGCGCATTGCAGGCGGATCAACCAGTCCAGCGCTTCTTCGCGGGCACGGGCGCGAGCGTCAGGCGCGGCGGCTGTCGGGCGAGGTGGGCACGGGTCGGTCACGGGGGATCCTTGCGGGGTGCGTTTTTTGCGCATGATCTGCGCAGGCCCGGCGCATGGCAAGGGCTTTGCGCACGCCAGCGGCGAGCGGTCGCATCACTGGTGACGGTCGGCCACACCCATGCAGATGGCCATGATCAGTTTCAGTTCCTTCTGCACCGTGCTGGCCGAAACCTGCAACTGCTCGGCGATTTCCAGGTAGCTGGCGCCGTGCAGGCGACTGAGGATGAAAATGCGTTGCTGGCGTTGGCTGAGCTGGCCCAGGCTCAGGCTCAGGTGCTTGAGCAGTTGCTCGGCGTGGGCGGCGTCCTCGCTGCTGCCCACCGGGGCGGCGACGTTGTGCAGCACCTGGTCGGGCACGTCGTCGACCAGGGTGCGAGCCTGCACCCGGCGTGCGCGCAGGTGGTCCAGGGCGAGGTTGCGCGCGGTCTGGAAGACGAACGGCTCGAGGTGCTCGATGGGGCGCTCGCCCAAGGCGCGGGTCACCCGCAGGTAGGTTTCCTGCAGCAGGTCCTCGGCGGTGCTGGGGTTGCCCACCATGCGCTGCAAGGTACGCAGCAGGCTGAGGCGCTGGACGAGGAACACTGAGTTGAACCGGGACTGACTCACGGGGAAACCTGGTCGCTTTGGGGTGAATGATAATGCTTATCATCCATGCTCGAGGTCAAGCGCGCAAATGTCACGAACAGGTAAATATTGCGGCTAACGCGATCCCTGTAGGCGCGGCCTTGTGTCGCGAAAGGGGCGCGAAGCGGCCCCAGGGTTTCGGTGTGAATGCAAAAATCCCTGGGGCTGCTTCGCAGCCCTTTCGCGACACAAGGCCGCTCCTACAGGGATCACGCAAGAACTCACCTGGCGTTGAACAGCGCCAGGCAGTTGTCGAGCATGCGGTTGGAGAAGCCCCACTCGTTGTCGTACCAGGCCAGTACCTTGAGCATGCGCCCGTTGGCGCGAGTATGGTTGGCGTCGAAGATCGACGACAGCGGGTTGTGGTTGAAGTCGCACGACACCAGCGGCAGGGCGTTGTAGCCCAGCACCCGCGAATGGCGGCTGGCCTCGAGGAACAGCTGGTTGACCTCCTCGGCGCTGGTCTCGCGGGCCAGGTTGACGGTCAGGTCGACCAGCGACACGTTGATCACCGGTACCCGCACCGCCATGCCGGTGAGCTTGCCGGCCAGTTCCGGCAGCACCAGGCCCACCGCCTCGGCGGCGCCGGTCTTGCTCGGGATCATCGACTGGGTGGCCGAGCGGGCGCGGTAGGGGTCGCTGTGGTAGACATCGGTGAGCACCTGGTCGTTGGTGTAGGCGTGGATGGTGGTCATCAGCCCCTGTTCGATACCGAACTCGCGGTGCAGCACCTGGGCGATCGGCGCCAGGCAGTTGGTGGTGCACGAGGCATTGGAGATGACCTGGTGCGAGGCCCGCAGCACGTCGTGGTTGACGCCGTAGACCACGGTGGCGTCGGCGCCCTTGGCCGGGGCGCTGACGATCACCTTGCCGGCGCCGGCTGTCAGGTGCGCCGCCGCCTTGGCGCGCTCGGTGAACAACCCGGTGCACTCGAACACCACGTCGATGCCCAGGGCCTTCCAGGGCAGTTCGCTGGGGTTGCGGATGGCGCTGACGGCGATGCGGTCGCCGTTGACGGTGAGGCTTTCGTGGTCGGCCTCGACAGTGGCGTCGAAGGTGCCGTGGACGCTGTCGAACTTGAGCAGGTGGGCGTTCATCGCGCTGTCGCCCAGGTCGTTGATGGCGACGACCTGCAGGTCCTGGCGGTAGCCGTGCGTGTAGAGTGCGCGCAGGACGTTGCGTCCGATGCGGCCGAATCCGTTGATGGCGATGCGTAGGGTCATGACGTTACCTCTGGCAGTCGGGTGAAGCCTGTGGCACAAAGAACAGCTTCACTGAAACGGTTTTGTTGTTGGAATAACAAGATTATTCACCGAGAGATAGAAAACAAGCCTTTTTGCTGGCAGTATTTTGTTTAAACATACAACGAGTGGTTGGGTCACCCTGTCGCAAACGGGCCGCGAGCCTCTATCCAGAGCCTAGGTCGCAATCGTTTGGAGGGGCAAACCCTGGTAAAACCGCCCTTACCGTTAGCCTGGAGTCCAGTACATGCACCCGCGCATCCTTGAGGTCACCGAACGGCTCATCGCCCGCAGCCGCCGCACCCGTGAACACTACCTTGAGCTGATCCGCGGCGCGGCCAGTGATGGCCCCATGCGCGCCCACCTGCAGTGCGCCAACTTCGCCCATGGCGTGGCGGGCTGCGGTGGGGACGACAAGCAGACCCTGCGGCTGATGAACGCCGCCAACGTGGCCATCGTCTCGGCCTACAACGACATGCTCTCGGCGCATCAGCCGTACCAGCACTTCCCCGAACAGATCAAACAGGCGCTGCGCGAGATCGGCTCGGTCGGCCAGTTCGCCGGTGGCGTGCCGGCCATGTGCGACGGCGTGACCCAGGGCGAACCGGGCATGGAGCTGGCCATCGCCAGCCGCGAAGTGATCGCCATGTCCACCGCCATCGCGCTGTCGCACAACATGTTCGATGCCGCGCTGATGCTGGGCATCTGCGACAAGATCGTGCCGGGCCTGATGATGGGCGCGCTGCGCTTCGGCCACCTGCCGACCATCTTCGTCCCCGGCGGGCCGATGGTCTCGGGCCTCTCCAACAAGGAGAAGGCCGATGTGCGCCAGCGCTACGCCGAGGGCAAGGCAAGCCGCGAGGAGCTGCTCGAGTCGGAGATGAAGAGCTATCACAGCCCCGGCACCTGCACCTTCTACGGCACCGCCAACACCAACCAGCTGGTGATGGAAGTGATGGGCCTGCACCTGCCGGGGGCTTCGTTCGTCAACCCTTACACGCCGCTGCGCGACGCGCTCACCGTCGAGGCCGCGCGCCAGGTCACGCGCATGACCAAGGCCAGCGGCAGCTTCATGCCCATCGGCGAGATCGTCGACGAGAAGGCGCTGGTCAATGCCATCGTCGCCCTGCACGCCACCGGTGGCTCGACCAACCACACCCTGCACATCCCGGCCATCGCCCAGGCTGCCGGTATCCAGCTGACCTGGCAGGACATGGCCGACCTGTCCGAGGTGGTACCGACGCTGTCCCACGTCTACCCCAACGGCAAGGCCGACATCAATCACTTCCAGGCCAGCGGCGGCATGGCCTTCCTCATTCGCGAGCTGCTCGATGCCGGCCTGCTGCACGAGGACGTCAACACCGTGGCCGGCCATGGCCTGCGCCGCTACACCCAGGAGCCGTTCCTCGAGCAGGGGCAGCTGGTGTGGCGCGACGGCCCCCAGGCCAGCCTCGACGAGAGCATCCTGCGCCCGGTGGCGCGGCCGTTTTCCGCCGAGGGCGGCCTGCGGGTGATGGAGGGCAACCTGGGCCGTGGGGTGATGAAGGTCTCCGCCGTGGCCCCCGAGCACCGCTTGGTGGAGGCACCGGCGCGGGTGTTCCACGACCAGCAGGCGCTGGCCGATGCGTTCAAGGCCGGCGAGCTGGAGCGCGACTTCGTCGCGGTGGTGCGCTTCCAGGGTCCGCGTTGCAACGGCATGCCCGAATTGCACAAGCTGACCCCCTTCCTTGGCGTGCTGCAGGACCGCGGCTACAAGGTGGCGCTGGTCACCGACGGGCGCATGTCCGGCGCCTCGGGCAAGATCCCGGCGGCCATCCATGTGTGCCCGGAAGCCTACGACGGCGGCCCGCTGGCACGGGTACGCGATGGTGATATCGTGCGCGTCGATGGTGCCGAAGGCACGCTGCGGATCATGGTGTCGGCCGAGGAACTGGCCAGCCGTGAGCTGCCCACGCCGCCCACGGGCAACGACCTGGGTTGCGGGCGCGAGCTGTTCGGCTTCATGCGCGTGGCGTTCAGCTCGGCCGAAAAGGGCGCGAGCGCCTTTACCTCGGCTCTGGAGCACCTTGAATGAACGCCCTGCTGGTCGGCGATATCGGTGGTACCAACGCACGTTTCGCCTTGTGGCGGAACAATCAATTGCAGGCAGTGCAGGTGCTGGCCACTGCCGACTACAGCAGCCCCGAACAAGCCATCGAGGCCTACCTGGCCGATCAGGGCATCGCCCGCGACGGCCTGGCAGCGGTCTGCCTGGCGGTGGCAGGGCCCGTGGACGGCGACCAGTTCCGCTTCACCAACAACCACTGGCGCCTGAGCCGCAGCGCGTTCTGCCAGACGCTGCAGGTCGAGCGCCTGTTGCTGATCAACGATTTCTCCGCCATGGCCCTGGGCATGACGCGCTTGCGTGACGGTGAGTTCCGCGAAGTCTGCGCAGGCCTCGCCGACCCGTCGCGCCCGGCGCTGGTGATCGGCCCCGGTACCGGCCTGGGCGTGGGCAGCCTGCTGCGCCTGGGCGAGCATTGGCTGGCACTGCCGGGGGAGGGCGGGCATGTCGACCTGCCGGTGGGCAATGCCCGCGAGGCGGCGATCCACCAGGAAATTCAACGGCAGATCGGCCATGTCAGCGCCGAGACGGTGCTCAGTGGTGGTGGGCTGGTGCGTCTGTACCAGGCGATCTGTACCCTCGATGGCGCCACGCCGACGCACAAGACCCCGGCGCAGATCACCGACGCGGCGCTGGGCGGCGAGCCACGGGCGCTGGCGGTGGTCGAGCAGTTCTGCCGCTTCCTCGGCCGGGTGGCGGGCAACAATGTGCTTACCCTGGGCGCCCGGGGCGGGGTCTACATTGTCGGGGGGGTGATCCCGCGCTTCGCCGAACTGTTCCTGCGCAGTGGCTTTGCCGCCAGTTTCGCCGACAAGGGCTGCATGAGCGGCTACTTCGCCGGGGTGCCGGTATGGTTGGTGACGGCGGAGTTTTCCGGGTTGCTGGGGGCCGGGGTCGCCTTGCAGCAGTCGCTGGTTCACTGATCCTCATCGCAGGAGCGGGCCTGCCCCGCGATGAGGCCCCAACAGCAGGCATGAAGACCTGCGTTGACAAGAGGATTGACCATTGTGACCACTGCCGGCAAATCGATCCTGATGGTCGACGACGACCAGGACATCCGCGAACTGTTGCAGACCTACCTCGCCCGCTGCGGCTTGCAGGTCCATGCCGAACCCGATGGCCAGGGCTTTCGCCGCGCCCTGGACGCCACCCCCTACGACCTGGTGATCCTCGACGTGATGCTGCCCGACGAGGATGGTTTCAGCCTGTGCCGCTGGGTGCGCCAGCACCCGCGCCAGGCACGGGTGCCGATCATCATGCTCACCGCCAGCTCCGACGAGGCCGACCGGGTCATCGGCCTGGAACTGGGCGCCGACGACTACCTGGGCAAGCCCTTCAGCCCGCGCGAGTTGCAGGCGCGGATCAAGGCCCTGCTGCGCCGCGCCGACTTTGGCCAGGCCGCGCCGGCCAGTGCCGTGCTGGCCTTCGACGACTGGCGCCTGGACACCGTCAGCCATCGCCTGTTCCACCGCGACGGCGAGGAGGTGATTCTCTCCGGCGCTGACTTTGCCTTGCTCAAGCTGTTCCTCGACCACCCACAACAGATCCTCGACCGCGACACCATCGGCAACGCCACCCGGGGCCGCGAGCCGATGCCACTGGACCGTATCGTCGACATGGCGGTGAGCCGCCTGCGCCAACGCCTGCGCGACACCGACAAGCCGCCGCGGCTGATCCGCACCGTGCGTGGCAGTGGCTACCTGCTGGCGGCCCATGTCTGCGCGGGCTAGCGACGGGCGCTGGCGCCTGCTGCCGCGCTCGCTGCTGGGGCGCATGCTGCTGCTCACCTTGCTGGTGGTGCTGCTGGCCCAGGGCTTGTCGAGCCTGATCTGGGTGGCGCAGCTGCGCGCCAGCCAGTTGCAGGGCTTGCGCGCCAGCGCCAGCAGCCTGGCCCACTCGATGAGCGCCAGTGTCAGCTACTTCCGCTCGTTGCCGGTGGCGTACCGGCCGATGGTCCTCGACCAGTTGCGCAGCATGGGCGGCACGCGCTTTTTCGTCTCGCTCAACGTCAAGCCGCTGGACATGGCGGTGCTGCCGGTGACGCCGCGCAAGCTGGCGGTGATCGAGGTGTTCCAGGACGTGTTGCACGAGCGCCTGGGCCAGCAGATGGAGATTTCCGTCGAATTCGTCAGCCCGGACGATCTGCGCATCTTCAACAGCGGCCTGAAGCTCGATGAGCTGCCTCGCTCCTGGGCGCACTACTCGTTGACCCTGGAGCCGCTCAACCCCCCGGTGCTGGTGACCCAGATCCGCCTGGGCGAAGGCGAATGGCTGTACATCGCCTCGTTGCTGCCCGAGCCCTACACCAGCCTCGAGGCCGAGCGCCTGCCGCGCCAGCAGATCGGCTTCATCGCCCTGACCACTGCCTTGTTGTTGCTGTTCATCGGCTTGCTGGTGCACTGGCAGAGCCGGCCGCTCAAGCGCCTGGCGCGGGCGGCGCGGGAGTTGTCGCTGGGCGCCGACGTGGCGCCGGTGGCCGAGGGCGGCGGCAGCGAGGTGGTCGAGGTGGGGCGGGCATTCAACAGCATGCGCGAGCGCATCAGCCGCTACCTGACCGAGCGCGCCCAGCTGTTCAGCGCGGTGTCCCACGACCTGCGCACGCCGATCACCCGCCTGCGCCTGCGGGTCGAACTGCTCGAGGACGAGCAACTGCAAGCGAAGTTCAGCCGCGACCTCGACGAGCTGGAGCTGCTGGTCAAGGGCGCCTTGCAGTGCGTGAAGGACACCGACATTCACGAGAACATCGAGCCGATCGACCTCAACCAGGTGCTGGAGATGCTCGCCGAGCCTTACCTGGGCGATGGCCGCATCACCCTCGAGGGCCGGGCGCTGGCGCCGTATTTGGGCAAGTCACTGGCGTTGCGGCGCTGCATCGGCAACCTGATCGACAACGCCATCAAGTACGGCGAACGGGCGCAACTGCGGATCCTCGACAGTGCCGAGAGCTTCGTCCTGCAGGTGGACGACCAAGGGCCGGGGGTGCCGGAACAGCGCCTGGAGCAGGTCTTCGAGCCGCACTTCCGGCTGGCCGGGCAGCAGCAGGGCTATGGGCTGGGGCTGGGCATCGCGCGCAACATCGCCCACAGCCATGGCGGCGAGGTGAGCCTGGTGAACCTGCGTGAAGGTGGGTTGCGGGTGACCTTGTACCTACCCCGTACAGCCGAATGACGCGATCCCCTGTAGGAGCGGCCTTGCCGAGGCGTCGGACCGGTCGGAAAGGGCCGCAGAGCGGCCCCAGGATCTCGGCGCAGATACTGAAATTGCTGGGTCTGCTTTGCAGCCCTTTCGTGACACAAGGCCGCTCCTACAGGGGACTGATGTCACTAAACGGTGACAATCGAGCCGGTCTTCGTGACATGCCAGCCAGGACGGCTGACTAGACTCGGCTGACAACAACAAGGAAGACATCGCCCATGGCCAACCGCTGGATCGACTCCCCGACACACCGTGCCTGGCTCGACGCCGAGGCCCTGCGCCTGCTTGCCTTCGCTAAAGCCTCGCGCCTGCCCCAGGGTTTCGGCAACCTCGACGACGCAGGTCGTCTGCCCCGTTGCGCCCTGGCCGAGACCTTGAACACCGCGCGCATGAGCCACAGCTTCGCCCTGGCGCATATCCAGGGTGTGCCGGGGTGTCGCGAACTGGTCGAGCATGGTGTCCAGGCCCTGCAAGGCCCGCTACGCGACCAGGAGCACGACGGCTGGTACGCGCAGCCCGAAGGTCATGGCGACACTGCCAAGGCCGCCTACCTGCATGCCTTCGTCGCCCTGGCCGCCAGTTCGGCGCTGGTGGCGGGTGTCACCCAGGCCCAGGCCCTGCTGGATGCGGTGGTCCAGGTCATCGAGCAGCGCTTCTGGTGCGAGGAGCAGGGCGCCTGGCGCGAGTCGTTCTCCCGCGACTGGCGGCAGGTGGAGGCTTACCGGGGCGCCAACAGCAACATGCATGGCGTCGAAGCGTTTCTCGCCCTGGCCGATGTGACCGGCGACACGCGGTGGCTGCGCCGTGCCCTGCGGATCGTCGAACGCTTGATCCTCGCCCAGGCCGCCGCCGACGGTTTTCGGGTCACCGAGCACTTCGACGCGCACTGGCAGCCATTGCCCGACTACAACCGCGACAACCCCGCCGATGGCTTTCGCCCCTACGGCACCACGCCAGGGCATGCCTTCGAATGGGCGCGCCTGGTGCTGCACCTGGAGGCGGCCCTGCAACGGGCGCGGTTGCCCGTGCCCAGCTCATTGCTGTCGGCCGCCAGGGGCCTGTTCGACGGTGCCTGCCGCCACGCCTGGCAAGCCGATGGCGCGCCGGGGTTGGTCTATACCCTCGACTGGCACGCGCGCCCGGTGGTGCGCGAGCGCCTGCACTGGGTGCATGCCGAGGCCAGCGCCTGCGCCGCGGCCCTGCTGCAACGCACCGGCGAGGCGCAGTACGAGGGTTGGTATCGCTGCTTCTGGGAGTTCATCGCCGCGCACTTCATCGACCCCGTGCATGGCAGCTGGCACCACGAGCTCGACCCGTCCAACCAGCCCAGCGCGCGTATCTGGGGTGGCAAGCCTGACCTTTATCACGCCCTGCAGGCGCTGCTGCTGCCACGCCTGCCCTTGGCGCCCAGCTTGGCTTGCGCCCTGGCTATGTAACCAAATGATGACATTCGCCCATCCGTTCGTTACCTGGCGCCGCGCGCGACCTCCCTACACTCCATGCCATGCAAGCGACAGTCTTGCCTCGCATAACAACAAGAAAGGTATTCCCATGCATCCGACGCTTCGTCTCGCCGCCGCGATCTCCTTCGCTTCCCTGTTCTCCCTCAGCGCCCAGGCCGCCGATTCCAAAGGCAGCGTGGAAGTCGTCCATTGGTGGACCTCCGGCGGTGAAAAGGCCGCGGTGGATGTGCTCAAGGCCCAGGTCGAGAAAGATGGCTTCACCTGGAAGGACGGCGCCGTTGCCGGTGGCGGTGGCGCCACCGCCATGACCGTGCTCAAGAGCCGCGCCGTGGCCGGCAACCCGCCTGGAGTCGCGCAGATCAAGGGCCCGGATATCCAGGACTGGGCTGCCACCGGGCTGCTCGATCCCGACGTACTCAAGGATGTGGCCAAGCAAGAAAAGTGGGACAGCCTGCTCGACAAGAAAGTGGCCGACACCGTGAAGTACGAAGGTGACTACGTGGCCGTGCCGGTCAACATCCACCGCATCAACTGGCTGTGGATCAACCCGCAGGTGTTCAAGAAGGCTGGTGTCGACAAGGCCCCAAGCAATCTCGACGAATTCTACGCCGCCGCCGACAAGCTCAAGGCCGCCGGTTTCATCCCACTGGCCCACGGTGGCCAGCCGTGGCAGGACAGCACGGTGTTCGAGAGCGTGGTGCTCTCGGTCATGGGCGCCGACGGTTACAGGAAGGCCCTGGTCGAGCTGGACAAGGATGCCCTGACCGGCCCGGCAATGGTCAAGGCGCTCACCGAGCTGAAGAAGGTCGCCACCTACATGGACCCCGACGGCAAGGGCCAGGACTGGAACCTGGAAGCGGGCAAGGTCATCAACGGCAAGGCCGGCATGCAGATCATGGGCGACTGGGCCAAGAGCGAATGGACCCTGGCCAAGAAGACCGCCGGCAAGGACTACCAGTGCGTGCCGTTCCCCGGCACCGACCAGGCGTTCCTCTACAACATCGACTCGCTGGTGGTGTTCAAGCAGAAGGACAAGGGTACTGCGGCGGGCCAGCAGGACATCGCGCGCAAGGTGTTGGGCGAGGACTTCCAGAAGGTCTTCAGCATCAACAAGGGCTCGATCCCGGTGCGCAACGACATGCTTGCCGACATGGGCAAGTACGGCTTCGACAGCTGCGCCCAGACCGCGGCCAAGGACTTCCTGGCCGACGCCAAGACCGGCGGACTGCAACCGAGCATGGCGCACAACATGGCCACCACGCTGGCGGTGCAGGGGGCGTTCTTCGATGTGGTGACCAACTACATCAACGATCCCAAGGCCGATCCGGCCGATGCGGCGAAGAAGCTCTACGCGGCGGTGAAGGCGGCTCAATAGTCCTTGTCTGGCGAGGCTTCCTGTGGGAGCGGCCTTGCGCCGCGAAAGGACCGCGTAGCGGTCCCGGAACCCAGCAGGAAGGTCCTTGCGGTTTAGCTCATCAGGCCCCGGGGCTGCGGCGCAGCCCTTTCCGACCGGTCCGACGCCTCGGCAAGGCCGCTCCTACAGGGCTCCGTGTCGCTCTCGAAACGAGATCCGAACCATGACCACAGCAACCGCCCGCCTGCGGGCTTCCCCACTGGACGCGCTGCAGCGCTGGCTACCGAAACTGGTGCTGGCGCCGAGCATGTTCATCGTCCTGGTGGGCTTCTACGGCTACATTTTGTGGACCTTCGTCCTCTCGTTCACCACCTCGACCTTCCTGCCCACCTACAAATGGGCCGGCCTGGCGCAGTACGCCCGGCTGTTCGACAACGACCGCTGGTGGGTGGCGAGCAAGAACCTGCTGCTGTTCGGCGGCCTGTTCATCGGCATCACCCTGGCCATCGGCGTGTTACTCGCCGTGCTGCTCGACCAGCGCATCCGCCGCGAAGGCTTCATCCGCACGATCTACCTGTACCCCATGGCGCTGTCGATGATCGTCACCGGTACCGCCTGGAAATGGTTGCTCAACCCTGGCATGGGCCTGGACAAGCTGCTGCGCGACTGGGGTTGGGAAGGCTTTCGCCTGGACTGGCTGATCGACCCCGACCGGGTGGTCTACTGCCTGGTGATCGCCGCCGTGTGGCAGGCCTCGGGCTTCATCATGGCGATGTTCCTGGCAGGGCTCAGGGGCGTCGACCCGTCGATCATCCGCGCCGCCCAGCTCGACGGCGCCAGCCTGCCGCGGATCTACTGGACCGTGGTGCTGCCCAGCCTGCGTCCGGTGTTCTTCAGCGCGCTGATGATCCTGTCGCACATCGCCATCAAGAGCTTCGACCTGGTCGCGGCGATGACCGCCGGTGGCCCGGGCTACGCCTCCGACCTGCCGGCGATGTTCATGTATTCGTTCACCTTCAGCCGTGGGCAGATGGGCATGGGCTCGGCCAGCGCCATCCTCATGCTGGGGGCGATCCTGGCCATCCTGGTGCCTTACCTGTACTCCGAATTGCGGGGCAAACGCCATGACTAGCCTTGCCGACAAACCAACGCTGAACCTTGGCCGCATCGCCATTCATGGCGTGCTGCTGCTTGCCGTGCTGCTGTACCTGGTGCCATTGGTGGTGATGCTGCTGACCAGCTTCAAGACCCCCGAGGACATTGGCAGCGGCAATCTGCTGAGCTGGCCGAGCGCATTCACCGCCATTGGCTGGAGCAAGGCCTGGGCCACGGTCAACGGCTACTTCGTCAACTCGATCCTGATCACCGTGCCGGCGGTGCTGATTTCCACGGCCATCGGCGCGCTCAACGGCTATGTGCTGTCGATGTGGCGCTTTCGCGGCTCGCAGCTGTTCTTCGGCCTGCTGCTGTTCGGCTGCTTCCTGCCGTTCCAGACCGTGCTGCTGCCGGCCTCGTTCACCCTTGGCAAGCTGGGCCTGGCCAGCACCACCAGCGGACTGGTGCTGGTGCATGTGGTCTATGGCCTGGCCTTCACCACGCTGTTCTTCCGCAACTACTACGTGAGCATCCCCGAGGCGCTGGTCAAGGCTGCGCGCCTGGATGGCGCGGGGTTCTTCACCATCTTCGGGCGGATCATCCTGCCGATGTCGACGCCGATCGTCATGGTCTGCCTGATCTGGCAGTTCACCCAGATCTGGAACGACTTCCTGTTCGGCGTGGTGTTCTCCAGCGGCGACTCGCAACCGATCACCGTGGCCCTGAACAACCTGGTCAACACCAGCACCGGGGCCAAGGAATACAACGTCGACATGGCCGCGGCGATGATCGCCGGGCTGCCGACGCTGCTGGTCTACGTGGTCGCAGGCAAGTATTTCGTGCGCGGGCTGACTGCCGGCGCGGTCAAGGGGTAAGTCATGGCAACACTCGAACTTCGCAATGTGCACAAGACCTACGGCGTGGGCCTGCCGGACACGCTCAAGGACATCCAGCTGGCGATCAAGGACGGCGAGTTCCTGATCCTGGTCGGCCCCTCGGGATGCGGCAAGTCGACGCTGATGAACTGCATCGCCGGCCTGGAAAGCATCAGCGGCGGGGCGATCCTCATCGACGACGCAGACGTCAGCGGCATGAGCCCCAAGGATCGCGACATCGCCATGGTGTTCCAGTCCTACGCGCTGTACCCGACCATGAACGTGCGCGACAACATCGCCTTCGGCCTGAAGATCCGCAAGCTGCCCCAGGCGGCCATCGACGACGAGGTGGCGCGGGTGGCCAAGCTGCTGCAGATCGAGCACCTGCTGGCGCGCAAGCCCGGCCAGCTGTCCGGCGGCCAGCAGCAGCGCGTGGCCATGGGCCGGGCACTGGCGCGGCGGCCGAAGATCTACCTGTTCGACGAACCGCTGTCGAACCTCGACGCCAAGCTGCGGGTGGAGATGCGCACCGAGATCAAGCTGATGCACCAGCGCCTGAAGACCACCACGGTGTATGTCACCCATGACCAGATCGAGGCCATGACCCTGGGCGACAAGGTGGCGGTGATGAAGGACGGCATCATCCAGCAGTTCGGCACCCCGCAGCAGATCTACAACGACCCGGCCAACCTGTTCGTCGCCAGCTTCATCGGTTCGCCGCCGATGAACTTCATTCCGGTACGCCTGAGCCGCCAGGAAGGTCGCGTGCTGGCCCTGCTCGACAGCGGTCAGGCGCGCTGCGAGCTGCCGCTGGGCGTGGCGGCGGATGAGCTGGAGGGGCGTGAGGTGATCCTTGGCGTGCGTCCGGAGCAGATCAGCCTGGGCACCGCGCAGGGCAATGGCCTGCCGGGTATCCGCGCCGAGGTGCAGGTGACCGAACCCACCGGGCCGGACCTGCTGGTGTTCGTCACCCTCAACCAGACCAAGGTCTGCTGCCGCCTGGCGCCGGATGTGGCGTGCCGGGTCGGCGACAGCCTCGACTTGCAGTTCGACCCGGCGCGGGTGCTGCTGTTCGACGCCAGTAGCGGCGAACGCTTGGATCTTGCCGCCACCGCCATAAAGGACAACGTGACGCGTTTCAAAGGCCGTTAAGGACGGCGGTCGTACCCTGTGGGAGCGGCCTTGTGTCGCGAAAGGGCTGCAAAGCAGCCCCGGCAATTGTGCGGGATGCGCAGATCCTGGGGCCGCTACGCAGCCCTATCGCGACACAAGGCCGCTCCTACAGACCCGCGCCGTTAAACCGTTCTGTTAATAACAAGAAAAGAGGACGCAAAGGGATGGAACATCGCAATCGCATCAGGACACTGGGCTCGCTGGCGTTGCTGGCCGTGGTCGGCAGCGGCGGGGCCCAGGCCGCCGAGGCTTTCTCGTCGGAATCGAAATGGATGACCGGCGACTGGGGCGGCACCCGCACCGAGCTGCTGGAGAAGGGCTATGACTTCACCCTCGATTATGTGGGCGAGGTGGCCGGCAACCTGCACGGCGGCTACAACGACGACAAGACCGCGCGCTACAGCGACCAGTTCGCCCTCGGCGCACACCTGGACCTGGAGAAGATCTTCGGTTGGAAGGACACCGAGTTCAAGCTGGCGATCACCGAGCGTAGCGGCCGCAACCTGTCCAACGACCGCATCAGCGACCCACGTGCCGGGCAGTTCAGCTCGGTGCAGGAAGTCTGGGGCCGGGGCCAGACCTGGCGCCTGACCCAGATGTGGATCAAGCAGAAGTACTTCGACGGCGCGCTGGACGTGAAATTCGGCCGCTTCGGCGAGGGGGAGGATTTCAACAGCTTCCCCTGCGACTTCCAGAACCTGGCGTTCTGCGGCTCGCAGGTGGGCAACTGGGTCGGTGGCATCTGGTACAACTGGCCGGTCAGCCAGTGGGCGCTGCGGGTCAAGTACAACATCACCCCGCAATTCTTCGTCCAGGTCGGCGCCTTCGAGCAGAACCCGTCGAACCTGGAGACCGGCAACGGCTTCAAGCTCAGCGGCAGCGGCACCAAGGGCGCGATCCTGCCAGTGGAGGCGGTGTGGTCGCCCAAGGTCAACGGCCTGCCCGGCGAATACCGCCTGGGCTACTACTACAGCACCGCCAAGGCCGACGACGTATACGACGACGTCAACGGCAACCCGCAGGCACTGACTGGCGCGGCGTTCAAGTCGCACTCCAGCAAGCATGGCTGGTGGGTGGTGGCGCAGCAGCAGGTCACTGCCCAGGCCGGTGACGTCAACCGTGGCTTGAGCCTGTTCGCCAACTTCACCGTGCACGACAAGGCCACCAACGTGGTCGACAACTACCAGCAGGTTGGCCTGGTCTACAAGGGCGCCTTCGATGCCCGGCCCAAGGACGACATCGGCTTCGGCATCGCCCGTATCCACGTCAACGACGACGTGAAGAAACGCGCCGAACTGCTCAACGCCCAGTCCGGCATCAACGACTACGACAACCCAGGCTTCGTGCCGCTGCAACGCACCGAATACAACGCCGAGCTTTACTACGGCTTCCACGTCACCAACTGGCTGACCGTGCGCCCCAACCTGCAGTACATCAAGAGCCCGGGCGGTGTCGACGAGGTGGACAACGCGCTGGTCGCGGGCTTGAAGATTCAGTCGTCATTCTGAGAAAAATTGTTGTAAATTTACGCCATCCATTTGGTCTGCCATTCACCACTGCTGCGCAGTGGTGAATGGGTCCAGGCCAAGACAGCGCTATCTCGAACAACAAAAGAGCTTGGAACCATGCCTGAACATCCGCTACATCACTTTTTCACCTCGCAACGGCCCAGGCCGACCTTCGAGTGGGAGCGTTACCAGCAGCGCGATGTCCTGATCATCGATCACCCCCGGTGCCAGGCGGTGTTCAGCCGCCAGGGCGGGCAGTTGCTGCATTTCCAGCCGGCCGGTGAAAAGCCCTGGTTGTGGTGTGCCGAGCAGTGGCCGCAGGTTGGCGCCATCCGTGGCGGCGTGCCGGTGTGCTGGCCCTGGTACGGCCGTCATCCCAGCGAAGACCTGTGGCCGGCCCATGGCTGGGCGCGGCTGCTGGACTGGAAGCTGATCGACAGCCGCGAGGACGAGGAGGGCGTGAGCCTGACCTGGCGCCTGGACCTGTGCGACTGGCAGGTCGATCTGCACGCCCGCCTGGGCGCGAGCATGGAGCTGAGCCTGTGCACCGAGCACCAGGACAGCGAGCCCTGCCAGCTGAGCCATGCGCTACTGGCCTATTGGCGCATCAGCGACGTGTCGAAGATAGCGCTGTCTGGGCTCGAGGACATCGACGGCTATGATCGCCTCAATCGCCAGGCCTGTCGCGAAGACGGCGCGCTGACGCTCAAGGGCGGCTGCCAGAAGGTCTACCCGGGCACGCCGCGCGTGCAGTTGCAGGACCCGGCCTGGCAGCGTGAGCTGTGCATCGACACCGGGGACAGCGACGACACCGTGGTCTGGCACCCGGGCAACCGGCCATTGATGGGCGTGAGCGGGCGCGAGTGCCAGGGGTTCGTCTGCGTCGAAGTCGCCAGTGGCAGCGACGAGGGGCTGAGCCTGGCCCCGGGCGAACGGGCACACCTGCGCTTGCAGGCGCACCGGCTCAGCTGAGGTCGTCGTCGGCGGCCGGGTAGCGGCTGGCGTTGAGGCTTTCCTTGATCTTGCGCAGGTGCGGCTGGAAGTCCACGCCGCGGCGCAGGGTCATGCCGGTGGCCAGCACATCGAGCACGGTGAGCTGGATGATCCGCGAGGTCATCGGCATGTAGATGTCGGTGTCTTCGGGCAGCGGGATGAACAAACTCAGGCTGCAGGCCTGGGCCAGCGGCGAGCCGGCGGCGGTCAGGCCGAGCACCGAGGCGCCGTTTTCCCGCGCCAGGCGCGCCACCTCGACCAGTTCGCGGGTGCGCCCGGTGTAGGAGATGATCACGAACAGGTCGCCGGTGTGCGCCACCGAGGCCAGCATGCGCTGCATCAGCACGTCGGCATGGGCCGACACCGCCAGGTTGAAGCGGAAGAACTTGTGCTGGGCGTCCAGGGCCACCGGGGCCGAGGCGCCAAGGCCGAAGAAGTGGATCTGCCGGGCCTGGATCATCATGTCCACGGCGCGACTGACCTGCTGCGGGTCGAGCGCCTGGCAGGCGCTGTCCAGCGAGGCGATGGCGCTGCCGAAGATCTTCTGGGTATAGGCCGCCGGATCGTCGTCGGCCTCCACCGCGCGGCTCACGTAGGCGGCGCCGCTGGCCAGGCTCTGCGCCAGTTGCAGCTTGAGCTCGGGGTAGCCGCTGACGCCGAACGAGCGGCAGAAGCGGTTGACGGTCGGTTCGCTGACCTTGGCCGCCTGGGCCAGGGCGGCGATGCTGAAGCGGGTGGCCTGTTGCGGGTTGAGCAGGATGACTTCGGCGACTTTGCGCTCGGCCTTGTTCAGCTCGTCGAGGCGGCCCTGGATCTGTTCCAGGAGGTTGCGCACGCGGTCCATGGTGGGTCCTTGGGTCGGGAAGCAGGCTTTTTGCGATGGTGTGTATCCTACTGTCGGTAAGATTGTCACACCACTTGTCTGTAATGGGTGTAACTAATGTTGTGGTTTTTACTACATTGACCCTTGAAAAGCAGGGTTGAAAGCGGTATTCCTAGCTCAACTTTATAAAAGAACCAACATCATGGCAGCGATCAGTGTCGAACCTTGCACCTTTGCCCTCTTTGGCGCCCTCGGCGACCTGGCATTGCGCAAGCTGTTTCCTGCGCTCTACCAGCTCGACCGTGCCGACCTCCTGCACCCAGATACCCGCCTGCTGGCCCTGGCCCGCGAAGCCGGTAGCGCGCAAGCGCACCTGGACAACATCGAGGCCCATTTGCGCCTGCATGTGCCGGAGGCGGAAATCGACGCTGCCTCCCTGGGCCGTTTCCTCGGGCGCCTGAGCTACCTGCACCTGGACTTCGTCGAGCCCGAGGGCTACCAGGCCCTGGCCGAACAGGCGCCGAGCGATCAACCACTGATCGCCTATTTCGCCACGGCGGCGGCAGTCTATGGCGCCATTTGCGAAAACCTCGACCGTGCAGGCCTGGCGCCGCGCACCCGGGTCGTGCTGGAGAAACCCATCGGCCACGACCTGGAGTCGTCGCGGCGGGTCAACGATGCCGTGGCGCGTTTCTTCCCCGAGAACCGCGTGTACCGCATCGACCACTACCTGGGCAAGGAGACGGTGCAGAACCTGATCGCCCTGCGTTTCGCCAACAGCCTGTTCGAAACCCAGTGGAACCAGAACTCCATCTCCCACGTGGAGATCACCGTCGCCGAGAAGGTCGGTATCGAAGGCCGCTGGGGCTACTTCGACAAGGCCGGCCAGCTGCGCGACATGATCCAGAACCACCTGTTGCAGCTGCTGTGCCTGATCGCCATGGACCCGCCGAGCGACCTGTCGGCCGACAGTATCCGCGACGAGAAGGTCAAGGTGCTCAAGGCCCTGGCGCCGATCACCGGTGATGGACTGAGCACCCGCGTGGTGCGTGGCCAGTACATCGCCGGCTACAGCGACGGCAAGCCGGTGCCGGGCTACCTCGAGGAAGACAACGCCAATGCCCAGAGCGACACCGAGACCTTCGTCGCCCTGCGTGCCGATATTCGCAACTGGCGCTGGTCGGGCGTACCGTTCTACCTGCGGACCGGCAAGCGCATGCCGCAGAAGCTGTCGCAGATCGTCATCCACTTCAAGGAAACCCCGCACTACATCTTCGCCCCGGAGCAGCGCTTGCAGATCGGCAACAAGCTGATCATCCGCCTGCAGCCGGACGAAGGCATCTCGCTGCGGGTGATGACCAAGGAGCAGGGCCTGGACAAGGGCATGCAACTGCGCAGCGGCCCGCTGCAACTCAATTTTTCCGACACCTGGCGCAGCGCGCGGATTCCGGATGCCTACGAGCGCTTGCTGCTGGAAGTGATGCGCGGCAACCAGAACCTGTTCGTGCGCAAGGACGAGATCGAGTACGCCTGGAAGTGGTGCGACCAGCTGATCGCCGGCTGGAAGCACACCGGCGACGCGCCCAAGCCCTATGCGGCCGGTTCCTGGGGGCCGATGAGCTCGATTGCACTGATCACCCGCGATGGGAGGGCCTGGTATGGCGATATCTGAACTGCAACTGCCGGCGACCGTGAAGGTTCACGAGCTGGCCGATCCGAAAACCCTGGCGGCGACCCAGGCCCATGATGTGGCCGAGCGCCTGCGCCAGGCGATCGCCAGCAAGGGTCAGGCCTGCTTGGTGCTGTCTGGCGGGCGTAGCCCGGTGCCATTCCTCGAGAAGCTGGCGGCCGAGGTGCTGGACTGGTCCAAGGTGACCGTGAGCCTGGCCGATGAGCGTTGGGTGCCGGTGGCCCACGCCGACAGCAATGCCGGCCTGCTGGCCCGCCACCTGTTCAAGGGGCCGGCAGCCAAGGCGCGGTTCATCGGGCTGTACCAGAGCGCCGCGACCCTGGAAGCTGCTGCCGAGCAAGCCGACCAGGTCTTGGCCGACCTGCCGCCGATCGACGTGCTGGTGCTGGGCATGGGCGACGATGGCCATACCGCCTCGCTGTTCCCGGCCAGCCCCAACCTGCGCCAGGGCCTGGCCAAGGTCGGCGAGCGCCGCTGCCTGCCGATGCTGGCGCCCAGCGTACCGCACCAGCGCCTGAGCATGACCCGCGCGCTGCTGGCCAGTGCCGGCCTGACCCTGTTGGCGGTACAGGGCGCGGGCAAGCTCGCCACCCTGCGCACCGCGCTGGCGGGCGAAGACCCAACCGAAATGCCGATCCGCGCCTTTCTTCACGACCCCCTGGACATCTACTGGTGCCCATGAGCCAAGGACCCATTGTCATGACCACCCTCGAACGCCCCCAGCCTTTGCTCTCGATGGCCGATAAAGCCCAACGCATCGACGCGATCTGCGACAAGGCGCGCATCCTGCCGGTGATCACCATCGCCCGTGAGGAAGACATCCTGCCCCTGGCCGACGCCTTGGCCGCGGGCGGCATCCGCACCCTGGAAGTGACCCTGCGCTCGCAGCACGGCCTGAAGGCCATCCAGGTGCTGCGCGAGCAGCGCCCGGAGCTGTGCGTCGGCGCCGGTACCGTGCTCGACCGCGGCATGTTCGCGGCTGTCGAGGCGGCGGGCGCGCAGTTCGTCGTCACCCCGGGCATTACCCAGGACATTCTCGAGGCCGGCGTGGACAGCGATATCCCGTTGTTGCCGGGCATCAGCACACCGTCGGAAATCATGATGGGCTACGCCCTCGGCTACCGGCGCTTCAAGCTGTTCCCCGCCGAGATCAGCGGTGGTGTGGCGGCGATCAAGGCCTTTGCCGGCCCGTTCGGCGACATTCGCTTCTGCCCCACCGGCGGGGTGAACCCGGCCAACGTGCGTAACTACATGGCCCTGCCCAATGTAATGTGCGTGGGTGGCACCTGGATGCTCGACAGCAGCTGGATCAAGAACGGCGACTGGGCGCGGATCGAGGCGTGCAGCGCCGAGGCGATGGCGTTGCTGGACTGACCGATTTCGTTGTGTGCTACACGGCTTGTGGGGCGCTTGGTCGGCGCCCCTTTTTTGGGGTCGCGTTTGCCACGGGCAAAGCATCGAACTGTTAAGTAAGTGCCATTCAAATCTGTCCCCTTTCTGCTCTTGCCACCGCGCCGCTTCGCAGGTGGATATGGGTCAGGTAGAAACGCTCACCGTGGCGGGCGTAGGTCTCACGGCGGCCCAGGCCGCGCAGCAATTGCTCCTCACTGGTGCGCACCAGAGTGAAGTACTCCACTGCGTTGTAGTGCGGCTTGCCTTCCTTGGGCAGCGGGAACGCATGTTTAGAGTCAGTTATTCAAACCAGACATCTTCGTACCCACTCCTGTCAATGATGAAGTTAGCGCCCTCAGGAAGATACAAGTACTTCACCACCTCCGGTAAATCTTCCACCAGGTGATCAGTATGAAGCGGCTGAAAAAAATCATCGGCTTCTGAAAACTTTCCACAGTAGAGAAACCAACTAATTGCGCCGCTTTTAGCATCTCGTATGCGGGTACCATAAATTGGAGAATCGCTTAGCGTATGGAGCGCTACAGCTACTCGATCTTCGGGTGTCCTAGGTACAACATTGTAACGGTTACAGACATCTATCTGATCACTGCTGGGGGAAATTTCGAGTTCATTAACCATTATAGTCCTCGCTTTTTCTTCATCGACTTTGAAAACACGGAAGCCTGCCCACCCTGTTGCCTAGAACATATCTGGCAATGTGGCTGCACCGCCGAAAGCGAAGTTTGTGCAGTGGCGTCATTGGTGCCTGTCCGATAGTACTCTACAACTAAAGGATCCTTGTGGTCTGCAACCATTTTCGGTTGAACTGTTCCACATCTAACGCACGGCAAGTTTGCGACGCTATCTGTTTGAGCTTTCGTCGGGCCTAGCTTACTTGTCCTAGCATAAGGCTGACTGACATTTGGATTAGGCTCAAATTGCGAGCTGTCCGGTATACCTAAGTCAGTAACATCAACCAATTTTCCTACGCCATCTTTAACCTTAGACGACAAGCCAAGTGGATCTATCCACCCGATGGGATTAGGGACGTACGCAAAGAGGTTCAAGCCACCCGCATAGCCAATCGGATCTTGTCCGATAAATCGGCCAGCCCGTGGATCATAATACCTGAAGCGGTTGTAATGCAGCCCCGTCTCGTGATCGTGATACTGCCCCTGGAAGCGAATCGGGTTGCCCAGGCCGTGCTGCTTGGCCCAGTCCGAGCGTTCCTCGCGAACTTCACCCCAAGCCTTGT
>NZ_JAMYBV010000028.1:0-61942 GCF_024126635.1 Pseudomonas sp. VA159-2 | reverse complement strand
TCGCGACACAAGGCCGCTCCTACAGGAGGGCGCGGTCGCCTGTAGGCGCGGCCTTGTGCAGCGAATGGGGCGCTTCTACAGGGATATGACCGCTCCAATTCAAGATTGCCGGGGTCGCTTTGCGACCCTTTCGCGACACAAGGCCGCTCCTACAGGAGGGCGCGGTCGCCTGTAGGAGCGGCCTTGTGTCGCGAAAGGGCTGCAAAGCAGCCCCGGCAAGTCCAAGTCGGACGCCAATTATCAATACCTTGAAAGGGCTGGGCCTTAATGCGAGTGCGGCGCGTGGAACTGCGACGCCAGCTCGCGCAGCAGCGCCTCGGCCTCCAGCACCTTGTTCACCACCTCTTCGGCCTTGTCCCGGGTCAGCCCCAGGCGCTCGAGCAGGGCGTCCGGAATCTCGTCCTGCGGCCCGGAGCCGATCCCCCGGGCGCGCAGCAGGCGCGTCGCCAGGCACACCAGGTTGGGGAAGGCGGCATACTCACCGTCGTACGCCGGGTCGTGCTGGAAGCGCAGGGCCGTGGACAGTTCGTCCGGCATGTCCCACAGCTTCATCAGCCAGGCGCCGATCTGTTCGCGGCTGATACCCAGCAGGTGCTGCTCCACATAGCTGTGGCACAGGTGCGGGTTGACCTCCAGGTGTCGGCAGATCAGCGAGAAGTGCGGTGGGAAGACGTGGGCCAGCAGCAGGTAGCCGAAGTTGTGCAGCAGGCCGGCCAGGTAGGTCAGGCCGGCCTCCGGGCGTTCGGCGCGCGGCATGGCGCGGGTCAGGCCCTCGATTATCGCGGCGGTGTAGATCGACTGCTGCCAGTACGGCGTGGCCTGCTGCGGGTGGTCCTTGGGCAGGCTCAGGGTCTTGCCCAGGGCCAGGCCCAGCGCCAGGTTGATCACCAGGTCAAAGCCCAGCACGCGCACGATGGCGTCTTCCACCGAGCGGATCTTGCCGGGCGAGGCGTAGTAGGGCGATGCCGCCCAGCTGACCACCTGCGCGGCCAGGGCCGGGTCGGTTTCGACGACGCCGGTGATGTCGTCGATGCTGGCATTGGGGTCGACACGCAACTTGATGATCTTTTGCGCGGTGTCGGCCAGCGGCGGGATTTCGATGGTCTGCTCCAGGCGTTGCTGGATGCGCCGGGCGGTGAAGGCCTGGACCGCGCGGATGACTTCCTTGGGCGGGCCGTCCAACTGCTCGAAACTCAGGCGAATATCGCTGATCGGCTGGCCGAAGGTGCTGGCGCTGGCCTTGGCCAGCATCTTCTTGAAGGCGGTGCGGCCGATTTCCAGGAGCAGCCCGGCTTCACCGGACTGGATCAGCAGGGTTTCGTTGTCGAGCAGGCTCTTCTCGTACTGGCACGGCGAGCTGGTCAACGCCGGGATGGCGGGCAGGGTCTTGAGGTGATGCTTGTCGAGCATCTGTTTGAGGCGCGCCAGGGGCACGGCGGTCAGTTTGCGGCCGGTCAGCTCTTCGAGGCGCTTGAGGTCCAGCAGCTGGCTGTGCGGGAACAGCACCATCAGTGCGCCGATCTCGTCGTCGAGCAGCACCGCCTGCACCCGCGAGGCGGCTGGCAGCCCAGGGTGCTCGGCGACCTCGCGGTAGGTCACGCCGAGTTTGTCGAGCAACAGCCGGATGACAGACGGTGCGTGTGGGGTTGCGGTATCCAGGGCAACTTCAGTCATGGTCTGTATCCATTGATTCTTTTAAACGCGAAGTATAACCAGCCTGACCGGCAAGCTGGATCCATAATGGGACGGGCGTCACACCTGGCCATATTGCTGGCCGTGGCGCAGCCAGCGGTCGAGCAGCGGGCTGACGTGCGCCGGCCAACGCGCCAGCAGGGCCTGGGCGGCGTCGCGCACGGCCGGCAGCAGGTCGGCGTCGCGCATCAGGTCGGCGACCTTGAACTGTAGCAGGCCGGTCTGGCGGGTCCCGAGCATCTCGCCGGGGCCGCGCAGCTCCAGGTCTTTTTCGGCGATGATGAAACCGTCGTTGGTTTCGCGCATGATGCCCAGGCGTTCCCGGCCGATCTGCGACAGCGGCGGGTGATAGAGCAGCACGCAGTGGCTCACCGCGCTGCCCCGGCCCACGCGCCCGCGCAGCTGGTGCAATTGGGCCAGGCCCAGGCGCTCGGGGTTTTCGATGATCATCAGGCTGGCGTTGGGCACGTCCACGCCAACCTCGATCACCGTGGTGGCCACCAGCAGTTGCAGCGCGCCGGCCTTGAATTCGGCCATCACCGCGGCTTTCTCTGCCGGCTTCATGCGGCCGTGGATCAGGCCCACGCGCAGCTCGCCCAGGGCGCTGCCCAGCTCTTCGAAGGTGCTTTCGGCGGCCTGGCAGGTGAGTTCTTCGGACTCTTCGATCAAGGTGCACACCCAGTAGGCCTGGCGCCCTTCGGCGCAGGCGGCGCGGACCCGCTCGACCACTTCGAAGCGGCGGCTGTCGGCGACCAGCACGGTGTTCACCGGGGTGCGGCCAGGCGGCAGCTCGTCGAGAATCGAGGTGTCGAGGTCGGCGTAGGCGCTCATGGCCAGGGTGCGCGGGATCGGCGTGGCGGTCATGATCAGCTGGTGCGGACACAGCTGGCCCATCACACCCTTCTTGCGCAGGGCCAGGCGCTGCTGCACGCCAAAGCGGTGCTGTTCGTCGATGATCGCCAGGGCCAGATGCTTGAACTGCACTTCGTCCTGGAACAGCGCGTGGGTGCCGACCACCATCGGCGCACCCCCGGCGATCTGTTCCAGGGCGCTGGCGCGGGCCTTGCCCTTGAGCTTGCCGGCCAGCCAGGCGACTTCGATGCCCAGCGGTTCGAGCCAGCGCTTGAAGGTGATGAAGTGCTGCTCGGCGAGAATCTCGGTGGGCGCCATCAACGCCACCTGGTAGCCGGCCTCCAGGGTCTGCAGCGCGGCGAGCGCGGCGACCACGGTCTTGCCGGCGCCGACATCGCCTTGCACCAGGCGCATCATCGGCTCTGGCTGGCTGAGGTCGTAGGCGATCTCGTTGCCGACCCGTTGCTGTGCGCCGGTCGGCTTGAAACCGAGGTTGGCCAGGTATTGCGCGGGCAGGCGGCTGGCCTTGGGCAGCACGGGTGCGCGCAGGCTGCGCAGGCTTTCGCGCAGGCGCTGCTGGGACAGCTGATGGGTCAGCAGCTCTTCGAAGGCCAGCCGGTGCTGGGCCCAGTGATGCCCTTCGGCCAGTTCGTCGAGGTCGGCATCGGCCGGCGGGTTGTGCAGATAGCGAATGGCATCGCTCAAGGGGGCCAACTGGTAGTCACGGGCCAGCTCGTCGGGCAGCCAGTCGGGCAGGCTGCGCGGGCCGAGCAGGCCGAGGCTTTGCTGGCACAACAGGCGCAGGCGCTGTTGGGTCAGGCCCTCGGTGGTCGGGTAGATCGGCGTCAGGGTCTGTTCCACCGGCGGTGGCGCTTCGTCACCGTTTAGCGCGCGGTATTCCGGGTGGTAGATCTCCAGGCCCGAGGCGCCGGGACGGGCTTCGCCGTAGCAGCGCAGGTGGGTACCCCGTTTCAGGCCTTCCTTCTGCGCGTTGCTGAAGTGGTAAAAGCGCAGGCTCAGCGAACCGCTGCCGTCGCCCAGCCGTACCACCAGGCTGCGGCGCTTGCCCATGGTCACGTCGGCGCCGCTGACCACACCCTCGATCACCGCGTCCTGGCCTGGGCGCAACTGGCCGATGGGTACTACCCGGGTGCGGTCCTGGTAGCGCAACGGTAGGTGGAACAGCAGGTCCTGCAGGTTCTCCAGGCCAACCTTGGCGAGTTTTTCCGCCATGGCATCGCCTACGCCCTTGAGCGTGGTGACCGGGACGTTCGACAGCTCGGTCATGGGCTCAGGCCGGTTGTTCCACGGGCGGCTTGGCCACCGAGCAGAGGCGGATCGAGTCGGCGAGGATCTCGATGGCCTTCGGCCGCGGGAAGCTGGCGCGCCAGGCGATGGCAACGGTACGGAATGGTGCGGGCGCGGTCAGCGGGCGCACTTCGATCACCCCCGGCGCGTAATGATGGCTGTGCACCGCCGACAGCGGCAGGATCGACACGCCCAGGCCCGAGGCGACCATGTGACGGATGGTTTCCAGCGAGCTGGATTCGACCGTGGTGTGCTTGGCGCCTTCGCCACCCTTGTTCAGGGTCGGGCAGGCTTCGAGCACCTGGTCGCGGAAGCAGTGGCCCTCGCCGAGCAGCAGCAGGCTCTTGTCGTTGAGCAGCGCGGTGTCGATGGTGTCCTTGGCGGTCCATGGGTGGTCGGCCGGCATCAGCGCGCAGAACGGCTCGTCGTACAGCGGCAGGGTCAGCACGTCGGCCTCGTTGAACGGCAGGGCGATGATCACCGCGTCCAGTTCGCCATTGCGCAGCTTTTCGCGCAGCACGTGGGTGAAGTTTTCCTCGATGTACAGCGGCATCTGCGGTGCGACCCGGTGCAGCTGCGGAATCAGGTGCGGGAACAGGTACGGGCCAACGGTATAGATGGCGCCGACCTTGAGCGGGGCGGTGAGCTGGTTCTTGCCGGCCTGGGCCAGTTCGCGGATGCCCTGGGCCTGCTCGAGGACCTTCTGCGCCTGGGCGACGATGCTCTCGCCGACCGGGGTCAGGCGTACCGCGCTCTTGCTGCGCTCGAAGATCAGCACGCCGAGTTCATCCTCGAGCTTCTTCACGCCCACCGACAGGGTCGGCTGGCTGACGTGGCAACGCTCGGCGGCATGACCGAAGTGCTGCTCTTGCGCGAGGGTGACGATGTAGCGGAGTTCGGTGAGGGTCATAACGTGCGTCCATGAAGTTGCGGCCCCAGCATAGCGGCTGCAATCGATAGACGCACGTTATCAGACTTGCCGTTTTGTGACAGAAACAAAAACGTCAGCGTCGGTCCAGCGAGTAGACGAACGGCGCGACCACCTCGATCGTGCCATTGTTCAGCAGCTCTGCTGGCGGCTTGGGTACCGTGCCGGCGCGGCGGATCATCTCCAGCGTCGCCCGGTCCAGGGCCGCGCTGCCGGAACCACCGGCCAGCGAGTACGACACCACCTTGCCCTCGGCATCGACCACGAAGCGCAGGCGGTTGATGCCCTGCAACCCGCGACGGCGAGCATCCTCGGGGTACTTCTTGTACTTGGCCAGGTGGCGCAGCAGGTCGCTTTGCCAGCTCGGCAGGGCGTTGCTGTTGGAGGCGATGCTTGGCTGTGGCGCCGCCGACTTCTGCGGTGGCGAGTTGCTCGGCGGCGTGTCCGCGACATCGTCCTTGGCCGGTGGCTCGTCCTTCGGTGGCTCAGGCTTTTTCTCAGGCTTGGGCGGCTGTGGCTTGGCCTTGGGCTTGGGCGGCTTGGGGATGGCGATCTTCGGCTTGGGCGCCTCGGCCAGTTTCGGCAGCGGCGGTTCCTCGACCGGTGTCGGTGGTTTCGGGGCGGCCTTTGGTGGTGGCGGCGGCGCGGGCTCGGGCAGCGGTGCCAGCTCGACCATCATCGCTGCCGGTGGCAGTTCGATGGCCTGGGGCACCGACCAGTTGAGCGTCAGCAGCACGGCGACCGCGTGCACACCCAGCACGAGTGCCAGGCTGCCAGCGTAGCGCGCCATGTTAGAGCGCGTTTTCGTCATTTCTTGGCTGCCGTCTCGAGTCCGACCAGGCCGACCTTCAGGTAACCGGCGGCACGCATGGTGTTCATCACTTCCATCAGGTCGCCGTAGTCGACGCCCTTGTCAGCCTGGAAGAAGATGGTGGTTTCCTTGTCGCCCTTGGTCTTGGCGTCGAGCATGCTGCCAAGCTGATCGGGCTGGGCCACTTGGTCATCGCCGACATACAGCTTCTTGTCGGCCTTGACGCTGACGAACACTGGCTTCTCGGGCCTCGGCGCCGGCTTGGCGGTCGAGGCGGGCAGGTCGACCTTGATGTCGACCGTGGCCAGGGGGGCGGCGACCATGAAGATGATCAGCAGCACCAGCATCACGTCGATGAACGGCGTGACGTTGATTTCGTGGTTTTCGGCGAGGTCGTCGCCACCTTCGTTGAGATGCAGGCCCATGGCTTACCCCACTTTCACCATGTGCGGGGCGGCGCGCTCGCTGCCCTGGTGGTCGAGGTCGCGGCTGACCAGCAGCAGGACCTGGGCCGACGCGTCGGACACCTGCGCTTTGTAGCCGGCGATGGAGCGCGCGAAGACGTTGTAGATGACCACGGCGGGGATCGCCGCGACCAGGCCCAGGGCGGTGGCCAGCAGGGCTTCGGCGATACCTGGGGCGACCACGGCCAGGTTGGTGGTCTGGGTCTTGGCGATGCCGATGAAGCTGTTCATGATGCCCCACACGGTGCCGAACAGACCGACGAACGGCGCGGTGGAGCCGATGGTGGCCAGCACGCCGGTGCCGCTGCTCATGGTGCGACCGCTGGCGGCGACCAGGCGCTCGAGGCGGAAGCTGACGCGCTCCTTGATGCCTTCTTTTTCGCGGGCATTGGCCGACAGGCGCATTTCTTCAAGGGCGTCATGCACCAGGGTGTGGGCCAGGGTGCCCGGCTTGTTGGAGACGTCGCTGGCGTCCTTCAGGCTCACGGCCTTCTTCAGGGCGGCGATCTCGCCACGCAGGCGGCGCTTGGCGCCCATCAGCTCGAAGCCCTTGGCGATCCAGATGGTCCAGGTGATGATCGAGGCGATGGCCAGGCCGATCATCACGGCCTTCACCACCACGTCGGCGTTCTTGTACATGCCCCAGGGGGACAGGTCGTGGGCCATGCCCAGCGACGTGTCCTCGACCATGGCCTGGACGTTTTCGTCAGTGGCGGCCGGGGCCTGGCCCTCGGCGGCAGCGTTGGCATCGACCGGCGCGCCGATAGGCGCCTGGCCTTCGCTGGCCGGTGCTGCCGGGGCACTGGCGGCAATCGGTGCGGCGGCCTGGGCGGCCGGCTCGTCGGCCATGGCCAGCGGGGCCAGGACCAGGCTGAGCATCAGCGCGGCGACGGCGCCCCAGGCGCGCGACGGGGTAGGCGAAGCGGAAGGTTGATTACGTGTCATGCTGGCCGGACCTGATGAAGAGAAATGGGTTGAGTTCTTCAAGGCCTCGAAACAGGCCGAGAACAGACAAGGCGGCCATTATTGCAAGTAATTCTTGTTAACAAAAGAATAGAGATTGCTTTTTTTAACCTTTGTCTAGCCGCTGATCGGTTGATCCGGTTAGCGTGAACCTTTGGATTTGGAGTGGGATGATGTCGGACCTCAGTGCATTGATCGTAGGTTGTGGCGATGTAGGAGGCCGTCTGGCCCGCCAGTTGCTGGCTCGAGGATGGCAGGTCGCGGGCCTGCGCCGCGCGGTGGGGGAGCTGCCTGAAGGGGTGCGGCCGATCGCCGCCGACCTGTCCGATCGCCGCCAGCCGGCCACCTGGCCTGAGCACGGGCCGGACTATCTGGTGTATTGCGTGGCGGCCAGCCAGCACGACGAGGCGGGCTACCGCGCGGCGTATGTGGAGGGGCTGCGGCATGTGCTGGGCTGGCTGGCCGCCAATGGCCAGCACCCTCGGCGATTGCTGTTTGTGTCCAGCAGCAGCGTGTATGCGCAGCAGGACGGCGAATGGATCGACGAGACGGCGGCCACCGCGCCCGAAGGCTATTCCGGCAAGGTGATGCTCGAGGCCGAGCGCCTGGCGCTGGATAGCGGGATCCCTGCCAGCATCGTGCGCCTGACCGGTATCTATGGCCCGGGCCGCGAGTGGCTGTTGAGCCAGGTACGCCAGGGCTATCGTGTGGCCGAGGAGCCGCCGCTGTATGGCAACCGGATTCATGCCGAGGATGCTGCGAGCTTGCTGGCGCACCTGTTGCAGGCGGATGCCCGCGGGGTGGCGCTGGATGATTGCTATATCGGTGTCGATGACGACCCGGCGCCATTGGCCGAGGTGGTTGGCTGGCTGCGGGGGTACCTGGGGGTTACCCAATGGTCAGAGGAGCAGCGGGTGCGGCGTACCGGCAGCAAGCGCTGCAGTAACGCGCGGGCGCGGGCCTTGGGCTGGGCGCCGGTGTATCCGAGCTACAAGGAAGGCTATGCCGCCATCCTGGAAGGTAAGGGCTGAAGTTACAGGCCTAGCGGCTCTTGTAGGAGCGGCCTTGTGTCGCGAAAGGGCCGCGAAGCGGCCCCTGAAATCTATGTGGCGAAGCTGAAGTCCTGGGGGCTGCTTCGCAGCCCTTTCGCGACACAAGGCTGCTCCTACAGAGGTAGGCGTGCTTCAGTCTTTCTCTAGTACCCACTGCCGCGCACCTGCGGCCAGTTGTGGCTTTTCGTCGGGTTGAGCAAGATTCATAGCCTGGTAGATTTCCAGGGTATCGCCGTCGCGCTTGAAAATCCAAGGTGCGCCGCGCTGGTTGCGTTCCAGCCACAAACTGTCATTGCCGTTGCCCATATCAGCGCAGTCGCCCGCCAGGCACAGCGCGAAGCGGTCCGGCCCGGGCAGGCCGGTGACAGTGCCGGTGTCGCTGAAACGCACGACCGCGCCTTTGCCCGGGCCTTCGACGATCTTCCAGTCGCCGCCCAGGTAGGCCTGGTACAGCGCCCTCTCGAAGCTGCCGCCCAGGGGCGCGTTGCCTGCCGCTTTACTGCGCGCGAAGGTCTGCTGGTGGCCGGAAGGGTCACTGGCCTGCAGTTCGTCGCCATCGAGCTTCAATTGCTCGGTCTGGCCGCCCTCGAAGTTGACCTGCCAGTTCTTCTCATCAGCGCTCAGGCGCCCGTCGGCGGCCTCGAAGCCATTGCTGAAGCTGGCTTGCTGGTTGCTGACGTCGATCTTCCACTCGAACACCGGGCCATGCTCGCTCAGCGCCTGGCGCAGGCTGATGCCCTTGGCGGCGGCGTCGATGGCCGTCTGGTTGATCCAGGTGCCGTTGAAATCTTCGGGTTTGTGGCTGGCGCAGCCGCCCAGGAGCAGGGCTGCCAGTGCGAGAGGCAATGCGTGGCGCATGGTGTGGACCTTGGCGGAAGAAGGGGTGACGGGCGAACGCCCGTCACCGGGGAGCATCAGTCGATGACCAGGATGGCGTCCATTTCGACCTGGGCGCCCTTGGGCAGCGCGGCAACGCCGATGGCGGCGCGGGCCGGGTAAGGCTGCTGGAAGTAGCGGCCCATGATTTCGTTGACCTTGGCGAAGTGGCTGAGGTCGGTGAGGAAGATGTTCAGCTTGACGATGTCCTTGAACGAACCGCCTGCCGCCTCGGCAACCGACTTCAGGTTCTCGAACACCTGCACGGTCTGGGCTTCGAAGCCTTCGACCAGCTCCATGGTCTTTGGATCGAGCGGAATCTGGCCCGACATGTAGACGGTGTTGCCGGCCTTGATCGCCTGCGAGTAAGTGCCGATGGCGGCAGGGGCCTTGTCGCTGTTGATGACGGTCTTGCTCATGATGACTCCTTGCGGTTGGCGGACTACGCACGCGTCCGGGTGATGCGGACCACGCCGGTGAGGGTGCGCAGTTTCTTGATCACACGGGCCAGGTGCACGCGGTCGCGCACGCTGACCACCAGTTGGACCACGCTGATACGGCCGTCGCGTTCGTCCATGCTGATTTTCTCGATGTTGCCGTCGGCGGCGTTGACGCTGCTGGCCAGCAGGGCGATCAGGCCGCGCTGGTGCTCCAGCTCGACGCGCAGCTCGACATTGAACTCGCCGGTGATGTCCTTGGCCCAGGAGAGTTGCAGGCACTTCTCTGGGTTGTGGCGGATTTCACTGATGTTGCGGCAGTCTTCCAGGTGCACCACCATGCCCTTGCCTGCCGACAGGTGGCCGACGATGGCATCGCCCGGGATCGGCGTGCAGCACTTGGCGTAGCTGAGCACCAGGCCCTCGGTGCCGCGGATCGCCAGCGGCCCTTCCGGCGCCGGCAGTTGCTCGCCCTCGGCGGACAGCAGGCGGCGGGCCACCACATAGGCCATGCGGTTGCCCAGGCCGATGTCCTCGAGCAGGTCCTCGACCAGCTCCAGGCGGTACTCGCTGAGAATGGCCTGGATGCGCTCCTGGGGAATCAGCTCCAGGCTGCTGTCGAAGCCGGTCAGCACCTTGTTCAGCAGGCGCTCGCCGAGGCTGATGGACTCGGAGCGGCGCTGCTGCTTGAGGGCGTGGCGAATATGCGTGCGCGCCTTGCCGGTGACCACGAAGTTGAGCCAGGCCGGATTGGGCCGGGCCCCCGGGGCGCTGACGATTTCCACCGTGGAGCCGCTCTGCAGCGGCTCGGACAGCGGCGCCAGGCGGCGGTTGATGCGGCAGGCGATGCAGCTGTTGCCGACGTCGGTGTGCACCGCGTAGGCGAAGTCGACGGCGGTGGAGCCTTTGGGCAGCTCCATGATCCGTCCCTTGGGGGTGAAGACGTAGACCTCGTCGGGGAACAGGTCGATCTTCACGCTCTCGATGAATTCCAGCGAGTTGCCGGCGCGCTGCTGCAGCTCGAGGATGCCCTTGACCCACTGACGGGCACGGGCGTGGCTACCCTTGGGCTGCTCCTGCTCGTTGGACTTGTACAGCCAGTGCGCGGCGATGCCGTTGTTGGCCATCTCCTCCATCTCGCGGGTGCGGATCTGGATTTCGATGGGCACGCCGTGCATGCCGAACAACGTGGTGTGCAACGACTGGTAGCCGTTGGCCTTGGGAATCGCGATGTAGTCCTTGAAGCGCCCCGGCAGCGGCTTGTACAGGTTGTGCACGGCGCCGAGCACGCGGTAGCAGGTGTCGACCTTGTCGACGATGATGCGGAAGGCGTACACGTCCATGATCTCGGTGAAGGCGCGGCGCTTGCCGCGCATCTTCTTGTAGATGCCATAGAGGTGTTTCTGCCGGCCGCTGACTTCGCCTGCGATGCCGTCGGCGGCCAGGCAGTTGGCCAGCGAGGTCTCGATCTTGGCGACGATCTCCTTGCGGTTGCCACGGGCGGCCTTGACCGCGCGGTGGATCAACGTCGAGCGCATCGGGTGCATGGCCTTGAAGCCGAGGTCCTCGAACTCCACGCGCACGGTGTGCATCCCCAGGCGGTTGGCGATGGGGGCGTAGATCTCGAGGGTTTCCTTGGCGATGCGCCGGCGCTTCTCGCCCGACAGCACCTCCAGGGTGCGCATGTTGTGCAGGCGGTCGGCCAGCTTGACCAGGATCACGCGGATATCGCGGGCCATGGCCATGGCCATCTTCTGGAAGTTCTCGGCCTGCGCCTCGGCCTTGGTCTCGAAGTTCATCTGGGTCAGCTTGCTGACCCCGTCGACCAGCTCGGCGACCGTCTCGCCGAATTGCTGGCTCAAGGCTTCCTTGGCGATGCCGGTGTCTTCGATCACGTCGTGCAGCATGGCCGCCATCAGGCTCTGATGGTCCATGTGCATGTCGGCGAGGATGCTGGCCACGGCCAGCGGGTGGGTCACGTAGGGCTCGCCGCTGCGGCGGCGCTGCCCATCGTGGGCCTGTTCGGCGTAGAAGTAGGCGCGCCGGACCAGGTTGACCTGTTCGGGGCCTAGATAAGTCGACAGCCGTTCGGCGAGGGCTTCTATACCCGGCATGGGTTCACCTCTTGCTGAAGAAGAGGGCCTTGCGCCGCACGGTGTCGACTGGGCATCAATCAGACCGCCTCGTTGTTCTCGTCCTCGAATGCGGCGAACACCGGATCTTCGGTGACGATCTCTTCGGCGGCGATGAATTCAGGGGTGACGATACCTTCGGCGATCTCACGCAGGGCGACGACGGTCGGCTTGTCGTTTTCCCATGCAACGCGTGGCTCTTTGCCGCCGGTCGCCAGCTGGCGGGCGCGCTTGGTCGAGAGCATGACCAGCTCGAAGCGGTTATCCACGTGTTCCAGGCAGTCTTCAACAGTTACGCGGGCCATGGTCTTCCTCAGTAGCAAATGCGGTAGGCGTGCGCCCAGAATGGGCAGGCGGACTCGATAGTTTAAAAAATCACCAGCCAATAGGGAAGGGCTGTTTTGTCGGGTGTGCCTGAGACGCCTCTATCGGGGGCGGTCCAGGCTACTGGAGCCCACCGCCGATGCCCGACAATAGCCTGCCGTCCATCGCCGACACAACCGCCCTTGACGCGTTAACGCAACATTGCGTCGCGCAGGCGCGGGGTCAGTTCCTCGAACAAGGTCTGCACCGAGCGCAAGGCCCGGCAGTCCGGGCGGGTCAGCAGCCACAGCTGGGTGTCGCAGCCCGGTAGCGGGCCGCTCAGCGCCTCGACCCCCGGCAGGGCGTGAACCATGTAGTCGGGCAGCGCCGCCACGCCCAGGCCGGTGGTCACCAGTTGGGCGATGGTCGACATGCCGCTGCACTGGTAGCGCGGGATCAGCCCGGGGTGGTGCTGGTTGCGCCAGACCACGGTGGCGTGGTCCTGCATGGAGTCGTCAGGGGCGATCCACGGCACGCTGGCGGGGGAGGCCTCGAGCCGCTCGCGCAGCTGCGCACGCCCGCAGATCACGTAGCTGGTCGAGCCCAGGCAGCGGCCCACCAGGTGCTCCGGCGGCGTATTGGTCAGGCGCAGGGCAATGTCGGCGTCGCGGCGGCTGAGGTTGGCGAACGTGTTGGAGGTGCCCATTTCCAGCGACAACGCCGGGTAGTTGGGCATGAACTCGGCCAGTGCCGGCAGCAGCAGGCTGTGCAGCACCGCTTCGGTACAGGTCAGGCGCACCGTGCCGCTGACCACCTGCTCGCCGCTGGTCAGGGCGATACGCGCGGCGTCCAGTGCCTGCTCGGCGCGCTCGGCCTGCTCGGCCAGGGCCTGGGCGGTGTCGGTGGGCAGGTAGCCCTTGCGGCTCTTGACGAACAGCGCGGTGCCCAGCGCCGACTCCAGCCGCCGGATCGAGCGGAACACCGTGGAAACGTCGACCTTGAGCAGCTCGGCGGCCTTGGCCAGGGAGCGCCCGCGTTCCAGCGCCAGGACCAGGGCGAGGTCCGCATGGTTGATCTGATATTGCATCGATGCACGCTCTGCTTGCCGAAATGCCAATGTCTGTTGCGTGGGGGCCATTTTATAGTGAAACGGCCCCCGGGAATCAATGCACCCGGTCGGCAACCAGCCCCCAACGATGGGCCAGTGAAAAGAACAACAGCAGCACCATCGTCGCCCTACCAGGCGTCATCCGCAGTTCCCACATCGCCGCTCCAAATCGAAGGATGTACAGCCATGACGTCGGTCTCCCCGTGCGCCAGTTCTTCCCGCGAGATGAATGAGTTCCTGGATGCCCATCCGGATACCCAGTACGTCGACCTGCTGATCTCCGACATGAACGGGGTGGTGCGCGGCAAGCGCATCGAGCGCGCCAGCCTGCACAAGGTGTACGAAAAGGGCATCAACCTGCCGGCCTCGCTGTTCGCCCTCGACATCAACGGCTCGACCGTCGAAAGCACCGGCCTGGGCCTGGACATCGGCGACGCCGACCGTGTCTGCCACCCCATCCCCGGCACGCTGTCCGACGAGCCGTGGCAGAAGCGCCCGACCGCCCAGTTGCTGATGACCATGCACGAGCTGGACGGCGCGCCGTTCTTCGCCGACCCGCGCGAGGTGCTGCGCCAGGTGGTGGCCAAGTTCGATGCCCTGGGCCTGGATATCTGCGCAGCCTTCGAGCTGGAGTTCTACTTGATCGACCAGGACAACCTCAACGGCCGGCCTCAACCGCCGCGCTCGCCGCTTTCGGGCAAGCGTCCGCAGTCGACCCAGGTGTACCTGATCGACGATCTCGACGAATACGCCGACTGCCTGCAGGACATGCTCGAGGCCGCCAAGGAACAAGGCCTGCCGGCCGACGCCATCGTCAAGGAAAGCGCCCCGGCGCAGTTCGAGGTCAACCTGCATCATGTCGCCGATCCGCTCAAGGCCTGCGACTACGCGATCTTGCTCAAGCGCCTGATCAAGAACGTCGCCTACGACCATGAAATGGACACCACCTTCATGGCCAAGCCCTACCCGGGCCAGGCGGGCAACGGCCTGCACGTGCACATTTCGCTGCTGGACAAGAAAACCGGCAAGAACATCTTCGCCAACGACGACCCGCTGCAAAGCGACGCGCTGCGCCACGCCATCGGCGGCGTGCTGGAGACCATGCCGGCGTCGATGGCCTTCCTTTGCCCGAACATCAACTCCTACCGCCGCTTCGGCGCTCAGTTCTATGTGCCCAATGCACCGAGCTGGGGCCTGGACAACCGCACCGTGGCCGTACGCGTGCCCACCGACAGCAGCGACAACGTGCGCATCGAGCACCGCGTGGCCGGTGCCGATGCCAACCCGTATTTGATGCTCGCGGCGATCCTCGCCGGCATCCATCACGGCCTGACCCAGCAGGTCGAGCCGGGCGCGCCGATCGAGGGCAACGCGTACGAGCAACTGGAGCAGAGCCTGCCGAACAACCTGCGCGACGCCCTGCGCGCGCTGGATGACAGCGAAGTGCTCAACCAATACATCAGCCCGGACTACATCGATATCTTCGTGGCCTGCAAGGAGAGCGAGCTGGCCGAGTTCGAAGTGTCGATCTCCGACCTTGAGTACAACTGGTACCTGCACACGGTGTAAGCCCATGAGCGCAATTGCGGTCCCCTTGATCGGTGTCAGCGCCTGCCGTCAGCAGGTGGGGAAGAACTCGTCGCACACGGTGGGCGACAAGTATGTCGAGGCCGCAGGCTTCGCCGGGCTGCCGCTGATCCTGCCGGCGCGCGATGGCGGCAGCGACCCGCAGGCGCTGTTGGCACGCCTGGATGGCATTCTTTTTACCGGTTCGCCTTCAAATGTCGAGCCGCATCATTACAATGGCGCGCCCAGCGTGGAAGGCACTCGCCACGACCTGGCGCGCGACCGGCTGACATTGCCCCTGCTGCAGGCGGCAATCGCCGCCGGCGTGCCGGTGTTGTGCATCTGCCGTGGTTTCCAGGAGCTGAACGTGGCCCTTGGCGGCAGCCTGCACCAGCGGGTGCAGGAACTGCCCGGCTACCTGGACCACCGCGAACCTGAGGACGCACCCCTGCAGGTGCAGTACGGCCCTCGGCACCCGGTCAGCATTGCGCCTGGCGGCGTGTTCGAGCGCCTGGGCCTGGCTGCGCAGTTCGAGGTCAACTCGCTGCACAGCCAGGGCATCGACCGCCTGGCCCCGGGCCTGCGTGTCGAGGCACGGGCCCCGGATGGCCTGATCGAAGCGGTGTCGATGCCTGACGCGCCGGGCTTTGTACTCGGCGTGCAGTGGCACCCTGAATGGCGTTTCGCCGAAAACCCGGTTTCGCTGCGCCTGTTCGAGGCGTTCCGCGAGGCTTGCATTGCCCATGCTGCACGGGAGGGTGCGCGTCAGAAAACACCCTGACGTTAGCCGAAGGTCCTGGATGACCGTGCCCCACCGCGAGCTTTCAATGAGTGAAAGCGGGCCCTCTACGGCGGGCCTGTGAAAACAATTCCAATAGTTACGGCACAGACTCATGAATGAATACACAGAAGCCGGCCGCCCACCCGACACGGCGTGCGACTCGGGCAACACCCAGCGCAGCAAGGGCTTGGCCAAGGGTCGGCTCGGCCTGCTGGCCAGCGTTGTATTGGGCATCTCCACCATCGCTCCGGTCTACACCCTGACCGGCGCGCTCGGCCCGACCGTGCGCGAAGTCGGCGCCCACCTGCCAGCGGTGTTCATCGTCGGCTTCCTGCCGATGCTGCTGGTGGCCCTGGGTTATCGCGAGCTGAACTCGGCGGAGCCCGACAGCGGTACCTCCTTTACCTGGTCGGCCCGTGCGTTCGGCCCGATGATCGGCTGGATCGGCGGCTGGGGGCTGGTGGTGGCCACCACCATCGTGCTGTCCAACCTGGCCGGCGTGGCGGTGGACTTCTTCTACCTGTTCCTCGCGCAGATCACCGGCAACCAGGAACTGGCGGCCCTGGCCGACAACCTGTTGGTCAACGTCAGTACCTGTTGCGTGTTCATCGCCCTGGCGGTGTGGATTTGCTGCCGCGGCATGGCCACCACCATGACGGTGCAGTACGGCTTGGTGGCGTTGCAACTGCTGGTGCTGGTCGGCTTTGCCTTCGCCGCCTTCGGTGAAACCACCGCGCCACCGCCGCTGGCGTTCGACCTGGCCTGGTTCAACCCGTTTGGCGTCGAGTCTTTCTCCGCCTTTGCCGCCGGCCTGTCGCTGTCGATCTTCATTTTCTGGGGCTGGGACGTGTGCCTGACCGTCAGCGAAGAGTCGGTGGGTAGCGAAGAGGTGCCGGGCAAGGCCGCCACCTGGACTGTGCTGCTGATTCTCGGCCTGTACCTGCTCACCGCCATCGCCACCCTGCAGTTCGCCGGGATCAGCGACCAAGGCCTGGGCCTGGGCAACCCGCGTATCCAGGAAAACGTCTTCGCCCACCTGGCCGGTCCGGTCATGGGGCCGCTGGCGATCCTGATGTCCATCGCCGTGCTGGCCAGTACCGCCGCCTCGCTGCAGTCGACCTTTGTGTCGCCGGCACGCACGTTGCTGGCCATGGGTTATTACGGTGCCGTGCCACAGCGCTTCGCCAAGGTCTGCCCGCGTTCGCAGACGCCGCGCTACGCGACCATCTGCGCCGGTATCGCCGCGGCTGTGTTCTACGTGACCATGCGCACCCTCAGCGAGAACGTGCTGGCCGACACCATCACCGCGCTGGGCATGATGATCTGCTTCTATTACTCGCTGACCGCGTTCGCCTGTGTCTGGTATTTCCGCCACAGCCTGTTCGACAGCGTGCGGCACTTCTTCATGCGTGGCGTGTGCCCGCTGGTGGGGGGAGTGATTCTGTCGGTGATCTTCGTGCGCACCGCCATCGACAGCGCTTCGCCGGACTTCGGCAGCGGCTCGCATGTGGCCGGGCTGGGGCTGGTGTTCGTGATCGCGGCGATCATCTCGGCACTGGGGATCGTGCTGATGATGCTGTCCCGCCTGCGGGCGCCGGCGTATTTCCTGGGGGCTACCCTGCGTCAGCAGGCGACCATTCCACTGCAGGAATAATGCTGGGGGCGCTTTGCGCCCCTTTCGCGACACCAGGCCGCTCCTACAGCAGATCGCATCAGTCCATATTGACGCGATCCCTTGTAGGGGCGGCCTTGTGTCGCGAAAGGGCTGCAAAGCAGCCCCGTGCGGTCTATCAGCAGAGCAGTTCTTTCAGCAGCCCACTGTTGCGCTGCTGTTGCTTCTTCAACGCCAGGCGATTCGAGCGGAACACCGCCTTCAAGTCTTCCAGCGCAACGGCGAAGTCGTCATTGATGATGACGTACTCGTATTCGTCGTAGTGCACCATCTCGCTGACCGCTTCCTTCATACGCCCGGCGATGATTTCCTCGCTGTCTTGCCCGCGGCCATCCAGGCGCTGGCGCAAAGCCTCCTGGCTGGGCGGCAGGATGAAGATCGAGCGCGCCTCGGGCATCAGCTTGCGCACCTGCTGGGCACCTTGCCAGTCGATTTCCAGGATCAGGTCGAAGCCTTGGTCCAGGGTTTCCTGCAACGCGCTGCGCGAGGTGCCGTAGAAGTTGCCGAACACCTCGGCATGCTCGAGGAAATCACCCTTGGCGATCAGTACCTTGAACGCTTCGTGGGCCACGAAGTGGTAGTTCACCCCGTGGATTTCGCCTGGACGCATGGCGCGGGTGGTGTGGGAGACCGAGACGCGTACGCGCGGGTCGTCCTTGATCAGGGCCGTGACCAGGCTGGTCTTGCCGGCGCCGGACGGGGCCGAGACGATGTAGAGGGTGCCGCTGCTATGGTTCATGGTAGGGGTGGCCTTACTCGATGTTCTGTACTTGTTCACGCATCTGTTCGATCAGCACCTTGAGGTTGACCGCCGCCTGGGTGCTGCGCGGGTCGAACGCCTTGGAGCCGAGGGTGTTGGCTTCGCGGTTGAGCTCCTGCATCAGGAAGTCCAGGCGCCGGCCGGCGGCGCCGCCGGACTTGAGCACCCGACGGACTTCGGTGACGTGGGTGCTGAGGCGGTCGAGTTCCTCGGCGACGTCGCTCTTCTGCGCCAGCAGGACCATTTCCTGCTCCAGGCGCTGCGGGTCGAGTTCGGCCTGCATGTCGCTGAAGCGGTCGAGGACCTTCTGCCGTTGGGCGGCCAGCATCTGCGGCACCAGGGCGCGCAGGGTGGTGACTTCGCTGGCCATGCTGTCCAGGCGCTCGTTGATCAGCCGGGCCAGTTCGGCGCCTTCGCGCTGACGGCCGGCCTTGAGCTCGGCCAGGGCCTCGTCGAACAGGGCGAGGGCTTCGGCGTTGAGGGCCTGGGGATCGGTCGCATCGGCCACCAGCACGCCTGGCCAGGCCAGCACTTCCAGTGGATTGAGTGGGGCCGGTTGCTTGATCAGGCTGGCCACGGTCTCGGCGGCGGCGACCAGTTGCGCGGCGCGCTCGCGGTCGACCTGCAGCGGCTTGCCGGCGTTGTCTTCGCTCAGGCGCAGGGTGCATTCGACCTTGCCGCGCGACAGGCCCTGGCGCAGGCCTTCACGGACCGCGCCCTCGAGGTCGCGCAGGGCCTCGGGCAGGCGCAGGTGAGGCTCGAGATAACGGTGGTTGACCGAGCGCAGTTCCCAGGCCAGGGTGCCTTGGCTGCCCGCGCGCTCGACACGGGCAAATGCGGTCATGCTGTGCACCATGGGGGCGTACCTCGCGAATTCAGGTGAACGGGGGAGAGCCTTCCGGCTGCAAGGCGCAGGATTGTAGCGCAGTGCGGCCCGGGCGCCCAATCCACCCCATGCTAGCGGCAGGCTTACGCGGGCATGGGAAAAGGCGACAGGTAGCGCGGGCGCGACGATAGGCATGTCTTCACCGGGCGTCGGGCTCTATAATGCTCGGCAGATTCAAATGTCCCGGTACAGGTATCCCAGATGAAACGTCCAAGTGGTCGCGCCGCCGATCAGCTCCGCTCGATCCGCATTACCCGCAACTACACCAAGCACGCCGAGGGGTCGGTACTGGTCGAGTTCGGTGACACCAAGGTCATCTGCACGGTCAGCGTCGAAAATGGTGTTCCCCGCTTCCTCAAAGGCCAGGGTCAAGGTTGGCTGACCGCCGAATACGGCATGCTGCCGCGTTCCACTGGCGAGCGTAACCAGCGCGAGGCCAGCCGTGGCAAGCAGGGCGGCCGCACCCTCGAGATCCAGCGCCTGATCGGCCGCTCCCTGCGCGCCGCGCTGGACATGAGCAAGCTCGGCGACATCACCCTGTACGTCGACTGCGACGTGATCCAGGCCGATGGTGGTACCCGCACCGCCTCGATCACCGGTGCCATGGTCGCCCTGTGCGATGCCCTGGCGGTGATCAAGAAGCGCGGTGGCCTCAAGGGTGGCAACCCGCTCAAGCACATGATCGCCGCGGTGTCGGTGGGCATGTACCAGGGCGAGGCGGTGCTGGACCTCGACTACCTCGAGGACTCCGCCGCTGAGACCGACCTGAACGTGGTCATGACCAGCGCCGGTGGCTTCATCGAGGTGCAGGGCACCGCCGAAGGCGCGCCGTTCCAGCCTGAAGACTTCAACGCCATGCTGGCGCTGGCGCAAAAAGGCATGGGCGAGATCTTCGAGCTGCAGAACGCCGCCCTGGCCGACTGATTTCGAGCTGATCTGAAAAAGCTGGGGCCGCTGCGCGGCCCTTTCGCGACACAAGGCCGCTCCTACCGCGAATCGTGTAGCAGCGGCCTTGTGTCGCGAAAGGGCTGCGAAGCGGCCCCAATGCTTTAGATGGTCAGCGTCCAGTCGTAGTCGACGATCAGCGGCGCATGCTGCGAGAAGCGCGGCTGGCGCGGCAGGCGGGCGTTGCGCACGAAGCGGCGCAGGCCTGGAGTGAGGATCTGGTAGTCGAACCGATAACCCAGGTTGAGCATCTCAGCCTGTTCGTTGTCTGGCCACCAGCTGTACTGGTCGCCCTCGCGGCTGACTTCACGCAGCGCGTCGACATAGCCCATGTCGCCGGTGATCGCGTCCATCCAGGCGCGTTCTGGCGGCAGGAAGCCGACCGCCTGCTGGCTGTCGCGCCAGTTCTTGATGTCGAGCTTCTGCTGCGCCACGTAGAACGAGCCGCAGTAGATGTATTCGCGACGCTTGCGACGCTGCTTGTCCAGGTACTTGGCGAAGTCGTCCATCAACTTGAACTTCTGGTTCAGGTCTTCGTCGCCGTTCATGCCCGAAGGCAGCAGCAGGCTGGCAATACTTACCTTGTCGAAATCCGCTTGCAGGTAGCGCCCGTAACGGTCGGCCGTCTCGAAGCCCAGGCCGGTGATGACTGCCTTGGGCTGCATGCGCGAATACAGTGCCACGCCACCTTGGGTGGGCACCTCCGCGTCGCAGGCGTAAAGGAAATAGCCATCGAGCTGGAAAGCTGGGTCGTCGAGTTCAAAGGCCGAGGCGCGGGTATCCTGAAGGCAGATGACGTCGGCATTCTGGGCTTGCAGCCAGCTGAGCAATCCACGCTCGGCCGCAGCCTGAATGCCATTTACGTTCACACTGATGATCCGCATAAATGGCCCCAAAAATCTCGTGCGTGTATGATACCCGAGCTCAACACATTTAGCTAAATCCGTGGTGTCCGGGACCTTTCATGCAGCCGTATCAGCGCGACTTCATCCGTTTTGCCATCGATCGCGGCGTTCTGCGCTTCGGTGAATTCACCTTGAAATCGGGGCGTACCAGCCCGTATTTCTTCAATGCCGGCCTGTTCAACACAGGTTCCGCGCTGGCCCAGTTGGGGCGTTGCTACGCCGCGGCCATCGTCGACAGCAAGATCCCCTTCGACGTGCTGTTTGGCCCGGCCTACAAGGGTATTCCGTTGGCGGCTGCCACTGCGGTGGCCCTGGCCGAACAGCATCAGCTCGACGTGCCATGGTGCTTCAACCGCAAGGAAGCCAAGGACCACGGCGAGGGCGGCAGCCTGGTCGGCGCCCCGCTGGCCGGTGACGTGCTGATCATCGACGACGTGATCACCGCCGGTACCGCTATCCGCGAGGTCATGCAGATCATCAACGCCCAGCAGGCCAAGGCCGCCGGCGTATTGATCGCGCTGAACCGCGAAGAGCGCGGCAATGGCGAGCTGTCGGCGATTCAGGAAGTCGAGCGCGACTTCGCTATCCCAGTGGTCAGCATCGTCTCGCTGACCCAGGTGCTGGAGTTCCTCGCCGACGACCCGCAACTCAAGCAGCACTTGCCTGCGGTCGAGGCCTACCGTGCCCAGTACGGTATCTGACGCAGCGGCGGCAATGAACAAGGCGACCTGAGGGTCGCCTTTTTCATGCCGGTGATTCAACGGCCGTTGGGGTAGGGATCCCGCTCGGCATCGCCGGCGCCCGTAAGGATTTTCCATGCGCGCTTGGGATGGGGGATGACCTTGAAGTCGGGGCAGGGCGGCAACGACCGCTTGCTCTGGTTGGCGTACTCGTAGCCGCAGTCCGCACACGCGTAACTACCTGCGGAGACATCGCTGCCGTAGGGCACCTCGTCTTTTTTCATCGCTGGACCTCCTATGGGTGAGAAGTGTCCATGCTAATCAGGCGATGAAAACAGGTGTTGTAGTACCTGTCCGGCATTGCTGTGGGATGGTTCTAAAGCGGACACGAGCCGCAGGAGCAGGCTTGCCGGCGAACACCGGCGTAGCCGGTGCCATTAACCGCGTCGCCTGGTTCGCCAGCAAGGCTGGCTCCTACCGTTATCGGTCAATCGGTACCGTATTTCGGCGAACGTGGCCCGTACAAGATGCCGCCGTTAGGGTACGGCGACAGCAGGCGTGCGCTGGTGATGCCGGCGATCGGGTAGCCGGCATCGTCCTGCACGCTGCTGATGACCTGGTTGATCGCGGCGGCTACCAGCATGCCGATCAAGCCGCCCTGGTTCTGCCGGCCCTCCTCGCTCGAGGCGGTGGCGCTGCCGGTCCACAGGGTGGCGCCGGTCTTCAGGTCGACCAGCTTGGCGTTGGCGGTGACGATGGTCGCGCTGCTGAGGATCATGTAGCGGGTGCCGTAGTCGCTGACGGTGACATACAGGCCGGCATCGGCACCGAAGATCTCCTGCAGCTTGGCCACTGGCAGCTGGTGGATATCGGCCGGAGTGGTCATGCCGTTCTGGCGGAACGTCTCGTCCACCAGGGCGACCGGCATCACGTAGTAGCCGGCTTCGGCCAGTGGGTAGGTAGCCTGGGACAGCATGCTGTAGGTGGCTTTTACATCCGGCGACTCGTTCAGCGGCGGCAGGATCAGGATCGATTTCGGCCGGCTCTGCTTGTAGGCCGAGTAGTCGATGCTCTTGCGCTCGGCGCAGCCAGCGAACAGCGCCAGCATGCAGGCGCCGACGATCAGGCGGGACAGGTGCTTGATCATTGCTTGGCCCCTTTGCTGGCGTTGCTCATCAGGAAGTCCATGTACTTGGCCGATTCGGGGAACAGCGCCTTCTCGGTACGGAACTGCTGGATCATCTGGTCATCCTTGCCCAGGCTGGAGTAGAGCAGGCCAAGCTGGGCGTGATAGCCCGGCGGCACGGCGCCATTCTTGGCCTTGATCTTCTCCAGGTCGCGCTCCAGGGCGATGGCCTGTTCTTCCTTGGCGTCGCCCTTGAGGTAGCTGTAGACCTGCGGCTGGTAGCTTTCCCACTGGTACAGGGGTTTCTGGGTATTGCAGCCGGACAGCAGGGCGCCGCCCAGTAACAGGCCCGCGACGGTACGCAGGGCCGGGGAGGTGATCTTCATCGAACGGTCTTCCTTGGGTTGTTCGCGTTACTGGGCCTGGGGTTTCCACTGGCCGCTTTCGACGGCGCCGACCAGCTTGTTCACCGCTTCGCGCATGGCCAGGTCGAGGACCTTGCCGTTGAGGGTCGAGTCGTAGCTGGCGGTGCCGCCGAAGCCGATGACTTCGCGGTTGGACAAGGCGTATTCGCCCGCGCCCTGGCTGGAGTACACCACTTCGGAGGTGCTGATGTTGACGATGTTCAGCGCCACCTTGGCGTAGGCGATCTGGGTTTTGCCGCGGCCGAGGATGCCGAACAGCTGGTGATCGCCGACTTCCTTGCGGCCGAACTCGGTGACGTCGCCGGTGACCACGAAGTCGGCGCCCTTCAGGCGTTGGACCTGGCCCTTGATGGCGGCTTCCTGCTGGATTTCGCCCATGTTGTCGCGGTCCAGCACGTTGAACCGGTTGGTCTGCTGCAGGTGGGTGATCAGAATGGTCTTGGCCTGGCCGCCGAGGCGGTCGACGCCGTCGGAGAAGATGCCGCGCATGTAGCTGGAGCGGTTGTCGAACTTGCCCACGGCGATGGGGGTACGCACGCCGCTGTAGGGGCGGTTGACGCTTTCGACCTGTTGCACGGCAACAGCAGTGGAGGTTTCAGTTGCACAGCCGGCGATGGACCCGACAGCCAGGGCGGCTGCCAGCACGAGTCCTTGTGATGCGTACTTCACGCGTGTTCTCCAGGTAAATAGAAACTATTTGCAACGAGCGTGCATTCTGCCACGTTGTTTCGGCAGTTTACCGGGATTCTTGATGATCAAAGATGAAGGTTGATGGCCTTGGGCCATCTGTTTGCCTGTGTCAATACAACCCGTAGGAGCCGGCTTGCCGGCGAACACCGGCGTAGCCGATGCCATGCACTGCGGCGCCTATTTCGCCAGCCAGCTCCTGCGGTCTGCGTCCGGCTGGATCAGCGCGGCTTGCGGTTGGTGATCAGGGTGCCCACGCCGCTGTCGGTGAAGATCTCCAGCAGCACGGCATTGGGCACGCGGCCGTCGATGATGTGCGAGCTGTTGACCCCGCCCTGGACGGCGTCCAGCGCGCATTTGATCTTCGGCAGCATGCCGCCGTAGATGGTGCCGTCGGCGATCAGCTCATTGACCTGCTCGGTGGTCAGGCCGGTCAGGACTTCACCTTGCTTGTCCATCAGGCCGGCGATGTTGGTCAGCAGCATCAGCTTCTCGGCTTTCAGCGCCTCGGCCACCTTGCCCGCCACCAGGTCGGCGTTGATGTTGTAGGACTCGCCGTTGGCGCCCACGCCGATCGGCGCGATCACCGGGATGAAGTCGCCCTTGACCAGCATGTTCAGCAGGTCGGTGTTGACGCTCTCGACTTCGCCGACGTGACCGATGTCGATGATTTCCGGGGTGGTCATCTCGGGCGTCTGGCGGGTGACGGTGAGCTTGCGGGCGCGGATCAGTTCCGCGTCCTTGCCGGTCAGGCCGATGGCGCTGCCGCCATGGCGGTTGATCAGGTTGACGATGTCCTTGTTGACCTGGCCGCCGAGGACCATCTCCACCACGTCCATGGTCGCCGCGTCGGTGACGCGCATGCCATCGACGAAGCGGCTCTCGATCGACAGGCGCTTGAGCAGGTCGCCGATCTGCGGGCCGCCACCGTGCACGACCACCGGGTTGATGCCAACGGCCTTCATCAGCACGATGTCACGGGCGAAGCCGGTCTTGAGCTCCTCGCTCTCCATCGCGTTGCCGCCGTACTTGATCACCAAGGTCTTGCCGACGAAGCGGCGGATGTATGGCAGTGCTTCGGACAAAACCTCGGCTACATGGGAAGCGGCATCGCGATCGAGGGTCATGCAGGGCTCCAGGTAAGGAACGGATAGTCGTCAGAACGGCAGTTGCAGGCCTGGTTGGACCTGCAGCAACTGCGTGCGGAATACAGCCTTGATACGGTCGAGCTCCGCCTCGCTGTCGGCCTCGAAGCGCAGCACCAGCACCGGTGTGGTGTTGGAGGCGCGGACCAGGCCCCAGCCGTGGGGGTAGTCGACCCGCACACCGTCGATGGTGGTCAGGTTGGCAGCGCCCCAGTCGGCGTCGCGTTGCAGAGCATCAATGATGCTGAATTTACCCTCGTCGGTCACATCAATGTTGATTTCCGGCGTGGAAATATCGTTCGGGAACGCGGCGAACAGGCTTTCGGCGTCCTGCTCGGCCTTGCTGAGGATCTCCAGCAGGCGCGCGGCGCTGTAGATGCCGTCGTCGAAGCCGTACCAGCGCTCCTTGATGAAGATGTGCCCGCTCATCTCGCCGGCCAGCAGCGAGCCGGTCTGCTTCATCTTCTTCTTGATCAACGAATGACCGGTTTTCCACATTAGCGCGCGGCCACCGTGCTGTTCGATCAGCGGGGTCAGGCGACGGGTGCATTTGACGTCGAAGATGATCTCGGCGCCTGGGTTGCGCGACAGTACATCCTGGGCGAACAGCATCAGCAGGCGGTCGGGGTAGACGATGCTGCCTGTGTTGGTCACCACGCCGACGCGGTCGCCGTCGCCGTCGAAGGCCAGGCCGATATCGGCACCGGTCTCTTTCACCTTGGCGATCAGGTCGACCAGGTTCTCGGGCTTGCCCGGGTCCGGGTGGTGGTTGGGGAAGTTGCCATCGACCTCGCAGAACAGCGGGATCACGTCGCAGCCCAAGGCTTCGATCAGCTGTGGGGCGATCACCCCGGCAGCGCCGTTGCCGCAGTCGACCACCACTTTCAGGCGCTTGGCCAGCTTCACGTCGGCGGTGACCTGCTGGAAGTAGCGCTCGAGGATCTCGACCTTCTCGACACGGCCTTCGCCGCGGGACAGGTCGTTGGTCTTCAGGCGGGTCAGCAGGGCCTGGATCTGTTCGTTGGCCAGGGTGTCGCCGGCGATGACGATCTTGAAGCCGTTGTAGTCGGAGGGGTTGTGGCTACCGGTGAGCATCACGCCCGACTTGCCGGCGAGCACATTGGCCGCGTAGTACAACGCCGGGGTCGGCACCAGGCCGACATCGCTGACCTGGCAACCGGCGTCGGCCAGGCCCTTGATCAGTTGCTCGACCAGCATCGGGCCGGACAGGCGACCGTCACGGCCAACCGAGATTTGCGGCTCGCCCTGGGCGAGGGTCTGGGCGCCGATGGCGCGGCCGATCCAGTAGGCGGTCTCGGCGTGCAGGGTCTTGCCGACCACGCCGCGGATGTCGTAGGCGCGGAAGATGCTGTCGGGCAGTGCGGGGACCAGCTGGGCCATGTCGTTCATCTCTGGGACTCCAAGTATTCAAAGGCTTCTGGGCAGGCACAAACTGAACGCTTGGACGGTGCTTTCGCCAGAGAGTTCGCCATCCATGGCCCCGACGGTCGGCTGACGGCTCAGCGGGTACCCGAGTGGCCGAAGCCGCCAGCGCCGCGCTGGGTCTCGTCGAACTGCTCGACGATGTCGAAGTGCGCCTGCACCACCGGCACCAGGATCAACTGGGCGATACGCTCGCCGACGGTGATGGTGAACGGGGTGTTGCCGCGGTTCCAGCAGGAGACCATCAGCTCGCCCTGGTAGTCCGAGTCGATCAGGCCGACCAGGTTGCCCAGCACGATGCCGTGCTTATGGCCCAGGCCCGAACGCGGCAGGATCATCGCCGCCAGGCCCGGATCGCCGATGTACACCGACAGGCCGGTGGGGATCAGCAGGGTCTGGCCCGGCTCGAGGACGCTGTCCTCCTTGAGCAGGGCGCGCAGGTCGAGGCCGGCCGAGCCAGGGGTGGCGTACTGCGGGAGGGGGAATTCCGAGCCCAGGCGTGGGTCGAGGATCTTGGCTTGAAGAGCGTGCATGGAACTTATTGAACCTGGTTGAGCCGTTCGGCGATGAAGGCGACCAGCTGACGGGCGATCTTGCCCTTGCTGGTCTGCGCGAAGAGGGTCTGGTGCTGCTGGCGGTCGATCACGGTCAGGGCGTTCTCCTCGCTGTTGAAGCCGATGCTGGGGTTGGCCACATCATTGGCGACGATCAGGTCGAGGTTCTTGTCCTTGAGCTTGCGCGTGGCGTAGTCGAGCAGGTGCTCGGTTTCGGCGGCGAAGCCGACGCTGAACGGGCGATCGGCCCGACCGGCAATGGTCGCAAGGATATCGGGATTGCGCACCATCTGCAGCAGCATGCCGTCGCCGGTGGTGGGATCTTTCTTGAGCTTTTGTGGGGCGACTACCTCTGGCCGGTAGTCTGCGACCGCCGCCGAGGCAATGAACAGGTCGCAGGGCATGGCCGCCTCGCAGGCCGCGAGCATGTCTCGGGCGCTGACCACGTCGATGCGGCTGACCCGATCGGGCGTCGACAGGTGCACCGGGCCGGTAACGAGGGTCACCCGAGCCCCTGCTTCGGCGGCCGCTTCGGCCAGGGCAAAGCCCATCTTCCCTGAACTATGGTTGGTGATGTAGCGCACCGGGTCGATGTTTTCCTGGGTCGGGCCGGCGGTGATCAGCACATGCTTGCCGGTCAGCGCCTGGCGCTTGAAGCTCTCGGCGGCGCACCAGGCCAGGTCCGTGGCTTCGAGCATGCGGCCCAGGCCGACGTCGCCGCAGGCCTGGCTGCCGGAGGCCGGGCCGAACACCTGGATGCCGCGGCGCTTGAGCAGCTCGAGGTTGTCCTGGGTGGCTGGGTCGCGCCACATGGCCTGGTTCATGGCCGGGGCCACGGCGACGGTGGCGTCGGTGGCCAGTACCAAGGTGGTCAGCAGGTCGTCTGCCATGCCTTGGGCCAGGCGCGCCATCAGGTCGGCGGTGGCCGGTGCGATCAGCACCAGGTCGGCCCATTTTGCCAGCTCGATATGGCCCATGGCCGCTTCGGCGGCGGGGTCGAGCAGGTCCATGTGTACCGGGTGGCCGGACAGCGCCTGCAGCGTGAGCGGGGTGATGAACTCGGCGCCCCCGCGGGTCATGACCACGCGCACCTGCGCGCCGTGTTCCAGGAGTCGGCGAATCAGCTCGGCGCTCTTGTAGGCGGCGATGCCGCCACCCACGCCGAGAACGATGCGCTTGCGATACAGCCGCTGCATAGGCTTGCCTTATATTCCAGTGAGAACGGTCGGCGACGTTCGGAACCGCTTGCGGCAGAACGTCTCATGTACGAGGCGAAATAGATTAACACATGGCCGGCGTTACTCGCTCGGCGTGACATTGATAGGAGGTTGAATGGGTATAAGGGATTGGCCGTTGGAAGAAAGGCCTAGGGAAAAAATGCTTAAGCATGGAGCCTCGCACCTCTCTGACGCGGAGCTATTAGCGGTATTTCTACGCACGGGTGTCTCTGGCACCGATGCTATAGAGCTATCTCGTAAATTGTTGAACCGTTTTGGAGGTTTCAGGAAACTTTTGGACGCGAAATACAGTGACTTTAAGCCAGGAATGGGGCTCGGTCTTGCGAGGTATTCTCAATTGCAGGCTGTGGTTGAGCTTGCTAAGCGTCACTTGGCGGAAACCCTCAAACAGGGTTCTGCCGTAGATAGTCCCAAATCCGTTAAAGATTATTTGAAATATCAGCTAAGGGGGAGGTTTAATGAGGTTTTTGGCTGCTTGTTTTTGGATAATAAGCATCGCTTGATAGGGTTTGAGCTATTGTTTGAGGGGACGATTGACAGGACGCATGTTCATCCACGTCAAGTCGTTCGAAGATGTCTTGAGCTTAATGCTGCGGCTGTTATTGTTTGTCATAATCATCCTTCTGGAGGTGCGGAGCCAAGTCAAGAGGATGTTTATATGACAAGTACTTTAAAAAAGGCGTTAGGTTTAATTGATGTTAGACTAATTGATCATCTGGTTGTAGGTGATGCGGACCCATTTTCTTTTGTCGAGCATGGATTGATGTGAGTGAAGCGGTGAAAGTGTTGGTGACTTTCACCGCCAAACTATTTATTCCCGCTCTGGAGGGAAGTCGACTTGCTCGCCGCTATCTTGAACAGCTCGATCAACCACCTTGGACTCAACATCAAGGTAAGAGTCTAGGTGTTCGCTAGAAATTGGTGTGGCTTCTTTTTTGCTATTCAGCCGGATAGCGGAGCCATCTGATTCTTTTCTACGGTTGTTGAAAGAGAAAAGAGTAGTGTATCGGCTTGGTGATACGCCTTCGAAGTTTTCAAAGACAACTTTTCCACTAGAGCTTTTGTCAATGGTGATGGCGTCGCCATGCAGCTTTATAGCTAGGCTTTTTTCGTAAGGCTCAATATAAACCACACGAGAGATCCCGGCTGCGATGATGTGTCGAGCGCAGTTATGGCACGGATATGTAGTGGTGTACATGATAGAGCCGGAGGTGTTGCCAGTCCCGCCTCGGGCTATATTGATAATGGCTTCCATCTCCGCGTGTATGGCACGAGAATATTCTATAATTGAGCCGAGTTGGGTTTGCTCCAATATGATCTTAGTCAAGTCTTGTGCTTCTGCGGTTGCAAAGCTAAGTTGTTTGACGGCATTGTCTTTTTTGGAGTTGGTTAAAATTTCCACAATTCGCTTAGCAAGCTTTTGCTTTGTATCATCGTTGTGGCATTTTTTTCCATGATTAATGCAGCGTTGATCGGGCTCCGACTCAGTATTGTAGAGGCCGCCACCTGCCGCAGGCACATCGTTCCACCCCACTGAAATCACATCTCCGCTATCATTGGTGATAGAGGCGCCAACTTGCCGACTTAGGCAGGCTGATTTGAGGGAGGCCGAGTAGGCTGCATACATCCCCGCTTCGTCTTTGGTAGGGGTGATTCCGTTTTCACCGTGGACTAAGCCTGCGAATCGTTTGCAAGGTTTAGTTATGTTTCCAACATTTGTAAGGCTATGCTTTACAAAAAAGTCGGAGCGGTGAATGGTTTTTTCGAGCTGTTGGCCATGATCAACATTATCTCGTCGGTCACGCTCGACTAGCTTCTGAGCGTCAACAGAATTGAGACCTTCAGCCTGCAAGTGCTCGAGGCGAGCTTGTTGAGGGCTCATTACTCCAATTAAGAAGAACGCATTTCTATACACGAGCTTGAATAAGTCAACTTCCGCTGGGTGCTTAAGTTGATCGACGATGTATACGACGCGAGGAGGGTTGGCATCCCCGCTTTCGTTCATTTTGATCTGACGCTCGGAGGAAATGGACTTTATTGCTTGTACGGCTAGAGCGTCATCACCCAAAGTGCTTCGAATATAGTTGCCGAGATCTTGCAAGGCTTCATATCTTGCAGAAAGAGAGAAGTTTTCGATCTGGTCGATTTTGCCTAGATATTTTGCGGGTGGCGGGACATCTTTAAAGTAGCTTTTAATAATACTACTAATTTTGATGTATTCAACTTCATAAGAGAAGGTGCTGAATTGCTCTCGGAGTTCGGCTACAACATCCTGTAAGTTACAACCTACAGCGCCGCAGACCCCGATAACAATCTCTTTGGTTCTACGAGATTTTATTTTTTCGCGAAGGTTTTCTTTAGCATCCGGCTGTACAACTTCGACCGATCCAATTTGAGGAAAGGCCTTAACGGTCCCTGTCGACATTCATTACCTCACCAGTTTAATTTTTTGGCCCGCTCCAGTATTTGAGCGATCGCGGTTTTGTAGTCTTTCTTTTTTTTGTGCTCTAGGAATACGTCCGAATAGATGACCGAACAACGAGCGGCTTCATCAGTTACTGGTTTAACTAATGGATTTGCTACTCTCTCTTCTTGTCTCATCTCGACACCTGATCCTCAGCTTATTGCCCTAATGAAGCGGCGCTTTACTCGTGATCGTCTACTGCTTTTGGTAGCTTAGATCACCAATCAAAAAAAACACGGCGAAAACGTGCTCGTGCTTAATATCTCCTGTAGGCTGGCCCCTCCCAAGGCGCCAGCCTACAGGAGAATTCTGCTTTGTCAACCCTGGAACTGTGAGCGCCATAACTTTGGCCGCGAAGGCTAGCAGGTGTAAAAAAAATCCAAAAAAAAGGATGACCAACGGTCATCCTTTAAAATGTTTTTGATCTTTCGGTCTCAGGTAGCCTCGCTCAGCGAACCGCCGACACCTTGCTGAAATCCTGCCGCCCGAACGGGCTCACCTGATAACCCTCGACCCCTTTGTGCAGCAGCGCCGCCGCCGTCGGATGCGCCAGTGGCAGCCACAGCGCCTGCTGCTGGATCAGCGTCTGCGCCTGCTGGTACAGGCGGCTGCGCACGCTCTGGTCGTTGGTGGTGCGCCCGGCATTGATCAACTGGTCCAGGCGGCTGTCGCAGAAGCGCGCGAAGTTGGTCCCGGACTTGACCGCCGCGCAGGCAAATTGCGGGCTGAGGAAGTTGTCCGGATCGCCGTTGTCGCCGGCCCAGCCCATGAACAGCAGGTCGTGCTCGCCGGCCTTGGCGCGGCGGATCAGCTCGCCCCATTCGATGGTGCGGATCTCGGCCTTGATGCCGACCTTGGCCAGGTCCGCCTGGAGCATCTGCGCGCCGAGGTTGGGGTTGGGGTTGAGCAGGCTGCCCGCCGGTCGGGTCCAGATCGTGGTTTCGAAGCCCTTGGCCAGGCCGGCCTTGGCCAGCAGCGCCTTTGCCTTCTTTTGGTCCAGGGCATAGCCGGGCAGGTCCTTGGCGTAGCTCCAGGTGTTCGGCGGATAGGGGCCGTTGGCGGCGGTGGCGGTGTCTTCGAACACCGCCTTCAGGTAGGCGGCCTTGTCGAAGGCCAGGTTGATCGCCTGGCGTACCTCGGGTTTGTCCAGTGGCGGGTGCTGGCTGTTGATGGCGACGAAGGCGGTCATGAACGCCGGTGTGGTCACCACTTTCAGGTTGCCGTCCTTGCCGGCCTCGGCGATGTCCAGCGGCTTGGGCGACAGGGCTATCTGGCACTCGCCGCGCTTGAGCTTTTGCAGGCGCACGTTGGCGTCCGGGGTGATGGCGAACACCAGCGGGTCTACGGCCGGTTTGCCGGCGAAGTACTCCGGGTTGGCGCGGTAGCGCACCACGGCGTCCTTCTGGAAGCGCTGGAACACGAACGGCCCGCTGCCGATCGGCTGGCTATTGAGCTTTTCCGGGGTGCCGGCCTTGAGCAGCTTGTCGGCGTACTCGGCGGAGTAGATCGACGCGAAGCCCATGCTCAGGGTCGCCAGGAAGGTGGCGTCGGCATGGGTCAGGGTGAAACGCACGGTGTGCCGGTCCGGCGCATCGATCGCCTTGATCAGGCTGCCCAGCTGCAGCGACTGGGCATGCGGGTAGCCGCCCGCGGCGGTCTTGTGCCAGGCATGGGCCGGGTAGAGCATGCGCTGGAAGCTGAACAGCACATCGTCGGCGTCCAGCTCGCGGCTCGGCTTGAAGTACGGCGTGGTGTGGAACTTCACGTCCGGGCGCAGGGTGAAATCGTAGATCAGGCCGTCGGGCGACACCGTCCAGCTTTGCGCCAGGCTCGGCACCACCTTGCCTGCATCGGCGTCGAATTCGACCAGGCGGTTCATCAGCACGTCGGCCGAGGCGTTGGTGGTGGTCAGCGAGTTGTACTGCACCACGTCGAAGCCTTCGGGGCTGGCTTCGCTGCATACCGCCAGCGGCGCAGCCTGGGCCAGGCCGGCGGTGCACAGCGCGGTGAAGAAGAGTGAGAGGGCGGCGGCACGCATGGCGGCTCCTTGGCTGGTCAGATGGCCCATCTGCCGGTGCAGTCTGGAAATCGTCCTACCCTAGTGTGCGTTTTCGCAAATGACCACCTTCTTTTTCCACGGGCTGTCGACGAGTGGTCGACAGTGCGGCGGGCGAGTCGCTATGCTGCTCGCGCGCGATTTGCAGCACCGAGATGCTCATCTTCTGTTGTTGCGGCGTAGTCTTTCTGGTATAAAGCAGCGCTCTTTTCTAGGGGCTCGGCCTGTCGCATCAGCGGATCCGGTCGATAAGACCTCCAGAATCACGGCGCCTGGCGCCAAAGACTGAGAGATTAAGCGGCCAACCCATGCCGGGTTGGGCATGTGGTTTTAGAGGGCTGAGTCATGTCGAGAGTCTGTCAAGTTACTGGTAAGGGTCCAGTAACCGGGAACAACATTTCCCACGCAAACAACAAAACCCGTCGTCGTTTCCTGCCGAACCTGCAGCACCACCGTTTCTGGGTTGAGTCCGAGAAGCGTTTCGTGCGTCTGCGCGTATCCGCCAAAGGCATGCGCGTCATTGACAAGCGTGGTATCGACGTAGTGCTGGCCGAGCTGCGCGCTCGCGGCGAAAAGTTCTAAGGAGAACGTCATGCGTGAATTGATCCGTCTGGTTTCGAGTGCCGGTACCGGCCACTTCTACACCACCGACAAGAACAAGCGCACCACTCCGGACAAGATCGAGATCAAGAAGTACGATCCGGTCGTCCGCAAGCACGTGGTGTACAAGGAAGCCAAGATCAAGTAATTGATCGGCAACCTGAAAAAACCCGCAACCGCAAGGTGGCGGGTTTTTTTATGCCTGTCCGCATGCCATCGCGGGGCAAGCCCGCTCCTTCGTGCTTACTTCTGCTCGAACAGTACGTAGATCTTGCGGCACGGCTCCAGCACCTCCCAGGTGCCCTTGAAGCCGGCCGGGATGACGAAGCGGTCACCGCTGCGCAGGGTCTTGGCGTTGCCTTCCTGGTCGCGCAGTACCGACACGCCCTGGACGATTTCGCAGTATTCGTGCTCGGTGTAGCTCACCGTCCACTGCCCCACCTCACCTTCCCAGACGCCAGCGGCGAACTGCCCGCAGGGGCTGGCGTAATGGTTGTAGACAGCCTGGTCAGGCTCGCCCTTGAGGATTTTCTCTGCCGCCGGGCGGTAGCGTTCGGCTTCTGTGAGTACCTGGGCAAAATCGACGATGCTGGCGATGCTCATGGTGGTTACCCTGTTGTTGTTTAATAAAATGCACATCAGTAGGCGTTTAGGCCATTCGTGTCAAATATATTGATAGTTTCCCCGCCCTGGTTTAGGGTGTCGGGTGCCGGTGTGCGTTCGTCGCCCGGCCAGAATTTCTGACAGCGCCCGTGAGTCCTCAGTGCGGCGTTGCACCTTAACAAGAGAGGAGTTTCCTATGACCACCCTGACTCGTGCGGACTGGGAACAGCGTGCCCAGCAACTGAAGATCGAAGGCCGCGCCTTCATCGACGGCGAATACACCGATGCCGCCTCCGGTGAAACCTTCGACTGCCTGAGCCCGGTGGACGGACGCTTCCTGGCCAAGGTCGCCAGCTGCGACCTGGCCGACGCCAACCGCGCCGTCGACAACGCCCGCGCCGTGTTCGAATCTGGTGCCTGGTCGCGCCTGGCCCCGGCCAAGCGCAAGGCCAAGCTGATCCGTTTCGCCGACCTGCTGCGCAAGCACGTCGAGGAACTGGCCCTGCTCGAAACCCTCGACATGGGCAAGCCGATCGGTGACTCCTCTTCCATCGACATTCCCGGCGCGGCCCAGGCCATCCACTGGACTGCCGAAGCCATCGACAAAGTCTACGACGAAGTCGCGCCGACCCCGCACGACCAGCTCGGCCTGGTTACCCGCGAGCCAGTGGGTGTGGTTGGCGCCATCGTACCCTGGAACTTCCCGCTGCTGATGGCCTGCTGGAAACTCGGCCCGGCCCTGGCCACCGGTAACTCGGTCGTGCTCAAGCCGTCGGAGAAGTCGCCACTGACCGCTATCCGTATCGCCCAGCTGGCGATCGAGGCCGGTATCCCGAAAGGCGTGCTGAACGTGCTGCCAGGCTACGGCCACACCGTGGGCAAGGCCCTGGCCCTGCACATGGACGTCGACACCCTGGTGTTCACCGGCTCGACCAAGATCGCCAAGCAACTGATGGTGTATGCCGGCGAGTCGAACATGAAGCGTGTCTGGCTGGAAGCCGGTGGCAAGAGCCCCAACATCGTCTTCGCCGATGCCCCTGACCTGCAGGCTGCCGCCGAGGCTGCGGCCAGTGCCATCGCCTTCAACCAGGGCGAAGTCTGCACCGCAGGTTCGCGCCTGTTGGTCGAGCGCTCGATCAAGGACAAGTTCCTGCCCATGGTGGTCGAGGCCCTCAAGGCCTGGAAACCGGGCAATCCACTGGATCCGGCGACCACCGTCGGCGCGCTGGTCGACACCCAGCAGATGAACACCGTGCTGTCGTACATCGACGCCGGCCACCAGGACGGCGCCAAGCTGCTGGCCGGTGGCAAGCGCATCCTCGAAGAAACCGGCGGCACCTACGTCGAGCCGACCATCTTCGACGGCGTGACCAACGCCATGAAGATCGCCAAGGAAGAGATCTTCGGCCCGGTGCTGTCGGTGATCACCTTCGACACCGCCGAAGAAGCGGTGGCGATTGCCAACGACACCCCGTATGGCCTGGCCGCCGGGATCTGGACCGCGGATATCTCCAAGGCTCACAACACCGCCCGCGCCGTGCGCGCCGGCAGTGTCTGGGTCAACCAGTACGACGGCGGCGACATGACCGCGCCGTTCGGTGGCTTCAAGCAGTCGGGCAACGGCCGTGACAAGTCGCTGCACGCCCTGGACAAATACACCGAGCTGAAGGCGACCTGGATCAAGCTGTAATCGACTGGCGCCTTTTCGCGGGGCAAGCCCGCTCCCACAACTCACGTGGGGGCGGGCTTGCCCCGCGATGCTTTCTGCCCTGTTTTTCCACCCGGAGGCCATCATGCGTTGGGGAACCTACTTTGCCGTACTGGCCGCAGTGCTCAGTGTCGGGCTCGCGCTCGGCGTGAGCATGCCGCTGGTGTCCTTGCGCCTGGAGGGCTGGGGCTACGGTGGGTTTGCCATTGGCGTGATGGCGGCGATGCCGGCGCTCGGCGTACTGGTGGGGGCCAGCTTGTCCAGCCGCCTGGCCAGTTGGGTCGGCGTGCCTGCGGCCATGCGCCTGTGCCTGTTGGGCGGGGCGTTGTCGATCGGCCTGCTGGCGCTGCTGCCCAGCTATACGCTGTGGCTGTTGCTGCGGCTGATGATCGGCATGTCGCTGACCGTGGTGTTCATCCTCGGCGAAAGCTGGATCAACCAACTGGTGGTCGAGCAGTGGCGTGGTCGGCTGGTGGCGCTGTACGGCAGCAGTTATGCCCTGAGCCAACTGGCCGGGCCGTTGCTGCTGGGTTTGCTGGGCTCGGACGATGATTTCGGGTTCTGGGCGGCGACCGGCTTGCTGCTGGTCGCGCCGTTGATCCTGTTGGGGCGCGGTGGCGCGCCGACCACCGAGGCGTGCAGCGTTACCCTCGTCGACTTGTTCGGTTTCTGCCGGCGCCTGCCGGTGATCGCCTGGGCCATCGCCTTGTTCGCCGCGTTCGAGGCGATGATCCTCACCCTGTTGCCGGTGTACTGCCTGCAGCAGGGCTTCACCACGGAAGTGGCGTTGTTCATGGTCAGCACGGTGGTAGTGGGGGATGCGCTGTTGCAACTGCCGATTGGCGCGCTGGCCGACCGCATGTCGCGGCGCACGCTGTTCAGCGGTTGCGCCGTGACCTTGCTGCTGTCGAGCCTGGCGATTCCGTTGCTGTTGCATACGCTGGCGATCTGGCCGTTGTGGGTGCTGTTCGGCGCCAGTGCCGGTGGCTTGTTCACGTTGTCGCTGGTGCTGATTGGCGAGCGCTACCGCGACGACGCGCTGGTGCGTGCCAACGCCCACGTGGCGCAGCTGTGGGGCATCGGTTGCCTGATCGGGCCGTTGCTGGCCGGCGCGGGTAGCCAATGGATCAGCGGGCATGCGTTGCCGTTGCTGATGGCGGTGGGCGCGGCGGGGTTGGTACTGCTGACCCGGCGGCGGGGTGCCTTCGAGCCGGCGTCGGCCTGAGCGCTTGTCCGGTGATGCGTTCTACAACATCTTCTCCAGCCCGACCGCCTTGCTGATCCAGGCATTGAAGCGCCGCCACAGGCCGCCAGGCTCGGTCACCAGCATGTGCCGCTGGCCATTGTCCTCGGTCGCCCAGGCCAGCTTGCCGTCCACCAGCTTGACCTGGTAGCTCAGCGCCGGGGCCATGCCCTGCACCGCCAGTTCGCGGGTGTACTCGGCCAGCTCGGGGCTGTCCACCAGCACGCCGACTTCGGTGTTCCACAGCACCGAGCGCGGGTCGAAGTTGAACGAGCCGATGAAGGTCTTGCGTCGGTCGAAGACCATCGCCTTGCTGTGCAGGCTCGAATCAGAGCTGCCGTGAAAGCCCAGCCGCAGCCGCGGCGAGCCGGGCTGGCGGCGCAGCTCGTACAGCTGCACGCCGTGCTCCAGCAGGGCGCGACGGTAGGGTGCGTAGCCACCGTGCACCGCTGGCACGTCGGTGGCCTCCAGCGCGTTGGTCAGCAGCTTGACCGAGGTGCCGGCGTCGGCCCGGCTGGTGAGGTACAGCAGGCCCGGTTCGCCCGGCACGAAATAGGCCGAGACCAGGATCAGCTCCTTGTGCACGGCGTTCAGGTCCGGGGCCAGTTGCTGGGTCAGCAACAGTTGCGGGTCTGGCTCGTCATCGGCCAGCACCTTGCTCGGTGCGTCCCACAGCGCCTGGCCGTGGGCCCAGATCAGCTCGTTGCGCCAGATGTCCAGGCGTGGTTCGGTCTGGTAGGCCATGAGCCGGTCGTACAGGGCCTTGCGCCGGGTGCGCGCCTCGGCCAGGGACACTTCCAGGCGCTGTCGGCTGGCCCACAGGTCGCCTGCGTCGGGCGGCCACCAGAGGAAGTCGCCGATGGGCCGGCTCAGGGCGCTGTTCCAGTACTGGTCGAAACTGTGGCCGAGCTGTTCGGCCACAGGCCCGACGCCCAGCAGGTCGATGTCGGTGAAGTTGAGGTTGGGCTCGGCGTCGAAATATTCGTCGCCCAGGTTGCGCCCGCCGACGATGGCCATGCTGTTGTCCACCAGAAACAGCTTGTTGTGCATGCGCCGGTGCTGGCGCGACAGGTTGAACAGCCGGCCGACGGCGCGGGTAGCCCCGGTGCTGCGCCCCAGGTGCAGGGGGTTGAACACGCGGATATGGATGTTCGGGTGGGCGGCGAGGGTGCCCATCAGGTTGTCCAGGCCGTCGCTGGTGGTGTCGTCGAGCAGGATGCGCACGCGCACGCCGCGGTCGGCGGCGCGCAGCAGCTCGTGCACCAGGGCGCGGGTGCTGAGGCCGTCGTGGACGATGTAGTACTGCAGGTCGATGCTGGCCTGGGCGTTGCGGATCAGCTCGGCGCGGGCGCGGAACGCCTCGTTGCTGTTGGGCAGCAGGCGAAAGCCCGAGCGCCCTTCGTAGGGCGCGGCCTGGCGCTGTACCGAACGGCCGAACGCCGAGGCGCCGGCCGGCAGGGCCTGGCTGACTTCGCGGGGCGTGCCGACGCTGGCGCAGCCCGACAGGCCGAGCAGCAGCACCAGCAGCAGAGGCAAGGCGCGCTGGAATCTCAAGGGTGGATCGTCCTGTGCAGCAAGGGCTTATGGGGTTGGACCGTGGCAAGCGGCGCAAAGTTACCCGCCGGTGCGTTCGGCATCCAGTAGACGAAGGGCGGTCTCACCGACCTTGCGTACGGCGGCTTCGACCTGCGCCGTGGGCCGGGCGGCGAAGTTCATGCGCAGGCAGTTGCGGTACTTGCCCGAGGCCGAGAAGATGCTGCCGACGGCGATCTGCACACCTTGTTCCAGTAAAGCGCGGTTCAGGCGCAGCGTATCGAAACTTTCCGGCAATTCCACCCACAGCATGAAGCCGCCCTGTGGCCGGCTGGCGCGGGTACCGGGCGGGAAGTAGCGGGTCACCCAGTCGCACATCAGATCGCGGCCGCGCTGGTACTGGCTGCGCATGCGCCGCAGGTGCGGTTGGTAGTGGCCTTCGGCGATGAAGTCGGCGACCGCCAACTGTGGCTGGCAGGCGGTGCTGCCGGTGCTGATGTACTTCATGTGCAGCACCCGTTCCAGGTAGCGCCCCGGCGCCACGCAGCCGACCCGCAGGCCGGGGGCGAGGGTCTTGGAGAACGAACTGCACAGCAGTACCCGGCCATCGTCGTCGAATGACTTGAGGGTACGCGGGCGCGGGTAGGTGTAGGCCAGGTCGCCATACACATCGTCCTCGAGGATCGCCACGTCGTAGCGCTGGGCCAGCGTCAGCAGGGCCTTCTTGCGCGCCTCGGGCATGATGTAGCCCATTGGGTTGTTGCAGCTGGGGGTGATCTGGATGAGCTTGATCGGCCACTGCTCCAGGGCCAGCTCCAGGGCCTCCAGGCTGATGCCGGTGATCGGGTCGGTGGGGATCTCCAGGGCTTTCATGCCCAGGCCCTTGAGCGTCTGCATGGCGCCATGGAAGCTGGGCGAATCGACCGCGACGATGTCGCCCGGCTGGCACACGGCGCGGATGCTGCATGACAACGCCTCATGGCAACCGGTGGTGACCACCAGGTCTGACGGGCCCAGGCGGCAGCCGGAGTCGAGCATCAACCGGGCGATCTGCTCGCGCAGGTGGGCGTTGCCGTGGATGTTGTCGTAGTACAGGCCGGGCATGTCCATGCGCCGGCTGATCTGCGCCAGGCTGCGTAGCAGCGGCTTGAGCGTGGGGCTGTCGACATCGGGCATGCCACGGCCGAGCTGGATCACGTCGGGGTGCGGGGTGGCACGCACCAGCTCGAGCACCTGTTCCCACTGGGAGATATCCACCGGCCGTTGGGCTGGTCGGCTGATGTCGGGCAGGGCCGGGAGCTGGCGGTCTTCGGCGACGAAATAGCCGGACTTTGGCCGGGGCGAGACCAGGCCGTTGTCTTCCAGCAAGCGGTAGGCCTGCTGCACGGTGCTCAGGCTGACGCCGTGTTCCACGCTCAGGGCGCGCACCGACGGCAGGCGCTGGCCCGGGCGGTAGAGGCCTTGCTCGATGCGCGAGCCGAGCAGTTCGGCCAGGTTGAAGTAGAGCGTCACGGGATACTCCTGCGCAGGGGGCGGGTCAGGTACCGATACAGATAGCCAGAAAATACTGCATTCAGCCGAGTTTGTGCCAATTCTGTATGGGAATAATAAACCGGTGTTGGATCTGTATCCTCGCGGGTCTGGCGCGCATGCTTACTCCACGGTATCAGCTGAGTAGGGAGAGTACGGCGATGGGAAGCATGAGCGATGTGCGTGTGCAGTTGTTGGCCAAGGAGCTGGAGGCAGGGCAACGCACCCAGGTCTACGACACTCGTCTTGGCCAGATGCTGCACCGATGGCGCACCCGCAAGGCCCTGCTGGACCTGGATGCGCGCCAGTTGCAGGATATCGGGTTGAGCTGCGAAGAAGCGTGGAAAGAGGGCTGCAAGCCGTTCTGGAAGGCGTAGCCGCGGCTATGGCCTGCTTCGGCGGGCAGCGTCAGACCAGCTCCTTGAGCCGATACCAGAGCATCCCCAGTGCCAGCAATGGCGAGCGCATCAGCTTGCCGCCGGGGAAAGTCGGGTGCGGCACCTTGGCGAACAGGTCGAAGCGCCCGCCCTGCTGGCCGCTGATGGCCTCGCCCAGCAGGCGTGCGGCCAGGTGGGTGGCGTTCAGGCCATGGCCGGAATAGGCCTGGGCGTAATAGACGTTGGGCTGGCTGGCCAGGCGGCCGATCTGCGGCAGGCGGTTGGCGCCGATGCCGATCATGCCGCCCCATTGGTAGTCGATGCGCACATCGGCCAGTTGCGGGAACACCTTGAGCATCTTCGGCCGCATGTAGGCGGCGATATCCCGTGGGTCGCGCCCGGAATAATGACAGGCGCCGCCGAACAGCAGGCGGTGGTCGGCGGACAGGCGGTAGTAGTCCAGCGCCACACGCTGGTCGCATACCGCCATGTTCTGCGGCAGCAGTTGCCGCGCGCGCGCCTCGCCCAACGGCTCGGTGGCGATGATATAGCTGCCGGCGGGCAGCACCTTGCCGCCCAGTTCGCGGTTGAGGTCGTTGTGGTAGGCGTTGCAGCACAGCACGAGGGTCTTGGCCCGCACCCGCCCCTGGGCGGTGTGTACCTTCACCTCGGGGCCATACTCGATGCGGGACACTTGCGATTGCTCGTACAGGCCGACGCCCAGGCTGCTGGCCACGGCGGCTTCGCCAAGTGCCAGGTTGAGCGGGTGCAGGTGGCCTGAGCCCATGTCGACCAGGCCACCGACATAGCGGTCCGAACCCACCACCGTATGCACCTCGCCGGGCTGCACCAGGCGCAGTTCGTGGCGATAACCCAGGCTGCGCAGTTCCTCGGCGTCCTCGGCGAAGCCTTGCAGCTCGGCGGGCTTGTTGGCCAGGTCGCAGTAGCCCCAGGTCAGGTCGCAGTCGATGCCATGGCGCTCGACGCGGTCGCGGACCATTTCCACGGCTTCCAGGCCCATCAGCTTGAGGCTGCGAACGCCTTCTTCACCGATCACCGGGAGAAACTGCTCGAGGCCGTGGCCGACGCCACGGATGAGCTGGCCACCGTTGCGGCCGCTGGCGCCCCAGCCGAGCTTGCGGGCTTCGAGGAGGATCACCGAGAACCCGCGCTCGGCCAGTTCGATGGCGGTGTTCAGGCCCGAGTAGCCGCCGCCGACGATGCATACGTCGGCGCTGTGCTCGCCTTGCAGGAACGGATGGTCTGGGTGTGGCGCGCTGCTGGCGGCGTAGTAGGAGGCGGCGTGCTGCGCGCTGTAGACCATGGGGCGATTCCTGGGTTGAGACTAAAGGGGGAGGATAGGCAGTTGGTCAATCGCGGGGCAAGTCGCATCGGCCCACCCTGCGATTGGGCTTATAATCCAGGCACATTCATCGTTCTGTCTTCGGTCATGTCCTGCAACCGCCACAAGATCCACTTCCTGCGCGAACTCATCCCCTCGTTCGAGTGCGAGCCCGGCTGCCATGATTGCTGTGGCCCGGTCACCACCTCGGCCGAGGAAATGGCCCGCCTGCCGCGCAAGACCCAGGCCGAACAGGATGCCGCGCTGGAGCGCCTGGACTGCGTGCACCTGGGGCCTGGCGGCTGCACGGTGTACCAAGAGCGGCCGATGATCTGCCGCCTGTTCGGCACCACGCCGCGCCTGGCCTGCCCCCGTGGCCGTGGCCCGCAGCAGCCGATCGACCCGGCGGCCGAACAGCTGGTGCATAACTATATCGCCAGCACCCGTCAGGTACTGGTCTGAGGCCTCAGTCCGGAATCGGCAGGCACAGGCTCTCTTTGACTTCCTCCATCACGATGTAGCTCTTCGACTCGCGCACATGGGGCAGCTTGAGCAGGATGTCGCCGAGCAGCTTGCGGTACGAGGCCATCTCCGAAATGCGAGCTTTCACCAGGTAGTCGAAGTCACCCGACACCAGGTGGCATTCCAGCACGTGGGGCAGCTTGAGCACTGCGCGGCGGAACTCCTCGAAAGTGTCGCCGGACTTGTAGTCCAGGCTGATCTCGACGAACACCAGCAGGCTGCCCTTCAAGTGCTGCGGGTTGAGGCGGGCGTTGTAGCCCATGATGATTCCCTCGCGCTCCAGGCGGCGTACGCGCTCGGTGCAAGGAGTGGTGGACAGCCCGACTTTCTCGCCCAGTTCGGTGAACGAGATACGCCCGTCATTCTGCAGGATCCGCAGGATGTTGCGGTCTATCTTGTCCAGTTCACGCTTGCTTTGATGCTGGGTTCTCATAGGGGATGCCCCTCCGTGAAAGGCAATGTTGCCGAGAATTCTCGCCAAATATAGGCGTTTATATAGTGAATTGCACTGGTCTGTAGTTCATACAATGCGCGCATCCATGCCATATCAACAAAAGACTGCGGCGAGCCGCGTGCGAGGGATGAACAATGCGAGTGCTGGTACTTGGTAGCGGTGTCATCGGAACCGCCAGTGCCTACTATCTGGCCCGGCAAGGTTTCGAGGTGACGGTGGTCGATCGCCAGCCGGCGGTGGCCATGGAAACCAGCTTTGCCAACGCCGGCCAGATCTCGCCCGGCTATGCCTCGCCCTGGGCCGCCCCAGGCGTGCCGCTCAAGGCCATCAAGTGGCTGCTCGAGCGCCACGCGCCCCTGGCCATCAAGTTGACCGGCGATGTCGACCAGTACCTGTGGATGGCGCAGATGCTGCGCAACTGCACCGCCAGCCGCTACGCGGTGAACAAGGAGCGCATGGTGCGCCTGTCCGAGTACAGCCGCGACTGCCTCGACGAGCTGCGCGCCGAAACCGGCATCGCCTACGAGAACCGCAGCCTGGGCACTACCCAGCTGTTCCGCACCCAGGCCCAGGTGGATGCCGCGGCCAAGGACATCGCCGTGCTCGAGCAGTCCGGCGTGCCTTACGAGCTGCTCGACCGCGATGGCATCGCCCGCGTCGAACCGGCCCTGGCCGGCGTCAAGGACATCCTGGCCGGCGCCCTGCGCCTGCCCAACGACCAGACCGGCGACTGCCAGCTGTTCACCACCAAGCTCGCCGACATGGCCATCAAGCTGGGCGTCGAATTCCGCTTCGGCCAGGATATCCAGCGCCTGGACTTCGCCGGTGATCGGATCAACGGCGTGTGGATCGACGGCAAGCTGGAAACCGCCGACCGCTACGTGCTGGCACTGGGCAGCTACTCGCCGCAATTGCTCAAGCCGCTGGGCATCAAGGCGCCGGTATACCCGCTCAAGGGCTATTCGCTGACCGTGCCGATCACCAATGGCGACATGGCACCGACCTCGACCATCCTCGACGAGACCTACAAGGTCGCCATCACCCGCTTCGACAACCGCATCCGTGTCGGTGGCATGGCTGAAATTGCCGGTTTTGACCTGTCGCTGAACCCGCGTCGACGCGAAACGCTGGAGATGATCGTCAACGACCTTTATCCTCGCGGCGGCGACCTGAGCCAGGCCAGCTTCTGGACCGGCCTGCGTCCGGCGACCCCGGACGGCACCCCGATCGTGGGCGCCACCCGGTTCCGTAACCTGTTCCTCAATACCGGTCACGGCACCCTGGGATGGACCATGGCGTGTGGATCCGGCCGTTTGCTGGCCGATCTGATCGCCCGCAAGAAGCCGCAGATCAGCGCCGAAGGCCTGGATATCTCCCGCTACGGTAACAACCGGGAGCAGGCCAAGCACGGCCAGGCCGCGCCTGCCCACCAGCAGTAAGGTCGCCTGCACCGGCCCTTTCGCGGGGCAAGTTGCCGCGCCGTCGCTGCGACTTGCCCCGTTAAAGAACCAACACCGATTTCAACCTGAACACCATAAGGCTGCCGCCATGCGCCCCGCCCGTGCCCTGATCGATCTCCAAGCCCTCCGTCACAACTACCGCCTGGCCCGTGAGCTGACCGGTGCCAAGGCCCTGGCGGTGGTCAAGGCCGACGCCTATGGCCATGGCGCGGTGCGTTGCGCCCTGGCCCTGGAAACCGAGGCCGACGGCTTTGCCGTGGCCTGCATCGAGGAAGCCCTGGAGCTGCGCGCGGCGGGCATCAAGGCCCCGGTGCTGCTGCTCGAGGGTTTCTTCGAGGTTGGCGAGCTGGCGCTGATCGCCGAGCATGACCTGTGGTGCGTGGTGCATTCGCTGTGGCAGCTCGAAGCGATCGAGCAAAGCCAGGTGCACAAGCCGCTGACCCTCTGGCTGAAGCTGGACACCGGCATGCATCGGGTCGGCATTCACCCCAAGGACTACCACGACGCCTACCAGCGCCTGCTGGCCAGCGGCAAGGTTTCGCGCATCGTGCTGATGAGCCACTTTGCCCGCGCCGATGAGCTGGACGCCGCCGCCACCGAGGCGCAGGTCGCGGTGTTCGAGGCCGCGCGTCAGGGCCTGGCCGCCGAGTGCAGCCTGCGCAACTCGCCGGCCGTGCTCGGCTGGCCGAGCATCAAGAGCGACTGGGTGCGCCCGGGCATCATGCTCTACGGCGCGACCCCGTTCGAGGTGGCGCAGGCCGAGGCGGCCCGTCTGCAGCCGGTGATGACCCTGCAATCGCGGATCATCAGCGTACGCGAGCTGCCCGCCGGTGAACCGGTGGGCTATGGCGCCAAGTTCATCAGCCCGCGCCCGACCCGGGTTGGCGTGGTCGCCATGGGCTATGCCGATGGCTACCCGCGCCAGGCGCCCACCGGCACTCCGGTGGTGGTGGCTGGCAAACGCACCCAGTTGATCGGGCGGGTTTCGATGGACATGCTCTGCGTCGACCTCACCGAGGTGCCCGAGGCCACCGTCGGCAGCCCGGTCGAGCTGTGGGGCAAGCAGGTACTGGCCAGCGACGTGGCGCTGCAGGCCGGGACCATTCCGTACCAGATCTTCTGCAATCTCAAGCGCGTGCCACTGGACTATATCGGCGAATAAGGCGCTGAAGCGGACAGGCTGCGGGGCTGTGTGTTGTAAATACTGAACGGCATTGCCATCATATCGTTCACACTTCCCCCACCTCGACCGTTTCAGGAGGCTCCCGCTTTGGACGTCGGTGAACGACTGCAAGCCATCCGCAAGCTCAAGGGCCTGTCCCAGCGCGAACTCGCCAAGCGCGCGGGGGTGACCAACAGCACCATCTCGATGATCGAGAAGAACAGCGTGAGCCCGTCGATCAGCTCCCTGCGCAAGGTGCTCAGCGGCATCCCCATGTCCATGGTCGAGTTCTTTTCGGTGGAGCTGGCGCCGGAAAGCCCGACCCAGATCGTCTACAAGGCCCATGAACTGATCGACATCTCCGACGGCGCGGTGACCATGAAGCTGGTCGGCAAGTCGCACCCCAACCGCGCCATCGCGTTTCTGACCGAGGTCTACCCGCCGGGCGCCGACACCGGCGCGGAAATGCTCACCCATGACGGTGAAGAGACTGGCATCCTCCTCGAGGGCCGTCTGGAGCTGGTGGTCGGCACCGAGATCTTCATTCTCGAAGCCGGCGACAGCTACTACTTCGAAAGCACCCGCCCGCACCGTTTCCGCAATCCGTTCGCCGAGCCGGCCCGGCTGATCAGCGCCGCCACCCCGTCGAACTTTTGATCCAGCGCAGTGCATTGATTCGCCAATACCCTTTCCCTGAGTGTGGTCGTTTCACGCCTTCCGGGTTCCCGCTATACTTTTCAACGCTCGCAATTCCGTGGCCGCGGGCGTGATTAGCCACCATGAGGGTGTTCGCGTGAACCAAATCAAGAAGATGCTGGCCGTACCAGCAGCTGTATTCGCCCTTTGGGCAATGAGCGCAACCGCTGCAACCAACGACGACATCGCCAAGCGGCTCGAGCCGGTGGGCCAGGTGTGCGTGCAGGGCCAGGAATGCAAGGGCATGGAAGTGGCTGCCACTGCCGGCGGCGGCGCTGCCAAGACGCCGGACGAGATCATCGCCAAGCACTGCAACGCTTGCCATGGCACCGGCCTGCTGAACGCGCCCAAGATCGGCGACACCGCCGCCTGGAAAGAGCGCGCCGACCACCAGGGCGGCCTCGACGGCATCCTGGCCAAGGCCATTACCGGGATCAACGCCATGCCACCGAAAGGCACCTGCGCAGACTGCTCGGACGATGACCTCAAGGGTGCGATCAAGAAGATGTCGGGCCTGTGAACCCGGCCTGATTTCAAGCAAGCCCGCCGCTGATGGCGGGTTTTGTTTTTGTATGCCAGTACCGGCCTCATCGCGGGGCAGGCAACCAACCCGCTCAAGTCCCTGTCCAACGTCCTGACCCCACGGATGACCCAGGAGGCCCAGATGCAGCGCTGCCCCATCGACCAGGCCGTGGACGAAGTCCTGAAGCGCCTGCCCACCCACATTCACATGGGCCTGCCCCTGGGCCTGGGCAAACCCAACGCTTTCGTCAATGCGCTCTATGCGCGGGTGCGCGACCTGCCCGAACGGCGTCTGACCATCTACACCGCCCTGTCCCTCGGCCGCCCACCCCTGGGCGACGGCTTGCAGCGCCGCTTCCTCGAGCCCTTCGTCGAGCGGGTGTTCGCCGACTACGAGGAGCTGACCTACCTGGCCGACCTGCGCGCCGACAGGCTGCCGCCAAACATCCGGGTCGAGCAGTTCTTCATGCAGCCCGGCAGCCTGTTGCACAGCGAACCGGCGCAGCAGCATTACGTCAGCAGCAACTACAGCCATGCCGCCCGCGACATCAACGCCAAGGGCCTGAACCTGGTCGCCCAACTGGTGGCGGCCACGCCGGAGCGGCCCGATCATCTAAGCCTGGCCTGCAATCCCGATATCACCCTCGACCTGCTGCCGATGATCGCCCGGCGCCGGGCGGCGGGCGAGACCATCCTGGTACTTGGCCAGGTGCACAGCGAGCTGCCCTATATGCCCGGTGCGTCGGAACTGGAGCTGGAGCAGTTCGACCTGCTGATCGAGCAACCCGAGCAGCGCCGCTTGTTCTCCACGCCGAACATGCCGGTGACGACCCAGGACCATTGCATCGGCCTGTATGCCAGCGCCCTGGTGCGCGATGGCGGCACCTTGCAGGTCGGCATTGGCGCCATGGGCGATGCCGTGACCGCGGCGCTGTTGGCGCGCCAGGGCGATAACGCAGGTTATCGCGCGTTGCTCGGCGAGCTGGGTGTGGCGCCGTGGCAGGCGTTGATCGACCGGGAAGGGGGCCTGGACACCTTTGCCCAGGGCCTCTACGGCTGCAGCGAGATGTTCGTCAACGGCCTGTTGGTGCTGGCCGAAGCCGGAGTGGTGCGACGCCCGGCGGACGAGCGCGGGGTATTGATCCACGGTGGCTTCTTCCTTGGGCCTCGGGCGTTCTACCAGCGTCTGCGGGAGATGCCGTTGGCTCAGCGTGCGCGTTATGCCATGAGCGCGATCAGCTTCATCAACGAGCTGTACGGCCAGGAAGACCTCAAGCGCCGCCAGCGGCGAGATGCCCGCTTCCTCAACACGGTGTTCGGCATGACCTTACTCGGTGCTGGCGTTGCCGACCAGCTGGAGGATGGTCGGGTGCTCAGCGGGGTGGGCGGGCAGTACAACTTCGTCGCCCAGGGCCATGCGCTGGAAGGCGGGCGCTCGGTCCTGCTGTTGCGCAGTTGGCGCGAGGCTGGCGGCGAGGTCACCTCAAACCTGTACTGGAGCTACGGCCATTGCACCATTCCTCGGCACTTGCGCGATATCGTGATCACCGAGTACGGCATCGCCGACCTGCGTGGGCAGACCGACAGCGAAGTGATCGCGCGGCTGTTGGCGATTTGCGATTCGCGTTTCCAGGGCGAACTGATGGCCCAGGCCAAGGCGGCGGGCAAGCTGGCCAGGACGTTCGTGCTGGAGGCGTGCTACACCGACAATACGCCCGAGCGTCTGGCGACGATCCGGGCACGGCATGCGCGGTTGTTCCCGGAGTATCCGTTGGGCAGTGATTTCACAGCCGAGGAGCGCGACCTGCTAAGGGCGCTGAACTGGCTGAAGAGCAAATTCAAGCTGAGCGAGGCGCTGGAACTGGGCAAGGCGGCGCTGGATGCGCCAGGGCCGGAGGGGTATGGGGCACAGTTGGCGCGGATGCGGCTGGATGACCCTCAGGGTTTGAAGGAGGAGCTATATCAGCGGTTGCTGCTGGCGGCGCTTCAGGCAACGCGATAATGCTGGCCCCCTGTAGGAGCGGCCTCGTGTCGCGAAAGGGGCGCGTAGCGGCCCCAGGATTTCAGCGTTCATGCAAAAATCGCCGGGGCCGCTTTGCGGCCCTTTCGCGACACAAGGCCGCTCCTACAGGGTACGAGCAAGGCTTTACTCGATGAAAGTGACCACGCCGCCTTCCAGCGACTTGACCCGGGCCAGCGATTCGACGCGGTAACCCTGGCTGTCCAGCTCGGCACGGCCGCCCTGGAACGACTTTTCGATGACGATACCCAGGCCCGCCACGGTGGCGCCGGCCTGCTTGATGATCGAGATCAGCGCCTGCGACGCCTTGCCGTTGGCCAGGAAGTCGTCGATCACCAGCACGCGGTCGCTGCTGTTGAGGTGGCGCGGCGAGATCGCCACGGTGTTCTCGGTCTGCTTGGTGAAGGAGTACACCGAGGCAGTCAGCAGGTTCTCGGTCAGAGTCAGCGACTGGTGCTTGCGGGCGAAGATCACCGGCACGCCCAACTTCAGGCCCGTCATCACCGCCGGGGCGATACCCGAGGCTTCGATGGTGACGATCTTGGTCACGCCCGAATCGGCGAACAGACGGGCGAACTCGTCACCGATCAGCTGCATCAGGGCAGGGTCGATCTGGTGGTTTAGAAACGCATCGACTTTGAGTACCTGGTCGGAAAGCACGATGCCTTCTTCGCGAATCTTCTGCTGCAGTGCTTCCACTGTGTGTCTCCGATGTAATGAGTGGCCTGTATGGCCGATTTGTAAGTCCAACTTCGGCGCCAGACTTCGTCACACTGCGTTGCCACTCCTCGCCGTAGCTGGGCTACGACTCGTCGTGTCGCCTTGTGTGCCGAACCCTGGCACTCGAATTTGAACTCACAAATCGGCCATACAAGCCACCGTGGCCGCAAAATGCGGCAAAGTTAAAGAGTAATGGTTGATCAGCGTTTGAGCATTGCCCGGATATCGGCCAGCGCGTTGTTGCCGCGCGCGGCCTTCACCTCGACCGGCGCATCGTCCAGGCCTTCCCAGGCCAGGTCGTCCGGCGGCAGTTCGTCGAGGAACCGGCTTGGCGTGCAGTCGATGATTTCACCGTACTGCTTGCGCTTGGCGGCGAAGGTGAAGGCCAGGGTCTGACGTGCGCGGGTGATGCCCACGTAGGCCAGGCGGCGTTCTTCCTCGATGGTGTCGGCCTCGATGCTCGAGCGGTGGGGGAGGATTTCCTCCTCCATGCCCATGATGAACACATAGGGGAACTCCAGGCCCTTGGAGGCATGCAGGGTCATCATCTGCACACCCTCGGCGTTCTCTTCCTCTTCCTGCTGGCGCTCGAGCATGTCGCGCAGCACCAGCTTGCCGATGGCGTCCTCGATGGTCATGTCACCCTCTTCGTCCTTCTCGAGGGTGTTCTTCAGCGCTTCGACCAGGAACCAGACGTTGCTGATGCGAAACTCTGCGGCCTTGTCGCTGGCGGTCTGCTGGCGAATCCAGTTTTCGTAGTCGATGTCGCGGATCATCTCGTGCAGCGCGGCGATCGGGTCGTCCAGGGCAACCTTGTGGCGCACCCCGTCGAGCCAGTGCTTGAAACGCTGCAGGCGCTCGGTGTAACGCGCGTCCAGGTGCTCACCCAGGCCCAGCTCCTCGCTGGCGGCGTACATCGAGATACCGCGCTCGGTGGCGTAGTTGCCGAGCTTTTCCAGGGTGGTCGAGCCGATTTCGCGGCGCGGCACGTTGATGACGCGCAGGTAGGCGTTGTCGTCGTCCGGGTTCACCAGCAGGCGCAGGTAGGCCATCAGGTCCTTGACCTCCTGGCGCCCGAAGAAGCTGTTGCCGCCGGACAGGCGGTACGGCACCTGGTGGTGCTGCAGCTTCAGCTCGATCAGCTTGGCCTGGTAGTTGCCCCGGTAGAGGATGGCGAAGTCGCTGTACGGCCGGTTGGTGCGCAGGTGCAGGGTAAGGATTTCCATGGCCACGCGTTCGGCCTCGGCTTCTTCGTTCTTGCAGCGGATCACGCGGATCTCGTCGCCCACGCCCATTTCGCTCCACAACTGCTTCTCGAAGTCGTGCGGGTTGTTGGCGATCAGCACGTTGGCGCAGCGCAGGATGCGGCTGGTGGAGCGGTAGTTCTGCTCGAGCATCACCACTTTCAGGGAGGGGTAATCCTCCTTGAGCAGCATCAGGTTTTCCGGACGCGCGCCACGCCAGGCGTAGATCGACTGGTCGTCGTCGCCGACCACGGTGAACTGGTTGCGCATGCCGATCAGCATCTTCACCAGCAGGTACTGGCTGGCGTTGGTGTCCTGGTATTCGTCCACCAGCAGGTAGCGCACGCGATTCTGCCAGCGCTCGAGCACCTCGGGGTGCTCCTGGAACAGCTTGACCGGTTGCAGGATCAGGTCGTCGAAGTCCACCGCGTTGAACGCCTTGAGCGTGCGCTGGTAGTGGGTGTAGACGATGGCCGCGGTCTGCTCGCGCGGGTTGCGGGCCTTTTCCAGGGCTTCAGGGGGCAGGATCAGGTCGTTCTTCCAGGCACCGATCATGTTCTTGATCTCGTCGATGCCGTCGTCGCCGGAGTATTCCTTTTGCATGATGTCCGACAGCAACGCCTTGATGTCGGACTCGTCGAAGATCGAGAACCCCGGCTTGTAGCCCAGGCGCTCGTGCTCCTTGCGGATGATGTTCAGGCCCAGGTTGTGGAAGGTGCACACGGTCAGGCCCCGGCCTTCCCCCGGGCGCAGCAGGGTGCCGACCCGCTCCTTCATCTCGCGCGCGGCCTTGTTGGTGAAGGTCATGGCGACGATGTACTGGGCGCGGATGCCGCAGTTCTGGATAAGGTGGGCAATCTTGCGCGTGATCACGCTGGTCTTGCCGGAGCCTGCACCGGCGAGCACCAAAAGAGGGCCGCCGACGTAGTCACGGGCTTCCTGTTGCCGGGGATTGAGTCGGGACATGCTAGAAACCGGGGGTCGCCAGAAAATAGCCGCGCATTCTAGCAGGCATGGGGCCTTTAATGCGCGACCGTCTGACAGTGTGATGCAGGGCGCGAATCGGATTTGCCGCTTCTGCTACTTTCGCGCAGGATGCACGTCAAATTGCGTCGGGATGGCGGCCACGGATGGGCAATGATTAAAAGTGAAAATCATTTTCACTTATTCGGGTAGGATGGCCCGCGCTCGTCGTTTCACCGTCCTCGTCTAAGGAGCCCGCTTGTCCACGCCTGTCGAACCCCTGCGTTTGCTGCTGTTGGCCGATGAGCCGGAATGGGCCGCGCACCTGCGCGAGTGCCTGCAGCCGCTGGGCGGTAGCGTCGTGCTGCTGACCGCGCCGAACTGGGCGGCGGTGGACAGCCTGTTCGCCCATGACCGCCAGGCGGTGGTGCTGGCCACCCCGGCCTTGCAGCCGGCCCCTGGGCGCTGCGAGCTGCCGACCATCCTGCTGCTGGAGCAGGAGCCGGCCAGCGCACCGGTAGGCGTGAGCGACTGGCTGGTGCTGGCGCAACTGAGCACCGACACCCTGCGTCGTTCCTTGCGCCATGTCCGCGAGCGGGGCGTGCTGGTCGCCACCTTGCAGCGCCTGGCCGAGCAGGACCCGTTGACCGGCATCGCCAACCGCCAGGGCTTCCAGGCACTGCTCACCGCGCGCCTGGCCGAGAACGATGGCCGTGGCCTGGCGCTGGGGCATCTGGACCTCGATAATTTCCGCCACGTCAACGACGCGCTCGGCCACCAGGGTGGCGACCGGCTGATCCTGCAGGTGGTCGCCCGCCTGAAGAAGCAGCTGGCGGCCGGCGACCAGCTGGCGCGCCTGGGCAGCGACGAATTCGCCCTGCTGATCGATACGCGCCGCGACCCCAACCGCGCCGAGTGGCTGGCCGAAGGCATCATCGAGGCGCTGACCGAGCCCTACTGGGTCGACGGTGAGAGCCTGTTGCTCGGCTGCAGCCTGGGCATCGCCCACGCCCGCGCCCAGGCCGGCGCCGACCCCTTGATGTGGCATGCGCACATCGCCATGCGCCAGGCCAAGGGCAGCCAGGGTTGTACCTTCCATGTGTTCAACGAGCGGATCAACCGCAACGCCCGCAGCCTCGCCGACCTGGAGAGCGAGCTGCGCCGCGCCCTGCGCCGTGACGAGCTGGAGCTGCACTACCAGCCACGGCTGAACCTGGCCGATGGGCGCATCGTCGGCCTCGAGGCGCTGGTACGCTGGAACCATCCCGAGCGCGGCCTGCTGCCGCCTGCCGAGTTCGTGCCGCTGGCCGAGCAGAGCGGGTTGATCGTGCCGCTGGGCTACTGGGTCATCTCCCGCGCGCTGAGCGATATGCAGGCCCTGCGCGAGCATGGCCTGGCGCCATTGCACATGGCGGTGAACCTGAGTTTCCGCCAGTTCCAGGACAGCCAGCTGCTGGCCACCCTGAGCCGGCTGATCGTCGAGCATGGCGTGGATGCGCGTTGGCTGGAATTCGAGTTGACCGAAACGGCGGTGATGCGCCGCAACGAACTGGTGCGCCAGACCATGGATGCCCTGGGCCGCCTGGGTGTGCGTTTTTCGCTGGACGATTTCGGCACCGGGTTCTCTTCGTTCGTGCACCTGAACAGCCTGCCGATCACCTTGCTCAAGGTCGATCGCAGCTTTGTCGGCGGCATGGAGCAGCGCGAGGAAAACGCCAAGCTGGTGCACGCGATGATCAACCTGGCGCACAACCTCAACCTGGAGGTGGTCGCCGAAGGGGTCGAGAGTGAGGCGCAGCTGGCGCTGCTGCGGGCGTTTGGCTGCGACCAGGTGCAGGGTTTCCTGGTGAGCCGGCCGTTGCCGGTGGCTGAGTTGATCGAGTACCTGTTGCGGGTACCGAGCCTGGCTCAGCTGCAGACCTTGTAGATTGCGCATGGGGGCTGCTTTGCAGCCCTTTCCGACCGGTCCGACGCCTCGGCAAGGCCGCTCCTACAGGCGACCGCGGTCCTCTGTAGGAGCGGCCTTGCGTCGCGAACGGGGCGCAAAGCGCCCCCGGCAATTTCAAGCCGTAAAGATGATCAACCGGCCAGCATCCGCCCGGTTTCTTCCAGGTTCTCGTGCCAGCTCAGCGCTTCGCGCAGGATGTGCGGGGTGTGTCCACCACGCTGGCAGGCGCGCTCGAAGTAGTCGTTGAGCGCCGCGCGGTAGTCTGGGTGCACGCAGTTGTCGATGATCACCCGGGCGCGCTCGCGTGGTGCCAGGCCGCGCAGGTCGGCCAGGCCCACCTCGGTCACCAGGATGTCCACATCATGCTCGGTGTGGTCGACGTGGCTGACCATCGGCACCACGCTGGAGATCGCGCCGCCCTTGGCAATCGACTTGGTGACGAAGATCGCCAGGTGAGCGTTGCGGGCGAAGTCGCCCGAGCCACCGATGCCGTTCATCATCTTGGTGCCGCAGACGTGGGTCGAGTTGACGTTGCCGTAGATGTCGAACTCCAGCGCCGTGTTGATGCCGATGATACCCAGGCGACGGACGACCTCGGGATGGTTGGAGATCTCCTGCGGACGCAGCACCAGCTTGTCCTTGTAGCGCTCCAGGTTGCCGAACACGTCGGCATTGCGACGGCTCGACAGGGTGATCGAGCTGCCCGAGGCGAAGCTCAGCTTGCCGGCGTCGATCAGGTCGAAGGTCGAGTCCTGCAGCACTTCGGAGTACATGGTCAGGTTTTCGAACGGCGACTCGATCAGGCCGCACATCACGGCGTTGGCGATGCTGCCGATGCCAGCCTGCAGTGGGCCGAGGTTGTTGCTCATGCGCCCGGCGTCCACCTCGCCCTTGAGGAAGGCGATCAGGTGGTCGGCGATGCCTTGGGTCTCGTGGTCAGGCGGCAGCACGGTGGAGGGCGAATCCGGCTGGTCGCTGATGACGATGCCGACGATCTTGGCCGGGTCGATCGGGATCGCGGTGCTGCCGATGCGGTCGTCGACTTTCACCAGCGGGATCGGCGTGCGGGTCGGGCGGTAGGTCGGGATATAGATGTCGTGCAGGCCTTCGAGGTTGGCGTTGTGCGACAGGTTGATCTCGACGATGACCTGCTTGGCGAAGATCGCGAAGCTGGCCGAGTTGCCGACGGAGGTGGTCGGCACGATATGGCCCTGTTCGGTGATCGCCACCGCTTCGATGACCGCGATGTCCGGCAGGGTCAGCTGCTTGTTGCGCAGCTGCTCGACGGTTTCCGACAGGTGCTGGTCGATGAACATCACCTTGCCGTCGTTGATGGCCTTGCGCAGGGTGCTGTCGACCTGGAACGGCATGCGCCGGGCCAGCACGCCGGCCTCGGTCAGTTGTTTGTCGAGGTCGTTGCCCAGGCTTGCGCCGGTCATCAGGCTGATCTTCAGCGGCGACTGCTTGGCGCGTTCGGCCAGGGCGTGGGGCACGGCCTTGGCTTCGCCGGCGCGGGTGAAGCCGCTCATGCCGACGGTCATGCCGTCCTCGATCAGGCCAGCGGCATCGGCCGCACTCATTACCTTGCTGTGCAGGGAGGACAAGCGGATACGATCACGGTACATGGATTGTTATCTCGGGCTACTGAAACTACTGCAGCGCAGTCTAGAGGTATTGCCCCTTGCCGTCCCACGACCATGGTCGTATGAGAAACCTTGGAATAGAGCCGTTGATCTGGATCATCGAAACGCAAAGGCCCCGGGACGAATCTCGCCGGGGCCTTCTTTATAACGCGCGGTTTGCAGCGAAAAGCCTTACTCCACCGCCTTGACCATATCCTCGATGACCTTCTTCGCGTCACCGAACACCATCATGGTCTTGTCCAGGTAGAACAGTTCGTTGTCCAGGCCTGCATAGCCGCTGGCCATGGAGCGCTTGTTGACGATGATGGTCTTGGCCTTGAACGCCTCGAGGATCGGCATGCCGGCGATCGGCGACTTCGGATCGTTCTTCGCCGCCGGGTTGACCACGTCGTTGGCGCCCAGCACCAGTACCACGTCGGCCTGGCCGAACTCGGCGTTGATGTCTTCCATCTCGAACACCTGGTCGTACGGCACCTCGGCCTCGGCCAGCAGCACGTTCATGTGCCCGGGCATGCGCCCTGCCACCGGGTGGATCGCGTACTTCACGGTCACGCCGTTGTGGGTGAGCTTCTCGGTCAGCTCCTTGAGCGCATGCTGGGCGCGGGCTACCGCCAGACCGTAGCCGGGCACGATGATCACGCTGTCGGCGTTGCTCAGCAGGAAGGTGGCGTCGTCGGCCGAGCCGGATTTCACCGGGCGCTGCTCCTTCGAGCCCTGGGCCGCGCCGGTGTCGGTGTCGCCGCCGAAGCCGCCAAGGATGACGTTGAAGAACGAACGGTTCATCGCCTTGCACATGATGTACGAGAGGATCGCACCGCTGGAGCCCACCAGGGAGCCGGCGATGATCAGCATCGAGTTGTTCAGCGAGAAGCCGATACCGGCCGCAGCCCAGCCCGAATAGCTGTTGAGCATCGACACCACCACCGGCATGTCGGCGCCGCCGATCGGGATGATGATCAGCACGCCCATGATGAAGGCCAGGGCCAGCATCAGGGTGAAGGCGCTGTAGTGGCCGGTGAAGGTGAACAGCAGCCCCAGGGCGATGGTGGCCAGGCCCAGGATCAGGTTCAGCTTGTGCTGGCCGGCGAACTGTACCGGTGCGCCCTGGAACAGGCGGAACTTGTACTTGCCCGACAGCTTGCCGAAGGCGATCACCGAGCCCGAGAAGGTGATGGCACCGATCGCCGCGCCGAGGAACAGCTCCAGGCGGTTGCCGGTGGGGATCGGGTCGCTGATGGCGGCGACGATGCCCATCGACTGCGGTTCGAGCACCGCGGCAATGGCGATGAACACCGCCGCCAGGCCGATCATGCTGTGCATGAAGGCGACCAGCTCGGGCATCTTGGTCATCTCGACGCGCTTGGCCATGATCGAACCGGCCGTGCCGCCGACCAGCAGGCCGACGATGACGTAGCCGATGCCGGCCGTGGCCAGCTCAGCCCCAAGCTTGTAAATGAGGCCGACCGTGGTGAGGATCGCGATGCCCATGCCGATCATGCCGAACAGGTTGCCGCGCCTTGAGGTGGTCGGGTGCGAGAGGCCCTTGAGCGCCTGGATGAAACAGACCGAGGCGACCAGGTACAGAAGCGTTACCAGATTCATGCTCATGCTTACTTCTGCGCCTCGTTCTTGGTTTTCTTCTTGAACATTTCCAGCATGCGGCGGGTGACCAGGAAGCCCCCGAACACGTTCACCGCGGCCAGTGCCACGGCCAGGGTGCCCATGACCTTGCCGGCCGGGGTGACGGTCAGCGCGGCGGCCAGCATGGCGCCGACGATGACGATCGCGGAAATGGCGTTGGTGACCGCCATCAACGGGGTATGCAGGGCCGGGGTGACGTTCCACACCACGTGGTAGCCCACGTAGATGGCCAGCACGAAGATGATCAGGTTGTAAATGCCGTGGGAAATCAGCATGTCTTCCATTGTCGTGCTCCTCAGCCGTTCTTGCGCACGACCTGGCCGTCGCGGCACATCAGGCACGCGGCGACGATGTCGTCTTCGAGGTTGATGACCAGGTTGCCGTCCTTGTCGAACAGCAGCTTCATGAAGTCCAGCAGGTTGCGTGCATACAGCGCCGAGGCATCGGCACCGAGCTGGGCTGGCAGGTTGGTCGGGCCGACGATGGTCACGCCGTTCTCCATCACCACCTGGTCGGCCACCGTCAGCGGGCAGTTGCCGCCCTGGGCTGCGGCCAGGTCGATGACCACCGAACCGGGCTTCATCTGCGCCACGGTCTCGGCGCTGAGCAGGGTTGGCGCCTTGCGCCCGGGAATCAGCGCAGTGGTGATGACGATGTCGGCCTGCTTGGCGCGTTCGTGCACGGCCTGGGCCTGGCGCTGCATCCAGCTGGCCGGCATTGGCCGGGCATAGCCGCCGACGCCTTCGGCGCACTCGCGCTCCTCGTCGGTCTCGTAGGGCACGTCGATGAACTTGGCGCCGAGGGACTCGATCTGCTCCTTCACCGCCGGGCGCACGTCGGATGCCTCGATCACCGCGCCCAGGCGCTTGGCCGTGGCGATGGCCTGCAGGCCGGCCACGCCGGCACCGAGGATCAGTACGCGGGCGGCCTTAACGGTGCCGGCGGCGGTCATCAGCATGGGCATGAAGCGCGGGTAGTGGTGGGCGGCCAGCAGCACGGCCTTGTAGCCGGCGATGTTGGCCTGCGAAGACAGCACGTCGAGGCTCTGCGCGCGCGAGGTGCGCGGGGCCGCCTCCAGGGCGAAGGCGGTGATGCCGCGCTCGGCCATCTTGGCGATCAGTTCGTTGTTGAACGGGTTGAGCATGCCCGCCAGGAGGCTGGAGCTGTTGATCAGCGCCAGTTCCTGGTCGTTGGGCGCGACCACCTTGAGCACCAGCTGCGCGCCGAAGGCGTCGGCGGCTTCGCCCAGCGTGGCGCCCACGGCTTCATAGGCACTGTCCGGAATGCTGGCCTTGAGCCCTGCCCCCCGTTGCACGGTGACCTGATGGCCCTGGCCAACCAGTTTCTTGATGGTTTCCGGGGTTGCGGCGACCCTTGTCTCACCCGTCTGCGTCTCGAGAGGAACACCAATGTGCACGACTTTGTCTCCTGCGGTGACCTTTTGTCTTTGTAGAAACCAGCGCACTTCGGGTGGTGCGGCTGGGCGGTCGTAGAGCACGACCCCGCCGAATCCGGGGCGGGAAGGCATTTTGCAGACGAACCTTTGGGCCTTCAACCGGTTCTGAAGCGAAACGAAGTTAAAACTACAAGTCACCCTGTGACCGTATGTCGCAACGATTGGGTTCCGGCCCGTCAAGTACGCGCTCTTCGGAGCTTAGGAGAAAAATTGAAAAATATTTCGCTGTTTTCGTTGTCGGCTTGCTGAATGTCGCAAAATAAGCTGCAAACCCGCGCAGGGCCTAGGGTTGCTGCGTTTTACCTGGCGAACGGAACAGATTACGGATTTGCGACAAATCCATATATCTGTAGGTGTTTAAAATAATTGACTACGAAGTCAACTTATCCGCTTCCGCGCTACTTCTCCGCGGTGTACTGCCGCGCCTGGGCCACCAGCCAGTCGCGGAAAGCCCGCAGCGAGGCAGACTCCACCTTTCGCTCGGGGATCATCAGATGGTAGGCCTTGTCGCTGGCCAGGGCATGCCTGTTAGCGACCACCAGTCGGCCTTCCTGCAGCTCGCGCTGGATCAGGAAGGGCGGGATCAGCGCAATCCCCATCTCATGCATGGCGCCCTGGGCCAGCATCGAGAACAGCTCGTAGCGTGGGCCGGTCATGTCCCGCTCCACGCTCATGCCCAGGCTGGCGAACCATTGTCGCCAGGCGTAGGGGCGGGTGGTCTGTTGCAGCAGCGGCAGTTCGCCGATGCGCCGGGCATCGAGGTCATCCAGCCCGGCCAGCAACGCCGGGCTGCAGACCGGCATCGGGTTCTCGCCCATCAGCCGGTGCGCCTGGGTGCCCGACCAGTCGGCGTCGCCGAAGTAGATGGCGGCATCGAAGGCGGTGTCGGCGAACAGGAAGGGGCGGGTGCGGTTGGTCAGGTTGACCGTGACCTCGGGGTGGCGATGCTGGAAGTCCTTCAGGCGCGGCAGCAACCACTGGGTGCCGAAGGTGGGTACCACCGCCAGCTCGATTACGTTGGCGCCTTGCTGACGCATCACCGACAGGGTGTCGCGCTCCACCGCATCCAGCTGCGCGGCGACCTGGCGGCTGTACGACAGCCCGGCCTCGGTCAGCTTCACACCGCGGCGCGAACGCCGGAACAGTTCCACATTGAGGAAGGTTTCCAGCCCGCCGATCTGCCGACAGACGGCGCCTTGGGTCAGGGCCAGTTCGTGGGCGGCCTTGGTGAAGCTCTCGTGACGGGCCGCGGCCTCGAAGCAGACCAGGGCGGTGGTGCTGGGAATCTTGCGGCGCATGTACGTCAACCTCACTTGTTCGCCGTTAACCAGGGCTTTTGGCTGTTCATGGAGTGAGAAAATATCACTAAATGGTGCGCAATCCTCGTTTGTTCCGCTGCCCGATCAAGCCTAGGATCAATGCAGCACAACAATTCGTTTCCCACTGTTTGAGGAATCCGCACATGGCCGGTAAAGCAAGCTTCAACTGGATCGACCCGCTGCTGCTCGACCAGCAGCTCACTGAAGAAGAGCGCATGGTCCGCGACAGCGCTTATCAGTTCGCCCAGGACAAGCTGGCGCCGCGCGTGCTGGAGGCGTTCCGCCATGAGCAGACCGACCCGGCGATCTTCCGCGAGATGGGGGAAGTCGGCCTGCTCGGCGCGACCATCCCCGAGCAATATGGCGGCAGCGGCCTGAACTATGTGTGCTACGGCCTGATCGCCCGCGAGGTGGAGCGCATCGACTCTGGCTACCGTTCGATGATGAGCGTGCAATCGTCGCTGGTGATGGTGCCGATCAACGCGTTCGGCACCGAGGCACAGAAGCAGAAGTACCTGCCGAAGCTGGCCAGCGGCGAGTGGATCGGCTGCTTCGGCCTGACCGAACCCAACCACGGTTCCGACCCAGGCTCGATGATCACCCGGGCACGCAAGGTCGATGGCGGCTACCGCCTGACGGGCGCGAAGATGTGGATCACCAACAGCCCGATCGCCGACGTATTCGTGGTTTGGGCCAAGGATGATGCCGGTGATATCCGCGGCTTTGTCCTGGAAAAGGGCTGGCAAGGCCTCAGCGCGCCGGCGATCCACGGCAAGGTCGGCCTGCGCGCCTCGATCACCGGTGAAATCGTCATGGACAACGTGTTTGTGCCGGAAGAGAACATCTTCCCCGACGTGCGTGGCCTGAAAGGCCCGTTCACCTGCCTGAACTCGGCCCGCTACGGCATCTCCTGGGGCGCCTTGGGCGCCGCCGAGGCCTGCTGGCACACCGCCCGCCAGTACACCCTGGACCGCCAGCAGTTCGGCCGCCCGCTGGCTGCCAACCAACTGATCCAGAAGAAGCTGGCCGACATGCAGACCGAGATCACCCTGGCCCTGCAAGGTTGCCTGCGCCTGGGGCGCATGAAGGACGAAGGCACCGCAGCGGTGGAAATCACCTCGATCATGAAGCGCAACTCCTGCGGCAAGGCGCTGGACATTGCCCGCCTGGCGCGCGACATGCTGGGCGGCAACGGTATCTCCGACGAGTTCGGCGTGGCGCGGCACCTGGTCAACCTCGAGGTGGTCAACACCTACGAAGGCACCCATGACGTGCATGCGCTGATCCTGGGGCGTGCGCAAACTGGCATTCAGGCGTTCTATTAATAGAGGAGCCAGGCCATGGGCGCGCTTTCCCATTTGCGGGTGCTGGATCTTTCCCGGGTATTGGCTGGCCCTTGGTCAGGGCAGATTCTTGCCGACCTCGGGGCCGACGTGATCAAGGTCGAACGCCCAGGGGCAGGAGATGATACGCGGTCCTGGGGGCCGCCATTTCTGCGCGATGCCCAGGGCGAGAACACCAGCGAGGCGGCCTATTACCTGTCGGCCAACCGCAACAAGCGGTCGGTGACCATCGACTTCACTCAGCCCGAAGGCCAGCGCCTGGTGCGTGAGTTGGCGGCGAAGTCGGATGTGGTCATCGAGAACTTCAAGGTGGGTGGCCTGGCGGCTTACGGGCTCGATTACGCCAGCCTCAAGGCCGTCAACCCGAAACTGGTCTATTGCTCGATCACCGGCTTTGGCCAGACCGGGCCCTATGCCAAGCGCGCCGGCTACGACTTCATGATCCAGGGGTTGGGCGGCTTGATGAGCCTGACGGGCCGCCCGGAGGGCGAGGAGGGGGCTGGGCCGATGAAGGTGGGCGTGGCACTGACCGACATCCTTACCGGCTTGTATTCCACCGTGGCGATCCTGGCAGCGCTGGCCCACCGTGACCAGGCCGGGGTTGGCCAGCATATCGATATGGCGTTGCTGGATGTGCAGGTGGCCTGCCTGGCGAACCAGGCGATGAACTATCTCACCACCGGTACGCCGCCGCGCAGGCTGGGCAATGCGCATCCCAATATCGTGCCTTACCAGGATTTCCCGACGGCGGATGGCAACTTCATTCTTACCGTGGGCAATGACGGGCAGTTCCGCAAGTTTGCCGAGGTGGCGGGGCAGGCGCAGTGGGCGGACGACCCGCGGTTTGCTACTAACAAGCAGCGAGTGGCCAACCGTGCTGAGCTGATCCCGCTGATTCGCCAGGCGACGGTGTTCAAGACCACGGCGCAGTGGGTGGCGGCTTTGGAGCAAGCAGGCGTGCCTTGTGGGCCGATCAATGACCTGGGGCAGATGTTCCAGGACCCGCAGGTGTTGGCGCGGGGGCTGGCGGTGCATGTCCCGCATCCGTTGGCGGGCAGTGTGCCGCAGGTGGCCAGCCCGCTCCGGCTGTCGGAGACGCCGGTGGAGTATCGTCTGGCGCCACCGTTGTTGGGCGAGCATACCGAGGCGGTGTTGGGGGATGTGTTGGGGCTGGCTGCGGGGGATGTGCAGCGGTTGCGGGAGGCTGGGGTGGTTTGAGGCTTCTATATAGGTAGGAGATAGCGGGGAGGCTGGGAGGTCTCCCCGGTTTTGTTTTGGGGGCTACATAGATAGGTGTTGGGGTCGGCAGGGGCTGTCTTGAGATTGGGCTGGCTTTGCGAGGTGTTCGCCGATAGGTCTCACAGGCGCTGAAGGTGTTGCGGCAGGCCCCTGTCGTGGTCTCTCCCTAAATATTTCAATTTCTTGAAATTAAAGGTTGACGCGGTTCCAGATCCCCTTATAATGCGCCCCACTTCCAGCGACAACGGAACGCGAAACTCCTTGAAATTCAACGAGTTAAGCGAGTTCGAAATCGGTGCAAGGGCTTCGGTTTCACATCGAAAGCGGTGAAAAAGGTGGTTGACAGCAGGTTGTAACGCTGTATGATTCGCCTCCCGCTACGAGAGATCGCAGCG
>NZ_JAMYBV010000027.1:0-63528 GCF_024126635.1 Pseudomonas sp. VA159-2 | reverse complement strand
TGATGGCTTCCTTGCCGTCGAAGGCGAGGACCTGGAAGTCGTGCTCCAGGCCGTCGATGTGCAGGCTGAAATGGGTCTGGTTCGCGGCGGCAAACATCCCTGTCCCTCTGTTCAAGTAAATTCAGTGGTAGAACGACCGTGACCGGATAGGCAAGCGCGGAAGATCATCGCCAGAACCTGCCCCACCAGCCCCGGGCAGCGAAAGCATCGCGCAGTTGACCTGCATCGATGCAACGCTGGTCGGGGTCAAAGGCCAGGGCCTTGCGCAGTGCGGCCCAGGCCTTGCCCGGCACCCGTGCCGGGGCCTTGGCCACAAGCTGCATGCCCTGGTCACGGGCCTTGCGCGACGGCACTCGGTCGAACGGGTGCCGGCCGGTCATCAGCTCAAACAACACACACGCCACTGCATACAGGTCACTGGCAATGCCCGGCGCCCGCCCCTCGTACAACTCGGGGGCGGCATAGGCCGGCGTCCAGGCCTCGAAGCGGCCATGACTCAAGTGCGGCAGACCGGCCAACGGGCCGTCCTGGGCCATGCCCAGACCGAAGTCGAACAACCGCAGGCCATCATCGGTAAGCATCACGTTGCTGGGTTTGAGGTCGCCATGCACCACGCCCTGAGCATGCACGCAGGCCAGCGCGTCGAGCAGCGGCACGGCGATCTCGCGGACCTGCGCCCAGGCCAGGCCCAGCGGCTGGTCACAGAGCAGGCGATCAAGCGAGGTACCGCGCATCAGCTCCATCGTGATGTAGCCTCGATCAGTCTGCGGATCGATGGCAAATCCCTGCAGACGCACCAGGTTGGGGTGTCGCAGGCGGCTGGTCAGGGCGTATTCGTTGAATAGCAGCGCATTGGCATCCGGGGCCGTGGCCAGTTGGTCGCTCATCAGTTTCACCGCGAGCAGCGGTTGTGGATCACCGAAGCGCTCCTGCAGCAGGTCACGGGCACGGTACACCTGTCCCATGCCACCGGCGCCGAGCAGACGCTCCAGGCGGTAGCGCCCGGCCAGCACTTCAGGCAACGGCGGCAGCTCCTTGGCCACGGCGCCACCCGGCGGCTGCACGGCGGGCTGTGCCCGGCCCTTGCCGCGGCGCTTGCGGCGCCCCTTGCCAGGCGCGGGGCGTGCAGCTTCGGCCTCGCCAGCCTGAGTGAAGGCGAAATACGTTGAATCACTGCCTTGCTCGAGCACATCGAGCATGTCCAGGACATCTGCGCTGCCAGGCTTCATCGATGGATCACCACTGCCGTCAGGTTGTCTTTCGCCGAGCCGCCCAGGGCGGCATCGAACAGGCGCTGCAGAGCCTCGCCGGGCGACGCCAGGTCCAGGGCGTGCCCCAGCCCACCGCTCTCCAGGCCGTCGTAGAGCCCATCGCTGCACAGCAGGTACACATCGCCCGGTTGCGCTTCGAACTCCAGCACTTCCAGGGTGAGGCTGGCGCTGGCGCCGACGGCTCGGGTCAACGCACGCGCCGACGGGTGTCCGCGCGCCTGCTCGGCACTCATGCGCTCCTGGTCGATCAACTGCTGTTGTAACGAATGGTCGCGGGTCAGCTGATACAGGCGCTGGCCGCGCCACAGGTAGCAGCGGCTGTCACCGGCCCATACGCATGCGCCGCGCCGGCCTTCGAGTAGCAAGGTCACAACGGTGCTGCCGATGATCCGGGCCTGGCCTTCGACATTCACCGTCAGTTCCTGACCGAGCCTGCGGTTGATCCAGTGCAGGCACTGACGTACCGCAACCACCCGCTCGTCAAAGCTGCTGCTGAGCGGCAGCTCGGCCAGGCTCCCGACGATCATCTGGCTGGCGATATCGCCAGCCTCGTGACCTCCCATGCCGTCGGCGACTGCCCACAGCCCCTGTTGCGGGGAGTCGAGAAAAGCATCCTCGTTGCGCGCGCGGACCTTGCCCGGATCGGTGCGCGCAGCACTGCGCCAGGGGGTGACGGGCAACATCACAGCTCCCCTGGCAGGCGGAAGCCGCGTAGCACGTTCATGTCGAACGGGTTCGGCGCGCGCTGGCTGGTCAGCAGGTAGTTGGCGCGCATGCCGCCGACATTGGCCTTGAGCACCATGGTGTCGCGGCCCTTGAGGTACTCGGTCTGCATCAGATCGAGCAGGCGGAACAGCGACCACGGGCCACCGTTCTTCTCCAGCGCCATGGGGCGGCCGTTGAGCTGCTCCAGGGTCAGGCTGCTGTTGCCGTCCTGGGCTTCGGTCGGCCATTTCAGGCTGGTGGAGACGATCGGGCCGTGGCGGTAGTTGATCACCGTGTCGCCGAAGCGGAACTCGGCGCGGCTCACCGATGGATCGAGGGTGTACGGCTCGAGCTTGAACTGCACCTGCGGCTCATCGGGGTTCTGCGCGAAGAAGCTCTGGCGGATGGTCTGCGCTGCGCTCATCTGGTCGAGGAACGCCTTGGTCATCGGCAGGCTCTGGCCGTCCAGGCTGCGCAGGCGATAGCTGCCCGGTTCGCCGCTGACGAAGGGCCGCATGTAAGTGTCGAAGAAGCGGTCCGCCACGCCCTGCGCCTTGAAGAAGTCGCGGAAATCGCTGATCGCCACATCACTGGTGCCATGGGCGTTGAACGGGTAGCGCGACTCGATGGCGCGGCCGTAGAAGCTGTACAGCTCGCTCTGATAGCGCTGGTTGAGGTAGCTGTAGGTGTCGTTGAGAGCCATGCGCCAGATGTCGTCGGACAGCAGGTTGAACCAGCCGGCCACCGGGCGCGGCAGGCGCACGGTACCGTTGCGCAGGCTGCTCAGGGCGTCACGTTGCCCCGACATGCGGGTCTTGGCCATCTGGTACGAAGCCTCTTCGGCCTGGTTGGAACGGGCCAGACTGGCGAGCTGCTGCTGCAGGTCGTTAAGCGCCTGCATCGTCGGCGCCAGGTCGGGGCCCGGGCCGTTGTTGTCGTCGAGCAGGCGGTGCAGCGGTTCAAAGCGCCGCTGCAGGGCCATGCGCGCGGTGTCGGGCAGCGGTTTCTTCGCCAGGGCATCACGTGCCTTGTCGGCGACCACACCGGCAACGGCCGCACCGCCCTTGCCAAGCTTCTTGGCCGCAACCTTGCCGGCGGCGGCCTCGGCCGCTGGGTTGCCCTCATCGGCGCCTTCGGCCAGCACCGGGAAGCGGGTGTTCTCCCGCACCTCGGTGAGCAACAGCAGCAGCGGCGAGTTGGCGGCGGTCAGCGCAGACAGCTGGTCGGCGCCCTCGCCGGCGTCGCTGAACGGTATAAGGCCGACCTGGTTGACCGCCTCGCCCCAGTAGTTGGCGTAGTCGCGGAAATACAGCTGCTCCAGTTCGACCATCAGGCGGCGCATGTCCATGTCGCTGATACCGCTGCCCTCGCCCAGCACCCAGTTGTCGCGCAGGATGTCGTTGACCAGGTTGCTACCCTGCACCGAGAAGTACTGCTGGTAGCCCTGTGAGGTGTAGAAGCCGGGGATCGGATAGTCGATGCCGACGAACTGGCTGGCCTGTGGCCCGAGCTGCTGGCTCAGGCGGTACTCCGGCAGACTACGGGCCTGCTCGCGCAGCACCCGGTACACCACGCTGGCCAGCGACTCGGCACGCAGCACCTGGCGCGCCTGGGCCACCAGGGCGTCGTTGAGCGGGTAGGCAAACGGTTGCTCAAGCAGGCGAGTGAAGTGCGCGTTCAGCCCTTCCTGCACGGCGGTATTGCCGTTGTAGCGCTGCGACCAGCCGACCGCCACCCAGTCCTTGAGCCAGGCCTGATCGCGACGCTCGGGCAGGCCCAGCATCAGGTAGGCGCGCAGGCTGTTGAGCAGGCGCTCACGGTTCTTCAGGTTGCTGCGGATCTGTCCTTCGACCATCTGCGCCACCCGTGGCAGCAGAACGGTCTCCAGTTCGCGCTGATAGGCCGGTTGCAGCACTTCGTTGCTCGGCACGCCCTGGTACAACCCACCGCGCTGCAACCACGCGACATCGCCGCTGGCCGGGAAGACCTGCGCGGCCTGCCAGGCGCTGTCCAGCGGTTTGAGCGCGGCGAGGGCATCATCGCGCGGGCCCAGGCCGAGATGCTGGCGCTGCCACTGACGGCCCAGCTCACGCACCTGCTCCAGGCGTTCATGGTTGCCGGAGAAGCTGCCGGCCCACAGCACACCGAACAGCGCCAGCGCCCCCAGAGCTCCAAGGTAGACGGCGCGCTGCCCCCAGTGGATACGCCGGCGTTCGCGCTGGTCGAGGCCGGCCAGGTCGTACTCGGGGAAGATCACCCGGCTGAACAGCTGCAGGATGAAGCGCGAGCGCCCCTGCGGCGCGCTGCGACCCGCTGCGCCTGGATGGAAGCCGTTGTCACTGTCCACCCGCGGTGCCTGGTGCGGTGCGCTGGTCAGATAGAAACCACGCAGCTGGCTGGCGCGCTGGTAGCGGTTGCCGGTAAAGGCCGCGTCGACGAACAGGCACAGCTGGTCGCCGATGCGCCCCAACTGGTGCGGGAAGTCGAGGATCCGCGCACGGCGCAAGGTATTACGCTCATGGTGCATGCGCTGGGTGACCTGGTCGCCCAGGCGTTGCAGCAGGCCCTGGAACTCCTTGGCCAACAGCTCGGTGTCGGCGCCGCTCTGACCCTTGCCGAAGGTGACGCCGAACACCTGTTCGTTCTCTTCGCGCGACTGCTGGTCGAAGAAGGCGTCGAAGCCCTGCAGGCGGTCGGTCTTGCTCAGCACCAGGTAAACCGGCAGTTCGACATGCAGGCGCTGGCGCAGCTCCTGCAGGCGCGAGCGGACGTTCTGCGCCAGCTCGTCCACAGCCGCCTCGCCGCCGAGCAAGGTGTCCAGTGGCACGGTAACCACCACGCCGTTGAGCGGGCGGTTGCGCCTGCGCAGGCGCAACTGGTCGAGCAGCACACGCCAGGCGCTGCCATCGATCTCGCTGTCGGGCTGGTTGAGGAAGCGTCCGGCGGTGTCCACCAGCACGGCCTGTTCGGCGAAATAGAAATCGCAGAAGTCGCCGCTGGAGGGATCGCGGGCAAGCTTGCGCTCCAGCGCGTTGATCGGGAACTCAATACCCGAATGGTCGATCAGGCTGGTTTTGCCCGCACCCTGCGGGCCGAGCACGAGGTACCAGGGCAGGTCGCGGCGCCAGCGCTCGCTGCGGCCACCGTACAGGCTCGAATGCTTGAGGGTGGACAAGGCATGTTTGAAACGGGCCTTGATCTCCTTGCCTTGCGCTTCCTTGCGCTCCTCGCGCTCCAGACGTTCGCGACCGTCCTCGCTCTCGAGTTCCGCCTGCTTGCGGTTGTTGGCGCGCCAGCTGGCAAACACCATCCATAGGCCCCACAGCAGGAACAGTACGCTGATGGTCAGCAGCCGCGCCGCGGCGTCTTCCCAGAACTTGTTGTCGGCCACCGCCAGCAACGGCCCGGCGAACCACACCAGCAGGGCGAGGACCAATACCAGCAGCAGGCTCCAGACCCAGGTACGGGCGAGGAAAGCGCCTACTTTCTTGAAAAAATTCTTCATCACGGGTCCTTGTGTCACGGCCGCGCTTGGGTCGCGGTCTGCTCATGCGTCTGGAAAGGTTGCAGGACAGTCGCGCGCTGTTCTCCCAGCACCCAGGCGAAACCGGAATACATCACCACCAGGCACACCAGGGTGAATAGCGCCACGCTCCACCACGGCACGATGCGCACCAGCCCGTGGCGCGAACGGTCGAGGCCTTCCCAGCGCGGCGACAGTTCGCGCGGCACGTCGCCGCGCAACTGGCGGATCTGCCGGAACAGCGCATCGCGAATCCCTTCCAGCTCCGACATGCCCCGGTCGATCACCCGGTACTTGCCCTCGAACCCCAGCGACAGGCACAGGTACATCAGCTCGAGCATCGGCAGGTGCTTGACCGGGTTCTTCGACATGCGGTCAAGCACCGCGAAGAACTTCTCGCCGCCGAAGGTCTCGTTGTGGAAGGCGCTGAGCAGGCTCATCTGCGACCACTGGCTCTCGTTGCCCCACGGCGTGGTGACCACGGCTTCATCGACCACCGTGCACAGCAGGTAGCGGGCCACGGTGATCTGGCTGCTTTCCACGCCCTCGTAGTGAATGCGCGTCTCGAAGCTGCGAATGCAGGCGCTCAGGCGCTCCTTGAGAGTGGCCAGGTCTTCGCTGGTCTCGCTGTGCTTGAGCCGCACCACTTCCGACAGCAGCTCGCCGGCGGCGGCCACCAGCGGGTTGAGGCCGACGCTGAAACTGCCGCTGGAGGGCAGGCGCGCCGAGTAGACCATGCGCTGCTCGAGCGGCTCGGCCCGCGCCGATCCGCCCAGTGCGGTGAGTGCCTGACCTTCCGGTGCCGAGCCATCCTGGTTGAACAGGACGGTCTTGTCGTCCTGAGGGGTGTCCATGTCCTTGCTCATGCTCAGTTCCTGATGGCCCAGAATTTCAGTTCGAGATCGGAGAACTCACTGGTGACGTGGAAGGCGAAGCCACCGGAACCGTCCATCTTGGCGCGGTCGGCGGCGTCGAGTTCGACGATGAAATAGGTCTTGTTGGCGTGGAACGGGATCTGCCGCGGCGCCACCGGCAGCGGTTTGACCTTGAGCCCGGGCAGGTGCAGGTTGACCAGTTGGCGGATGCGCTCCACCGGGCCGACCTTCAGGTGCGACGGCAGACGCTGACGCAGTTCCTCGGACTCGCAGTTGGCGCTGGCCGCCAGCACGAATGAGGCGGTGGTGAGCAGCCCCGGGTCGTGCAGCGGCGACACCAGGATGCCGTACTGGCGCTGCTGCAGCTCCAGCTCGATGGCATGCTGTTCGAGCACCATCGACAGCACCTGGCGGATCGACTCCATCAGCTTGCGGAAGCTCGCCCCCTGGTCGCTGTGCTGATAGCGGGCGTCCAGGCGTGGGCGCTTGGTATCACTGGAGAAGGTCGACAGGTCGCCGAGCATGATCAGGAAGGTGCGGTACAGCTCCTCGGGGTGCACCTGCTCCAGGCTCAGGTAATGGCGCAGCAGCAGCTCGGTACGGTTGATCAGTTGCAGCATCATGAAATCGCCGACCTCGGCGCCGCCGACCTTGCCGTTGGAGCGGATACGCTCGGCCAGGGTGTCGCCGCGCAGCGCCAGCATGCTGATGACTTCCTTCAGGCACGACAGCAGGTACACCGACGAATGGGTGCGGATGAACGTCGGCACGAACTCCGGATCGAGGCTGATGACCCCGTCGGGCGAGGTGTCGAGGATCTCGCAGACCTTGAGCTTGACGTAGGCCTGGTCGGTCTGTTGCTCGCCCAGCAGCAGGCGGAAGTCGGGACGCGCGCAGTTGATCTGGCTGCTGTTGTCGTCACCGGCATTGGAGTCGGACACCTCCACCTCGTAGGTGGTGTAGCGGGTCAGTACGTCGGACTGCTCGGGGCGGCGTGCCTCGATGTGATTGCCGGTGACCAGCGGCAAGGCCATGAAGATCGGCGTGGCGCCCGTATTCGGCGGCACATCCAGGGCCAGCGGCTCGCTGCTGCCGTCGAGCTCGAACAGGCTGCCGTCGGGCAGGATGCCGGCGGCACGGCTGATCACCAGCTTGCCCATGTTGAGGAACTGCAGGTCGATCTCGAGGTTGATGAAGCCCCAGGTGTAGGTGCCCAGCAACTGGGTGCGAGTCTTCATCTGGCTGTCGTAGTAGCGGTCGTTGTGCTGGAAATGCTGGGGACGCAGCAGCATCCCCTCCTGCCAGACTACCTTGTGCACATTCATGGGCGCTCACCCGCTTGTGCCACGGGGGGCACGCCATTGTGGATCCCCGCCTGGTCCAGGTAGAGGTTCGCCGTGACCCGCTCGCCGATGCGGATCGCCTGCACACGACGCCATTGCGCCTGGTCGAGGTCGCGGTAGGCGGCCAGGATGCCGACAAAGCGGCTCTCGGGATCGATGCTGAGCTTCAGGCTCAGGGTCTGGCCCGGGCGCAGTTCGTGCTCCTCGCTGGCCACCAGGTCCGCAGACAAGGACTCTTTCGGACTCTGGTAAAGGCTGAAGAAGTCGGTGCTCTCGAAGGCCACCGGGTGCTTGAGCTCGAACAGCCGCACCACTACCGGCGAGGGGCGGCCATTGATGTCCAGGTTGAGCTGGTCGGTGGCGTTCAGCGTGAGGTCGAGCTTGGTCATGTGCGAATACGGCGACAGGGCGCTGCAACCGGCCAACCAGGCCAGCGCGGCCAGGGCCCATGTCGCACCGAGCAGCCTGCGGGAAATGCGCGTCATGGCGGTCATCCTTGCGGGTCGTGGTTGAGCGAAGCGATCAGGCGTACCTGCTCTTCGTAGTTGCGGGTGAAGTCCTTGGCCAACAGGCGCTCGCTCCAGTCCTCGTTGCCGACCAGGGCCTGGTGATAGCGCACATAGGACTTCCAGCGGCTGCCGAACAGGCGCTTGCGATCCTGGCGCTCGAACTGCAGCACCAACTGCTCCGGAGCGAAGTGTTCCAGGGTACTGCGCAGGGCATGGCGGCTGGCTCCGAGCATGGCCACCTGGTGTGCCTGCAAGTCACGAAACGCCTGGGACACTGCCTGCTCGCCGGTCAATTGGCCGCCACGCCGGGGCTTGAGCAGCTCGCCGAGTACCTGATCGGCCTCCAGCGGCGCCTTGATCGGGTTGCGGCTGGCGCCCTGCGGGGTCGTCAGGGACAGTCGCAACTCATTCTTCAGCTCACTGCGGGTCCGCAGGCTCTGCTGCAGGCTGGCGATGCTATGGCGCAGCAGACCGGCGGCCTGCACCGCGAGCGTTTCGCGGGCCTGCTCGTCGAGGTCGTCCAGATCCACGCCAAGGGCTGCGCCGAAACGCTTCCAGAAGGCATCATCGCGAGGTTCCCGCTGGGGCGGGGCGGGCGTCGGTTCAGGCGTCAGCACGGGCACCAGGGTCGGCACGATCAAGTTCTCGTGATCGATCTGTGCATAGTCGGCGCGCTGACGCGCAGGTGGCTCGGGCATGGTCATGGCCACCAGTTCATCCATCGGACGCAGCGCAATCTCTTGCTGGTCCAGCGCGGTGATCGGGTCCAGGCCGAGGAAGGCGTCATCGGGAATGATGTTAGCTCCCGGCATGCCCAGGCCGATATCCAAACCCGGTTCGCTGTCAATCAGCCGTGCGCGCACTTCGATATCGCCCATGCGATACACCGCACCCTGCTCGATGCGATAGGCCTCGCCCTTGCGCAACTGAGCACCGCTATTTGCCAGGCGAATACCGTTGCTGCTGGTGTCGGTCAGAAAGAACTCGCCGTTCTCGAACGAGACATGGGCGTGGTGGCTGGACAGGTGCCGCTTGTCGTCGTCGATGCACCAATGACAGTCCTTGGCCCGACCGATGTCACCACCGGCACGGTCGAAGGTCTTGCTCGGCGAGTCGGCGCGTCCGTGCTGACGTTTATCGAGCAGTTCGAAAACCACTTCCATGGTCATAGCTCCTTGTACTCACTTGTCACGGTTGAGGGCCTGGGGATCGCCGAGTGGGCGATAGCTGTCATCGTCGAACTTGTAGTTGCCGGCACAACCGGCCAGGGCGAACGCGCAAACCAGGGCCAGCAACGTGCCCCGCCAGTGACGGTGAAACATCGGGACGACTCCATGTACGGATGAGGCATGCGCCGCCACGGGCGAGCCTTGGGTGAAATGAAAGGATGTAGGTCTCATGCCGTTCAGCCCTCGCCATCGGCGAGCTGAATGTTCAGGCGCCCGAGCCGGTACAGCAGGGTGCGCCGCGGCAGCCCGAGCTCACGGGCGGCCAGGGTCTGGTTACCATCGTGTTTGCGCAGGCAGTCGAGGAGCAGGCTGCGCTCAACCTTTTCCAGGCGTTCGCGCAGATTCAGCTCGCCGTCGTCCGGCGGTGGCTCCGCCAGGTTGAGCGAGAAGTGGCCGATCTCCAGTTCGTCGCCCTCGCACAGCAGCACCGCACGCTCCACCAGACCCTTGAGTTCGCGCACGTTACCGGGGAAGGCATAGCTCTCGAGATGGTCGAGGGCGGCCTGGGACCAGCCCACCTGGCTGCGCTGAAGGAATGTGCAGGCCTTGTCGCAGAAATGCCGGGCCAGGGTGATGACATCCCCGCTACGCTGGCGCAACGCAGGCAACTCGATGGGGAACTGTGCCAGACGGTAGTACAAGTCTTCGCGGAACAGACCGTCGCTGACCATCTGCGCCAGGTCGCGGTGGGTGGCGGCGATGATGCGCACGTCTATCTTGTGGGTGACGTTAGACCCGAGGGGGCGGATCTCGCCCTCTTGCAACACACGCAGCAACTTGGCCTGCAGAGCCAGGGGCATGTCGCCGATCTCGTCGAGCAACAGGGTGCCGCGATCGGCGGCGTCGAACAGCCCCGGGCGGTCACGCTCGGCACCGGTGAACGCGCCCTTGCGGTAGCCGAACAGCTCGCTTTCCAGCAGGCTCTCGGGGAAAGCCGCGCAGTTCTGCACCACGAAGGCACCCGAACGGCGTGGGCCGTAGTCGTGGATGGCGCGGGCCACCAGTTCCTTGCCGGTACCGGTTTCGCCACGCAGCAATACGGTGTACGGACTGTGCAGGACCTTGCTGATCATCTGGCAGGTCTGACGCATGGCCGGGCTCTGGCCGATCAGGCCGTAGCTGCTGGCAGCGACCGGTGTGCTGCTCGCCGCCAGGGGTTGTGGCCCGGGCTGGCGCAGCCGTCGCAACAGCTGCAGCTGGCCCATGGCGAAACCGCCCAGGCGCCCCAGGGAATCGGCGAACCCTTCCAGCGCGCCGCGCTCGCGGTTCACGCACAGCAACACCCCGGCGACGCGCTGCTGCGCCGTCACCAATGGTACCGCCAGCAGCGCCTGCCAGGGCCTGGCCTGACAGGGCAGGAAGCTGGTGTCGAACAGGCTGGCAGAGAGTTCGGCGATGTTCACCACACGGTTCTGGCACAGGGCGAACTGCAACAGCTGCTCGCCGTTGTAGTCGGCCGGCAGGCTGGAGCAGTCGCGCGCCAGCAGCTTGCCGTCGAGCCAGGCAGCTTCGAGCCCGAGCCGGGTATGGGTCGGGTCGAGCAGGTACACCTGCACCAGCGGGCAGCCACTGAGCCCGGCCACGGCCTGCACCAGCACCTGCAACAGGCACTGGTCGTCCGCCGCCCGGGCCAGGTCGGTGAAGGTGCCCAGCAGCGTCTCGGCATAGGCCAGCGGGTGCGGCACGTGTGCGAACATCACGCCCACCTCAGGCAAACTCGCAGATCACGCCGGCATCCGCGTCGAGGGTAGCGTGCACACGGCTGATCGCCTCGCCGCTGGCCATGGCGTCGAGCAGACGGTCGGCCACCTTGGGCAGCACGTGGGTGTCGATCAGGTGGTCGATCAGGCGCGCGCCGGCTTCGCTCTGGCTGCAACGCTCGGCCAGGTGGTCGACCAGCGCCTGGCAGTGGCTGAACGCCAGTTGCCGACGTTGCAGGCGTTCGCCCAGGCGGCCCAGCTTGATCTCGATCAGCTCGCGCAGCACCGGGCCGCCGACCGGGTAGTACGGCACCACGCGCATGCGCGCCAGCAGGGCCGGCTTGAAGTGGCGGCTGAGTACCGGGCGGATGTGCTGTTCGAGCAACTCGGCATCCGGGCGCTCACCGTTTTCGCACAAGGCGCTGATCTGGTCGCTGGCCAGGTTCGAGGTCATCAGGATCAGCGTGTTGCGGAAGTCGATCTGGCGCCCTTCACCGTCGTTGGCCACGCCCTTGTCGAAGATCTGGTAAAACAGGTTGAGCACGTCAGGGTCGGCCTTCTCCACCTCGTCCAGCAACACCACCGAATACGGTTTCTGGCGCACGGCCTCGGTAAGCATGCCGCCCTCGCCGTAACCGACGTAGCCGGGCGGCGCGCCGATCAGGCGCGAGACGGTGTGCTTCTCCTGGAACTCGGACATGTTGATGGTGGTGATAAAACGGTCGCCGCCGTACAGCAGGTCGGCCAGCGCCAGCGCGGTCTCGGTCTTGCCGACGCCACTGGGGCCGACCAGCAGGAACACGCCCACCGGTGCGTCGGGTTTGTTCAGGCCGGCGGCGGTGGCGCGCATCGAGCGGTTCAGCGCATGCACAGCCTGCTCCTGGCCACGGATGCGGGCACGCAGGTCGTCGGCGAAGGTGATCACCTTGGCGTTATGCTCGCGGGCCAGCTGGCTCAGCGGCACGCCGGTCCAGGCGCTGATCACCTCGGCCACCAGGCGCGGGCACACTTCGGCGCTGACAAGGCGCTCTTCGGCCTGGGCGTCGAGCAGGGCCTGGTGGGTCTCGGCCAGGCGTTGTTGCAGCTGCTCGCGGCTTTCACCTTCGACGACCGGCCCACTCTCCTCCCCTTCGGCTGGCGCGGCCGCTGCGGCAGGGGCGTTGGCGACTTGCTGGCGCAGTTCCAGCACCTGCTCGGCGAGCTCGCGCTGACGGGCCCAGCGGGCGGCCAGTTCGATCTCCTGGTCGTGGGCTTCGGCCAGGCGCAGCTCCAGCTGCTCGAAGGCTTCCTGGTCGATGGCCAGTCCCGCTTCGGCGTCGCGGCGCAGGGCGTTGCGCTGGCGCTCGCCCTCGGCCAGTTCGGCGCGCAGGCGTTCCAGGCTGTCGGGGGCGGCGACCAGGCTAATGCGCACCCGGGCACAGGCGGTGTCGAGCACATCGACTGCCTTGTCCGGCAGCTGCCGGCCGGTCAGGTAGCGCGCCGACAGTTCGGCGGCGGCGACCACGGCGTCGTCACGTAGATAGATGCCGTGGCTCTTCTCATAGAGTTGGGCCAGGCCACGCAGGATAGTCACCGCCTCGCCCACGGTCGGTTCGAGCAACTGCACCGGCTGGAAACGACGGGCCAGGGCCGGGTCTTTCTCGAAGTACTTCTTGTACTCGGCCCAGGTGGTAGCGGCGATTGTGCGCAGCTCGCCACGGGCCAGCGCCGGCTTGAGCAGGTTGGCGGCGTCGGAGCCACCGGCGTTGCCGCCGGCGCCGATCAGGGTGTGGGCTTCGTCGATGAACAAAATCACTGGGCGCGGCGCGGCCTTGACCTCGTCGATTACGCCCTTCAGGCGGCGCTCGAACTCGCCCTTGACGCTGGCGCCAGCCTGCAACAGGCCCATGTCCAGCGCCAGCAGGTCGACCCCTTGCAGGGCCGGTGGCACTTCGCCGGCGACAATGCGCGCGGCAAGGCCTTCGACCACGGCGGTCTTGCCCACGCCGGCCTCGCCGACCACGATCGGGTTGTTCTTGCGGCGGCGGGCGAGGATATCGATCATCTGGCGGATCGACGCGTCGCGGCACAGCACCGGGTCGAGCTTGCCGTCACGGGCCTGCTGGGTGAGGTTGTGGGTGAAGCGCTGGAGTATCGATTCGCCCTGGGGCCCGCCGCCGATCTTGGGTGCGGCGGGTTGCTGGGCCAGGGCGTAGCCCTTGAGGCGCTCGATGTCCAAGCCGCCAAGCAGCTTGTAGTAGCGGCTGCCGGCGTAACGCAGCGGATTGCGCAGCAGGCCGAGAATCAAGGCCGCCTGGTCGACCTGGCTCTGGCCCAGCTCGAGGTTGGAGACCAGCAACGCATCCTGCAGCCACTGCACCAGCTCCGGGGCGAACACCGGGTTGCGGGTGGCGCTGTGCTCGACATTCGGCTGCAGCGCGGCACTGAGCTCACCGGCATCGATCGCGGCGTCCTGCAGCGCTCGCTGCAACAGGCTTTCAGGGCGTTCGAGCAGGCCCAGCAGCAGGTCCTCGACGAGGATCTTGCTGCCGCCGCGGGCGACGCAGCGCTCGGCGGAGCGTTCCAGGTCGCGGCGGCTGTCGGCGTCCAGGGCCTGGACAAGTTGTTGCAGGTCTACGTTGATCATGGCCATTGGTCCTTAATGAATTTTGCTTCCCAAGGTCACCACGCCATCGGCGCGCTCGCGACCCAGCCAGCTGGTCCAACCCAGGTGGCAGACGTTCTGTTCGCCGATGCGCAGCTCGCGGATCTCTTCGCGGCGCAGCTCCAGGCGGATGTCGTAGTCCAGCGGGTCGCGCAGGGTGAAGCGGGTCAGCGCGCACAGCGGCTGGTAGCCGAAACCGATCGGCAGGAATTCGTGAAAGCGTTGCCAGTCCAGCTGGGTGATGTGGATGCGGAACTTGCCACTGCGGTCGCGCACGCGCTCGCCGAGTACGGCGTCTTCGCCCAGCAGGCTGTTGGCCAGGCCCAGGCGGTTGCACTGTTCTTCGAGGATGTCGACGCGCCGCTCCAGGCACTGCTCGATGACCAGGTCGGCGTGCTTGAAGTAGTAACGCAGCACGGCTTCGATCAGCGCCGCCGAGTGGGCGCGCAGGCTGAGCACACCCAGGTACGGCAACAGGCGTTTCCAGTTCAGCTCCTTGGCCTGGCGGATCTGGTCGCCGCCCAGGCCGATCAGGGCGAACAGGTGCGACGAGAAGCCGTCCAGGGCGCCGCTCTCGAAACTGGCGCGGTAGCGGTACTTGCGCCAGATGGGCAGCAGCAGGCGTTGCAGGCGGTGGTGGAACAGGTCGAGGAACATCCGCGTCGGGTTGCCGTCCTCGTTGTCGCCCAACGCCTGTTCGCCATAGAACGCCGGCAGCGGCGAGCTGGAGCCGACCAGGCCGATCAGGTTGAAGCGCATGCGCGCGCGCAGTTGGCCGTGCTCGTGGAAGAACTCGATGCGGTCGACGTCGCTGCCGGGGAAGCCCAGGCTGGGGTTGGCCTGGAACTCGACCAGATCGTAGAGTTCCTCGTCCTCGAGATACGGGTAGGCCTCGCGCAGCTGATCCATCACCAGCAGCACGGCCTGGAACAGCGAGTACTCGCGGATGCTCCGGCTCAACCGGCTTACAGCAGCGGTTGCAGGCCCATGCGTGGTGTCCATTGGTACACCTCCCCTTGTGTGCTTTTCACCCGCAACTCGTGGTACGAGTTGAGGCTGGCGTAGAGCGCGAAGAATTCATTGAGCACCGAGGCGAAGACGAACAGGTCGCCCTCGCCGATGTAGCCCTCAGGGTCGATGGTCAGCTCGGTGCGTAGGCCGCGCAGTGGCAGGCCACGGTGCAGGCGGTCGACGTGCTGATGGCGGATCGCCTTGAGCCCGCCGAGCAGGCGGCGGCTGACCTTTTCCGCGTGCTGGTCGTAGTAACGCGGCAGGTCGTAGGTTTCGAGGATCACCTTGAGCGCGTCAACGTCGGCCAGCGACAGGTAGTTCAGCGACATGTTGCTGATCAGTTTCCACAGGAAGTCGCGGTTCAGCGGTGGCGCGTAGCTGGCGGTGACCGGGGTGATGTTACGGAAGGTGAGGAACTCCGGGGTCTCTTCGCTGAGCATGCAGATGTCGCCGAGCTTCAGGCGTCGCGGCAGGTTCTGGTTGGTGCAGGTCAGCTCGATCGACAGCGTCTCGTGGGTCTCGGCCTGGTGCACGCCGAAGCTCAGGTAGGTGTCGAGGCCGTCGTGCAGCAGCGAGGAGCGCTGGCGGATGCTGTAGTGCGGGCGGTTCTCCGGCACGTCGAAGCTGGCGTCGTGCTCGAACGACTCGAACGGCACGTAGTTCTGGTAGCCCAGGCCGCCCGGGCTCCAGCCGGTCACGCTGTCGACCGAGAACACCCCGCAATGCTCGGGGTCGAGCTCGGCCGCCAGCAGCAGGTATTCGTCCTGCTTGCCGTCCAGGCGGATCGGCAACGCGTCGTGCTTGAACAGGTTGGCGATTGGCGTGCAGTACAGCTTGACGTTGTCCAGGGTCGGGCGCAGGCGCTGGGCCTCGCCCTTGCGGATGTCGAAGCGCAGCTCCAGGCCGTGCACCTGCTTGAGGGTTTCTTCGGGCAGGCTCTGCAACACGTCCAGGCCGGTCACGTCGACGAACAAGAACTTGTCCTGGAAGGCGAAGTACTCCTGGAGGAAGCGGTAGCCGCGGAAGGTGTTCAGCGGGTACGGGATCAGCGCTTCTTCTTCGGCGAAGCCCACCGGGTGCACCTTGGCCGCTGGGGCGCGCAGCAGCAGCGGGTCGCCCTTGGCGTTGAGCATCGGTTTGCCGTGGCTGTCCAACGGCATCAGCTCGATGCCGGCCAGGCTGCGCAGCAGGCTCAGGTAGAGCATCTGACTGATGTAGCGCTCGCCGGCCAGGTGCAGGCGCAGCTTGCTGAGCTTCACGTCGCCGAGGTTGCCGTCGCAGTTCATGTCCAGGCGCAGGCTCAGCAGCGCGCCCTGGCCATTGAGCGAGTAGTTCAGCGCGCTCAGGCGCAAGGGCAGTACGTCGGTGGGGTAGCAGGTACGGAAACGGCAGCTCACGCCATCGATCGGCCGCCCTTCCACCGGGGTGTCGCGTTCGACCCGCAGGGCCGGGCCGGCCTGGCGCAGGGGGTCGAACTGCAGGATGCTGAACGCCGGCAGCGGGCGCATGTAGTTCGGCCACAGCAGGTGCATCAACGAGTGGGTCAGCTCGGGCAGTTCGTCGTCGAGCTTCTGCCGCAGGCGGCCGGTGAGGAAGGCAAAACCTTCGAGCAGGCGCTCGACGTCCGGGTCGCGCCCGGCCTGGCCGAGGTACGGCGCCAGCGCCGGGCTGCGTTCGGCAAAACGCCGCCCCAGCTGGCGCAGTGCCGTCAGCTCGCTTTGGTAGTAGTAATTGAAGGACATTTGTCGTTCCTCCTGAATTCTGCTCTCGGGTACCGCCCGTGGCCGGTACTGCGCATGCGCGGGCCGGGCCAGCTGCAGGGCCGCCGCTTGCCGCGCAAGGGTTGGGGAAATCTCAGGCTATGCGCGCCGTGACATCGCTAGTCTCCTTGACTGACTCGGACTTGCCCGCTGCCATCCAGGCGCGCGGCAAAACTGACCTGGCGCTTGATACCGTCCACCTCAAGCTGGCCTTCGATGCTGAAAGCCAGCTTGAGCTGATCGTGATCACGCGGGCGAGACACCACCGTGACATCGGACATGCGCGGTTCGTAGGCCTCAATGAAGCACTCGATGGCCCGGCGGGCCTGGCTGAGCGCGTCGTGCAGGCTCAGGCGCATGTCATTGAGGTCGGGCAGCCCGTAGTCAGCGAGCGTCTGCACGCTGCCGGCCCGGGTGCTGAGCATCTTCGCCAGATGGGCGGCCACGGAAGCCATCGCGGCGTCTTCACGCCGCCAGTTGGCGCGCAGGTCGGCTTCGCCGCTCAGGCGCTCGAACAGGCTTCCGTAGCCATTGCCCATCGTCGCTTACTCCTTGTCCAGCTTGCCGACCAGCGACAGGGTGAAGTCGGCACCCATGTACTTGAAGTGCGGACGCACGTTCAGGCTCACGCGGTACCAGCCCGGCTCACCTTCCACGTCGCTGACGATCACCTGGGCGGCGCGCAGCGGACGGCGGCCACGGACTTCGGCGCTCGGGTTCTCCTGGTCGGCAACGTACTGGCGGATCCACTTGTTCAGTTCCAGCTCCAGGTCGGTGCGTTCCTTCCAGGAGCCCAGCTGCTCGCGCTGCAGGACCTTGATGTAGTGAGCCAGGCGGTTGACGATCATCATGTACGGCAGTTGGGTGCCCAGCTTGTAGTTCAGCTCGGCAGTCTTGCCTTCTGCGCTGATGCCGAAGAACTTCGGTTTCTGCGCCGAGTTGGCCGAGAAAAACGCCGCGTTGTCGCTACCTTTACGCATGGTCAGGGCGATGAAGCCCTCTTCGGCCAGCTCGTACTCGCGACGGTCGGACACCAGCACTTCGGTCGGGATCTTGGTCTCGATCTCGCCCATGCTCTCGAAGTGGTGCAGCGGCAGGTCTTCCACCGCGCCACCGCTCTGCGGGCCGATGATGTTCGGGCACCAGCGGAACTTGGCGAAGCTGTCGGTCAGCTTGGTGCCGAAGGCGTATGCGGTGTTGCCCCAAAGGTAGTGCTCATGGCTGTTGGCCACGGTTTCCTTGTAGACAAACGACTTGACCGGGTTCTCTTCCGGGTCGTACGGGTTGCGCAGGAGGAAACGCGGCACGGTCAGGCCGATGTAGCGCGCGTCCTCGGACTCGCGGAAGCTCTGCCACTTGGTGAACTGCGGGCCTTCGAAGTGATCCTTCAGATCTTTCAGGTCCGGCAGGCCAGTGAAGCTTTCCAGGCCGAAAAATTTCGGGCCGGCGGCGGCGATGAACGGCGCGTGGGACATGCAGGCGACGCTGGAGACGTACTGCATCAGCTTTACGTCAGGCGAGCTTGGCGACAGGTAGTAGTTGGCGATCACCGCACCAACCGGCTGGCCACCGAACTGACCGTACTCAGCGGTGTAGATGTGCTTGTACAGGCCAGCTTGCATCACTTCCGGCGAGTCTTCAAAGTCGTCCAGCAGGTCTTGCTTGGAGACGTTGAGGATCTCGATCTTGATGTTTTCGCGGAAGTTGGTGCGGTCGACCAGCAGTTGCAGGCCGCGCCAAGCGGACTCCATGGACTGGAAGTCCGGGTGGTGGAGGATCTCGTCCATCTGGCGGCTGAGCTTGGCATCGATCTCGGCGATCATACGGTCGACCAGCGCCTTCTTGACCGGCTCACCGTCGTTCTGCGGCTTGAGCAGTTCTTCGATGAAGGCCGACACGCCGCGCTTGGCGATGTCGTAGGCTTCGTCGTCCGGGGTCAAGCGGGTTTCGGCGATGATGCTGTCGAGAATGCTGAATTCGCTGTTCTCGGCGCTCTGTTGCTGTGCGGCGGTGCTCATGGCAATTAGGCTTCCTTGACTATGGGGATCAGGCGTCCGGCTGGGCGTTCAGGCCCAGTTCACCGAGCACGCGCTCGCGGGACTCGTTGTCGGCCAGCACACCCTCGATGGCCTTGCGAAAGGCAGGGGCGTTGCCCAACGGGCCTTTCAGGGCGACCAGGGCTTCACGCAGCTCCATCAGCTTCTTCAGCTCCGGGACTTGCTCGACCAGGCTGGCCGGGTTGAAGTCCTTCATGGTGTTGACCCGCAGGCTCACCGCCAGCTCGTCACCTTCGGCGCCTTCCTGCAGGCGGTTCGGCACGGCCAGGGTCATGCTCAGTTCCTGCTTGGCCAGCACTTCGTCGAAGTTCATCTTGTCGATGCTGATCGGCTTGCGGTCTTCGATCTTGCGATCGTCGGCGCGCAGGGTGTAATCACCGATCGCCAGTAGTTTCAACGGCAGTTCAATCTCTTCCTGAGCTCCGCCGGTGGCGGGTTTGAAGGTGACGTTGATGCGTTCCTTGGGGGCTACCGAGCCTTCTTTGGCCATTGGTTTTCTCCTTGAGGGTTATGGCCCTTGGGCCTATTCGAGTACGACTTCGAGATCGAGGTAGCACAGCCTGCGGTAGATCTCGTCCTTGCGTTCGCGCACCACATGGTTCTGCGGTAGCAGCTCGCAACAGGTATGCAGCAGGTGCAACACCTGCAGCGACAGATCAGGTTCCCAGGCATCCACGCCGGATTGGCGCAGTTGCTCGTCGAGGGCTTCCAGCTGGGTCTTGGCCAGTTCGTATTTCTTGGCCGTGAAGCAGAGCCGCGCCTGGCTCAACTGCCAGAAAAAGCGCTCGCGCCCTCCATGGGCGCCTTGCATCTGCTGCTTGAGTTGCTGTACCGCGGTCTTCAGGCCATCCTTGCGCAGGATCGGCAGGACCGCCTCCAGGACCTGCTCCCAGGGCGCCTGGCGCTCACCGGGCTCGGCCACCGGCTGGCTCACCTCGGCCTGCAGGTGGGGAATGACCTGGGCGGCAATCCAGGCGCGGGTCTCGGGGTCGGCAAACGGGGTACCGTCGTGGAACTTCAACTCGATCACGCTGGGCAGGCGCTGCAGCAACGAGGCGAAATTCATCTCCACTTCGCGCATGCCGGCCTCGACGCTCAGTGCCTGGCAGCACTCCCAGACCAGGCGCTGGCCATCGAACCAGAACGGCGCCTTGGCCACGCTGTTTTCCAACTCCACCAGCAGGTCGGCGTAATGTCCCTGCTCGAACCGCTCCTTGTAGCTCTTGAGCTTGTCGGCGGGCAGGCCGCGCAACGCCGTGACGTTCTCGGCATTGCGCTCGGGCATCGCCTCGATGGGCAGCCACAGCAACGTGCGGTTCAGGCGCAAAGCCCGCAGGTCGGTGGCTTTCTGCCGCTGCCACCAGACGCACAGCTGCCGGCCTTGCTCCTGCTGCGCCCGCAGGGCCTTGCTCGCGTCCTTTTCGTTCTCAACCGGCTCGCCCGGCGTGAACAGCTGGGTCGCCGCCTGCTTGACCTGGGCAACGATGGCACCTACCGCGCCAGGCTGCGGTTCATTGCTGGCCGAGCGCTGGACCTGGCCTTTCAATGACCGGCAGATGGGTAGCAGCAGGGGCGCATCGTCGCCCAGCCGGGCCGACAGCGCCGCCTCGAGGCCGCCGAGCTGCTCGACCATCTGCTGGAACAGCGGCAATTGTTCCTTGATCGCGATGTCGGCGCCCAGCGCCTGTTCGAGGCGCGGCACCAGCCAGCCGATGGCAGCGGAGCGCGTACGGGGCTTGGCAGGGTGGACGTCGTCCCAATGCTGCTCGCACAGCTCTCGAAGCAAGCTGATGCCTGCCAGAAGGCCGGCGTAGGACTCACGCTGGAACAGGGCCCAGGTGAGCCAGGAGGCCACGCGCAGATCCTTGGACTGGTCGCGCAGCAGCGCTTCACTGTTCTCGAGGATCTTCAGCCAGTCCACCTGGCCGCTGGCATGGATCGACTGGGCGCGGGTCAGCTCGCCCTCGAGGGCTTCGAACTCGGTGGAGAACCGCACGTCCTCACCGCCGAAGGAACCCGGCGAGACGGCATTCTTGCCGAGATCAAGGTAGCGCGCAGTCAGTTTCGAAGAGTAGGACATCCATTTCTCGCAGCTCGAACTTGCAGGAGAATTCTGGAACTGGTGCCTCAGAATGTCTGAACCTGGAAAGTTCTATTGACTCAGCTCACAATCCGGTGAGCCGTTGATCAAACGGACAAATAGCCTAATGCCATCAATGGCACTTTGCAATCACTCGAACGCGTGAAAAGCATGGCGCAAATGGGTATCTAGGGGTTTACCTGATATCGCTAATGCATACCCTTAGCGCGTGGAGAAGTTAATTCCGAACTCCTCCCGAGATATTTCTTGAAACATTGCAAGATAATTAACAGGAATGCGTAACATGCTGTATTTCTGCCGAGAGTTTTGTAGTAAATACTGGCGTTGAAGGTGAACATTACTTAGTGCCAAACGACCATTTCAACTACCCCGAGACGACTCGGAATTTTCCTACGGCGAGAAAAGAAAAAGCCTCGCATCCCTGAGGATGCGAGGCTTTTACAGAGCGCTGATACTTTTCTGGATGAGAGCCGAAACAGGTATCGCTCAATACAACTTAGAACGGAATATCGTCGTCGAAGCTATCGAAGTCAGCGGCTGGCTGCGGAGCCGGCTGCTGTGGCGCAGGACGCTGCGGCGCCTGCTGCGGGCGTGGCGCCTGCTGACGCGGAGCCTGGTTGTACTGTTGCTGCTGGCCGCCACCTTGGTTGTAGTTGCCGCCACCCTGGTTGTACGGGTCACCGCCCTGCTGCTGGCCCTGCGGACGACCGCCGAGCAGCTGCATGGTGCCGTTGATGTCGACGATGATCTCGGTGGTGTAGCGCTTGATGCCGTCCTTTTCCCACTCGCGGGTCTGCAGCTTGCCTTCGATGTAGCACTGCGAACCTTTGCGCAGGTACTCGCCGGCGATCTCGGCGACCTTGCCGAACAGCGAGACGCGGTGCCACTCGGTACGCTCGACCTTCTGGCCCGACTGCTTGTCGGTCCACTGCTCGCTGGTGGCCAGGCTCAGGTTGGTCACGGCGTTACCGTTGGGCAGGTAGCGGACTTCGGGATCCTGACCGCAGGTGCCGACCAGAATGACTTTGTTAACCCCACGGGCCATAACGTTCTCCTAGGCTTCGCACGCCGAAGCGGCTGGGTTCACCAGACGCTCGAGGGTCGCGCGGTCCAAAATTTTCGTATCCAGTTTGATATAGATGGCGGCTTCTTCTGCCACCACCACGGCGTCGGTCACACCCGGCACGGCCAACAGGCGCTCGGTCAGCCCGGCTTCCCGGACCGCCTCTGGCGTCAAAGGCATGCGCAGGCTGGTCACGTAGGGTGGCTCGTTCATGCGCAACGCAGTGAGCAACCACAGGACGCACAACACCGCACACCCGAGGAACACCATGCTCAAGCCACCGTGCTGGAACAACCAGCCACCGAGGATGCCTCCCAGCGCGGCGCCGAGGAACTGGCTGGTGGAATACACCCCCATTGCCGTCCCCTTGCCACCGGCAGGCGATACCTTGCTGACCAGCGAAGGCAAGGATGCCTCCAGCAGGTTGAATGCGGTAAAGAATACCACGGTGCCGATCACCAGTCCCTGCAAGTTGTCAGCCCACTGCCAGAAGAACACCTCCACCAGCAGCAGGACACTGACCGCGCCAAGCAACACGCGTTTCATCTTGCGCTTCTTCTCCCCGTAAATGATGAAGGGGATCATTGCAAAAAATGAAACCAGCAGCGCGGTCAGGTACACCCACCAGTGCTGTTCCTTGGGCAGCCCGCCGCGCTCGACGAAGGCCAGGGGCAGCGCGACGAAGCTGGCCATCAAGATGGCGTGCAGCACGAAAATGCTGATGTCCAGGCGCAGAAGGTCCGGATTGCGCAGGGTCGGGCCAAGGGCTTGACGGGCGACACCAGACTCACGATGGGTCAGCACGCTGTGCGAATTGGGCACGACGAAGGCGATCAGGCCAATGCCGACCAAGGCAAGTCCTGCGGTGGCGAGGAACAATCCTGACAAGCCAAAGGCGCGGGTCAGCAGTGGCCCGACCACCATCGCCACGGCGAACGACAGGCCGATGCTCATGCCGATCATGGCCATGGCCTTGGTCCGGTGCTGTTCGCGGGTCAGGTCCGAGAGCAAGGCCATGACCGCCGCGGAGATCGCCCCGGCGCCCTGCAGGATGCGCCCGGCGATCACGCCCCAGATCGAGTCGGCCTGGGCCGCCAGCACACTGCCCAGGGCGAAGATCACCAGCCCCAGGTAGATCACCGGACGGCGGCCGATGCGGTCGGAAATCACCCCGAACGGGATCTGCAACACCGCCTGGGTCAGGCCATAGGCACCGATGGCCAGGCCGATCAGCGCGGGGGTGGCGCCGGCCAGGTCCATGCCGTAGGTGGCCAGCACCGGCAGCACCATGAACATGCCCAGCATACGAAAGGCAAAGACCAGGGCCAGGCCGCTCGCGGCGCGGGTTTCGCTGCCGCTCATGCGCTCGTTGTGGGTGTCGTGCATGGATTAACCTCGTGTGAACCGGCGGCGATTCTATCAGTCCGACGCCTTGACGGCATATACGCGACGCTTTGCCGCGTAATGGCAGCGCGCCGTATACTCCTTTGTTTATGCCCGCCGAGCGAGGCCGTAGTGGACAAGATCCTGATCCGTGGGGCGCGTACCCACAACCTGAAGAACATCGACCTGACCCTGCCCCGGGACAAACTGATCGTGATCACCGGCTTGTCCGGCTCCGGCAAGTCCTCGCTGGCGTTCGACACGCTGTATGCCGAAGGCCAGCGCCGCTACGTCGAGTCGCTGTCGGCCTATGCCCGGCAGTTCCTGTCGATGATGGAAAAGCCCGACGTCGACACCATCGAAGGCCTGTCGCCGGCGATCTCCATCGAACAGAAGTCGACCTCGCACAACCCGCGCTCGACCGTGGGCACCATCACCGAAATCTACGACTACCTGCGCCTGCTCTATGCCCGGGTCGGCACGCCGCGCTGCCCGGACCACGACATCCCGCTGGAGGCGCAAACGATCAGCCAGATGGTCGACCTGGTGCTGGAAAAACCCGAAGGCAGCAAGCTGATGCTGCTGGCGCCGGTGGTCCGCGAGCGCAAGGGCGAGCACCTGGCGGTGTTCGACGAGCTGCGCGCCCAGGGCTTCGTGCGGGCCCGGGTCAACGGCAAGCTCTACGAGCTCGACGAGCTGCCCAAGCTGGATAAACAGAAAAAGCACAGCATCGACGTGGTGGTGGACCGCTTCAAGGTCCGCGCCGACCTGCAGCAGCGCCTGGCCGAGTCGTTCGAGACCGCGCTCAAGCTGGCCGACGGCATCGCCTTGGTAGCACCGATGGACGACGAGCCTGGCGAGCACATGATCTTCTCCGCGCGCTTCGCCTGCCCGGTCTGCGGCCACGCGATCAGCGAGCTGGAGCCGAAGCTGTTCTCCTTCAACAACCCGGCCGGCGCCTGCCCGACCTGCGATGGCCTGGGCGTGAAACAGTTCTTCGACACCAAGCGCCTGGTCAACGCCGAACTGACCCTGGCCGAGGGTGCGATACGCGGCTGGGACCGGCGCAACGTCTATTACTTCCAGATGCTCGGCTCATTGGCCGCGCACTATGGCTTCAGCCTCGAGGAGCCGTTCGGCCAGCTCTCGGCCGATCACCAGAAAGTCATCCTGCACGGCAGCGGCAAGCAGAGCGTCGATTTCAAGTACCTCAACGACCGCGGCGATATCGTCAAGCGCTCGCACCCGTTCGAAGGCATCGTGCCGAACCTTGAGCGCCGCTACCGCGAGACCGAGTCGGCCACCGTGCGCGAAGAGCTGGCCAAGTTCCTCGGCACCCAGCCCTGCCCCGACTGCCGCGGCACCCGTTTGCGCCGTGAAGCGCGCCACGTATGGGTGGGCGAGAAGACCCTGCCGGCGGTGACCAACCTGCCGATCGGCGAAGCCAGCAACTACTTCGGCGCGCTGACCCTGACCGGGCGGCGCGGCGAGATCGCGGCGAAGATCCTCAAGGAAATCTGCGAACGCCTGCAGTTCCTGGTCAACGTCGGCCTCGACTACCTGACCCTGGACCGCAGTGCCGATACCCTGTCTGGCGGTGAAGCCCAGCGGATCCGCCTGGCCAGCCAGATCGGTGCCGGCCTGGTGGGGGTGATGTACATCCTCGACGAGCCGTCCATCGGCCTTCATCAACGGGACAACGACCGCCTGCTGGCCACCCTCAACCACCTGCGCGACCTGGGTAACACGGTGATCGTGGTGGAACACGACGAAGACGCCATTCGCCTGGCCGACTACGTGGTCGACATCGGCCCGGGCGCCGGGGTGCACGGTGGCCAGATCGTCGCCGAGGGTTCGCCGCAGGAGGTCATGGACCACCCAGACTCGCTGACCGGCAAGTACCTGTCCGGGCGCAAGAAGATCGTCGTGCCAGCCAAGCGCACCCCGCGCAACAAGAAGCTGCAGCTCAAGCTCAAGGGCGCGCGCGGCAACAACCTGCAGAACGTCGACCTGGAAATCCCGATCGGCCTGCTGACCTGCGTGACCGGGGTTTCCGGCTCGGGCAAGTCGACCTTGATCAACAACACCCTGTTCCCGCTGGCTGCCACCGCCCTGAATGGCGCAAGCAGCCTGGAGGCCGCACCGCACAGCAGCATGGATGGCCTGCAGCACCTGGACAAGGTGGTGGATATCGACCAGAGCCCGATCGGCCGCACCCCGCGATCGAACCCGGCGACCTACACCGGCATCTTCACACCGATCCGCGAGCTATTCTCCGGCGTGCCAGAATCGCGCTCACGCGGCTACGGCCCGGGGCGGTTCTCGTTCAACGTCAAGGGCGGCCGTTGTGAAGCCTGCCAGGGCGATGGCTTGATCAAGGTGGAAATGCACTTCCTGCCGGACATCTACGTGCCGTGCGACGTGTGCAAGAGCAAGCGCTACAACCGTGAAACCCTGGAGATCAAGTACAAGGGCAAGAACATCCACGAGGTGCTGGAAATGACCATCGAGGATGCCCGCGAGTTCTTCGACGCGGTGCCGGCGCTGGCGCGCAAGCTGCAAACCCTGATGGACGTCGGTTTGTCGTACATCAAGCTGGGGCAGTCGGCGACCACCTTGTCGGGGGGCGAGGCGCAGCGCGTGAAGCTGTCCCGCGAGCTGTCCAAGCGCGACACCGGCAAGACCCTGTACATCCTCGACGAGCCGACCACCGGCCTGCACTTCGCCGATATCCAGCAGTTGCTGGACGTGTTGCACCGCCTGCGCGACCACGGCAACACCGTGGTGGTGATCGAACATAACCTGGATGTGGTGAAGACCGCCGACTGGCTGGTGGACCTGGGGCCGGAGGGTGGCTCCAAGGGTGGGCAGATCATTGCCTGCGGCACGCCGGAAGAGCTGGCCGAGAAGAAGCAGTCGTATACCGGGCATTACCTGAAACCGCTGCTGGAGCGGGATCGGGCTTGAAGGCCATGGGGGCGCTTTGCGCCCCTATCGCGACACAAGGCCGCTCCTACAGGGGGACGCACGAGGCTGCGCGATCGCCTGTAGGAGCGGCCTTGTGTCGCGATGGGCTGCAAAGCAGCCCCGCTGTTTACATCTGCGACTGCAGGTAGTTTTCCAGGCCGATGGCCTTGATCAGGCCCTGCTGCTTTTCCAGCCAGTAGGTGTGGTCTTCTTCGGTATCGGCCAACTGCGCGCGCAGGATGTCGCGGCTGATGTAGTCCTTGTGCAGTTCGCACAGCTCGATGCCCTTGCACAGCGCGGCGCGCACCTTGTACTCGAGCTTGAGGTCGGCCTCGATCATCTCGGGCACCGTGGTGCCGACTTCGAGATCATCGGCACGCATGTCGGGGGTGCCTTCGAGCATGAGGATACGGCGCATCAGGGCATCGGCGTGCTGCGTCTCTTCTTCCATCTCGTGGTTGATACGTTCGTAGAGCTTGGTCAGGCCCCAGTCTTCGTACATGCGCGAGTGGATGAAATACTGATCGCGTGCTGCCAGTTCGCCCTTCAGCAACGTGACGAGGTAGTTGATTACGTCCGGGTGACCTTGCATCGCCCTGCTTCTCCCTGTGAATGCGTCAATGACCACTAGTGTGAACCAGCTTTTGCCCGCGGTCACTGAAAACCGCGCAATCGGATGCAAAAAATCGGTTAAACAGTAGTGATATTCATTGAAAAACCGCCCAAATGAGGGCGGTTCTTCTTATCACTTCGACTTAGGCGAGATTCACGCCCAGGGCCTTGGCGATGCCTTCGCCGTAGGCCGGATCAGCCTTGAAGAAGTGCTGCAACTGACGCTGCACTACATCCTCGCTGACCCCGACCAGGGTGCCGGCGATGTTGCTGATCAGCAGCGCCTTCTGCTCGGCGCTCATCAGGCGGAACAGCGCGCCTGCGTGGCTGTAGTAGTCGCTGTCTTCACGGTGATCGTAGCGATCCGCCGCCCCACTGAGTGCCAGCGCCGGCTCGGCATGGCGTGGCGACTGCTTCGGCGCGTCGGCATAGCTGTTGGGCTCGTAGTTCGGCGCGCTGCCGTAGCTGCCCATCGCCATCGAACCGTCACGCTGGTAGCTGTTGACCGGGCTGCGCGCGGCATTGACCGGCAAGTGCTGATGGTTGGTGCCCACCCGGTAGCGGTGCGCATCGGCGTAGGCGAATACCCGGCCTTGCAGCATGCGGTCCGGCGACAGGCCGACACCCGGGACCATGTTGCTCGGGCCGAAGGTGGCCTGCTCGACCTCGGCGAAGTAGTTGAGCGGGTTGCGGTTGAGCTCCAGCACTCCCACTTCGATCAGCGGGTACTCCTTCTGCGACCAGGTCTTGGTCACGTCGAAGGGGTTTTCTGCCCGAGCAGCCGCTTCGGCTTCGCTCATCACCTGGATGCACACGGTCCAGCGCGGGAAGTCGCCACGCTCGATGGCTTCGAACAGGTCACGCTGGGCGTAGTCCGGGTCAGTGCCAGCCAGGCGCGCGGCATCGGCCGGTGCCAGGTTCTTGATGCCCTGCTGGGTCTTGAAGTGCCACTTGACCCAGGTGCGCTCGCCCTTGGCATTGATCAGGCTGTAGGTGTGGCTGCCGAAGCCGTGCATGTGGCGATAGCCATCCGGGATGCCGCGGTCGGAGAACAGGATGGTGACCTGGTGCAGCGCTTCGGGCGAATGCGACCAGAAGTCCCACATCATCTGGGCGTTCTTCAGGTTGCTCTGCGGGTGGCGCTTCTGGGTGTGAATGAAGTCGGGAAACTTCAGCGGGTCGCGGATGAAGAACACCGGGGTGTTGTTGCCAACAATGTCCCAGTTGCCTTCCTCGGTGTAGAACTTCACCGCGAAGCCACGTGGATCGCGCTCGGTATCGGCGGAGCCGCGCTCACCACCGACCGTGGAGAAACGCAGGAAGGTTTCGGTGCGCTTGCCAATGGCATCGAACAACTTGGCGCTGGTGTAGCCGCTGATATCACGGGTGACGGTGAAGGTACCGTAGGCGCCCGAGCCCTTGGCATGGACACGACGCTCAGGAATGTTCTCGCGATTGAAGTGGGCCAGCTTCTCGATCAGATGGAAGTCGTCGAGCAGCAGCGGGCCGCGCGGGCCGGCGGAACGGGAATTCTGGTTGTCAGCAACGGGGGCACCGCTGGCGGTGGTGAGAATCTTGCTCATGGGCTCTCCTTATCGGGTCTTGAACGGCCGGCTAATCGGCTTGGAGAGAGTATTGACGAGCAGCGTTACAAGAACAAATTCATTAAGTGACTCACATCAATAGAAAATAACAATTCATCCGACAACAAAAAACCGGGCCTAGGCCCGGTTTCTTGTAGCAGACAGAACGTCTTACTCGGCAGCTTCTACAACACCACCGACCGGACGATCAACCAGCTCGACGTACGCCATAGGCGCGTTGTCGCCAGCGCGGAAACCGCACTTCAGGATGCGCAGGTAGCCGCCCTGACGGGTGGCGTAACGCTTGCCCAGGTCGTTGAACAGTTTGCCAACGGCGGACTTCGAACGGGTACGATCGAAGGCCAGACGACGGTTGGCTACGCTGTCTTCCTTGGCCAGGGTGATCAGCGGCTCGGCAACGCGGCGCAGTTCCTTGGCTTTCGGCAGGGTGGTTTTGATCAGCTCGTGCTCGATCAGCGACACTGCCATGTTCTGGAACATAGCCTTGCGGTGAGAGCTGGTACGGCTCAGGTGACGTCCACTTTTACGATGACGCATGATTCATTCCTTACCAAACACTACGTTCGGTGATTACGACGATCAGGCAGTCGCCTTGTCGTCTTTCTTAAGACTTGCAGGCGGCCAGTTGTCGAGGCGCATGCCGAGAGACAGACCACGAGAGGCCAGGACGTCCTTGATTTCAGTCAGGGACTTCTTGCCCAGGTTAGGAGTCTTCAACAGCTCTACTTCGGTACGCTGAATCAGGTCGCCGATGTAGTAGATGTTCTCCGCCTTGAGGCAGTTGGCCGAACGTACAGTCAGTTCCAGGTCGTCAACCGGGCGCAGCAGGATCGGATCGATCTCGTCTTCCTGCTCGACCACGACCGGCTCGCTGTCACCTTTGAGGTCGACGAACGCGGCCAGCTGCTGTTGCAGGATGGTCGCGGCGCGACGGATAGCCTCTTCAGGATCCAGGGTGCCGTTGGTTTCCAGATCGATGACCAGCTTGTCCAGGTTGGTACGCTGTTCAACACGGGCGTTCTCGACCACGTAGGCGATACGACGCACCGGGCTGAACGAAGCGTCCAGCTGGAGACGGCCAATGCTGCGGCTTTCGTCTTCGTCAGTCTGACGGGAGTCGGCCGGCTCGTAACCGCGACCACGAGCTACGGTGAGCTTCATGTTCAGGGCGCCGTTGGACGCCAGGTTCGCGATTACGTGATCGGGGTTGACGATCTCGACATCGTGATCCAGCTGAATATCGGCAGCGGTAACCACCCCCGAACCCTTTTTCGACAAGGTCAGCGTAACTTCGTCACGACCGTGCAGCTTGATAGCCAGGCCTTTCAGGTTCAACAGGATTTCAATGACGTCTTCCTGTACACCTTCGATCGCGGAGTACTCATGGAGTACGCCATCGATCTCGGCCTCGACTACTGCACAGCCAGGCATGGAGGACAACAGGATGCGGCGCAGCGCGTTGCCCAGGGTATGGCCGAAGCCACGCTCGAGAGGCTCGAGCGTGATCTTGGCGCGGGTTGGACTGACAACCTGCACGTCGATGTGACGGGGTGTCAGAAACTCATTTACCGAAATCTGCATGGATGCACCTATTTTCTAGCCCTTACTTGGAGTAGAGCTCGACAATCAGGTTTTCGTTGATGTCGGCGGACAGGTCGCTGCGAGCAGGAACGTTCTTGAAAACGCCCGACTTTTTGGCAGCATCCACGTCAACCCACTCAACGCGGCCACGCTGGGCGCACAGTTCAAGGGCTTGAACAATGCGCAGCTGGTTCAGCGACTTCTCGCGAACTGCGACCACGTCACCCGGACGAACTTGGTAGGATGGAATGTTTACGGTCTTGCCGTTCACGCTGATCGCTTTGTGCGAAACCAGCTGACGGGACTCGGAACGGGTGGAACCGAAGCCCATACGGTAAACGACGTTGTCCAGACGGCACTCGAGCATCTGCAGCAGGTTCTCACCGGTGGCGCCTTTCTTCGAGGCAGCCGCTTGGTAGTAACCGCGGAATTGACGCTCCAGCACGCCGTAGATACGACGGACTTTTTGTTTCTCGCGCAGCTGGGTACCGTAGTCGGACTGACGGCCACGGCGCTGGCCGTGGATACCTGGGGCTGCTTCGATGTTGCACTTCGATTCCAGAGCGCGAACGCCGCTCTTCAGGAACAGGTCAGTGCCTTCACGGCGAGACAGTTTGCATTTTGGACCAATGTAACGTGCCATTTATCTGTCTCCTGATTACACGCGACGCTTCTTCGGCGGACGGCACCCGTTATGCGGGATTGGCGTCACGTCGGTGATGCTGGCGATCTTGTAGCCGCAGCTGTTCAGTGCACGAACGGCGGACTCACGACCTGGACCTGGACCCTTGACGTTAACGTCGAGGTTCTTCAGACCGTATTCCAGCGCAGCTTGACCAGCACGCTCAGCAGCGATCTGAGCTGCGAACGGGGTGGATTTGCGCGAACCACGGAAACCCGAACCACCGGAAGTAGCCCAGGACAGTGCGTTGCCCTGACGGTCGGTGATGGTCACGATGGTGTTGTTGAAAGACGCATGGATGTGGGCGATGCCATCAACCACTGTCTTTTTGACTTTTTTACGAGGACGAGCAGCAGGTTTTGCCATGTCTATATTCCTGGGCGATTACTTGCGGATCGGCTTACGCGGGCCCTTGCGGGTGCGTGCGTTGGTCTTGGTGCGCTGACCGCGAACCGGCAGACCTTTACGATGACGCAGGCCGCGGTAGCAACCCAGGTCCATCAAGCGCTTGATCTTCATGTTGATGTCACGACGCAGGTCACCTTCGGTGGTGAACTTCGCGACTTCGCCACGCAGGGTTTCGATTTGCTCGTCGCTCAGATCCTTGATCTTTGCGGCTGGGTTGACACCAGCGTCTGCACAGATTTTCTGTGCAGTAGTGCGACCGACACCATAGATGTAGGTCAGCGAGATAACAGTATGCTTGTTATCTGGAATGTTGACGCCTGCAATACGGGCCATTCAGTGGGACTCCAATTGACAGCTACCTACGCCCCGGAAGCCAAGAAATAGGGCGCGAGATAATATCGCTGTAGAAACGAATAATCAACCCAGCAGCACACTAGCTGCTGGGTTTGAAGCGCGGATCACACTCAGCCTTGGCGCTGCTTGTGACGCGGTTCCGCGCTGCAGATCACGCGCACGATACCTTCGCGACGAATGATCTTGCAGTTGCGGCACAGCTTTTTCACCGATGCACGAACTTTCATTACCGACTCCTCGAACCTTAAGGGGCTAGATCAGCGCAGCAGACCGCTGCCGCCGTAGCCTTTCAGGTTGGCTTTCTTCATCAGGGATTCGTACTGGTGCGAAACGAGGTGCGATTGTACTTGGGACATGAAGTCCATCACAACCACTACCACAATCAGCAACGAGGTCCCGCCAAGGTAGAACGGCACGTTTGCAGCCACCACCAGGAACTGGGGCAGAAGGCAGACGGCCATCATGTAAAGAGCACCGAACATGGTCAAACGGGTCAGAACGCCATCAATGTAGCGTGCCGACTGCTCACCAGGACGGATACCCGGAATAAAGGCACCGGACTTCTTCAGGTTTTCCGCTACGTCTTTCGGGTTGAACATCAGCGCTGTGTAGAAGAAGCAGAAGAAAATGATCCCTGCACTAAACAGCAGAATGTTCAACGGCTGACCAGGAGCGATCGACTGCGAGATGTCCTGCAGCCAGCCCATACCTTCGGACTGACCGAACCAGGCACCCAGCGAAGCCGGGAACAGCAAGATGCTGCTCGCGAAAATGGCCGGGATGACCCCCGCCATGTTCACTTTCAGCGGCAGGTGGCTGGTCTGCGCAGCGAAGACCTTGCGGCCCTGCTGACGCTTGGCGTAGTGAACGGCGATACGCCGCTGACCACGCTCGATGAACACCACGAAGCCGATAATCGCTACTGCCAGCAAACCGATAGCGACCAGGGCGAAGATGTTGATATCGCCTGTACGCGCAGACTCGAAAGACTGCCCGATTGCTCTCGGAAGACCGGCAACGATACCTGCGAAGATCAACATCGAGATACCGTTGCCCACACCGCGCTCGGTGATCTGCTCGCCGAGCCACATCATGAACATCGCGCCCGCCACGAAGGTGGAGACGGCGACGACATGGAAGCCGAGGCCTGCAGAAAACGCCACGCCCTGGTTGGCCAGGCCAATGGACATGCCAATGGCTTGAACCAGCGCCAGGATAACGGTGCCGTAGCGGGTGTACTGGCTGATCTTGCGACGGCCAGCTTCACCTTCCTTCTTCAACTGCTCCAGCTGCGGGCTGACAGCGGTCATGAGCTGCATGATGATCGATGCCGAGATGTACGGCATGATCCCCAGTGCAAAGATGCTCATGCGCTCCAGCGCGCCACCGGAAAACATGTTGAACAAGCTAAGAATGGTCCCCTCATTCTGCCGGAACAGATCCGCGAGACGGTCCGGGTTAATGCCTGGCACTGGGATGTGCGCGCCAATCCGATAGACGATGATCGCCATGAACAGAAAGCGCAGACGAGCCCAGAGTTCCGACATCCCGCCCTTACCGAGCGAAGAGAGAGCACCTTGCTTAGCCATTTATTCCTCGAACTTGCCGCCAGCTGCTTCGATAGCCGCACGTGCACCTTTGGTGACGGCGATACCCTTGAGGGTGACTGCGCGAGTGACTTCGCCCGACAGCATGATTTTCACACGCTGTACGTGCTGGCCGATCACGTTGGCGTCCTTCAGGGACTGAACGGTGATCAGATCGCCTTCCACCTTGGCCAGCTCGGACAGACGCACTTCGGCGCGGTCCATGGCTTTCAGGGAAACGAAGCCGAACTTCGGCAGGCGACGGTGCAGCGGCTGTTGACCGCCTTCGAAGCCTGGAGCGATGGAGCCACCGGAGCGGGAGGTCTGACCTTTGTGACCACGGCCACCGGTCTTGCCCAGACCGCTACCGATACCACGGCCTGGACGGTGCTTCTCGCGACGGGAACCCGGCGCTGGACTCAGATCATTGAGTTTCATCGATTAACCCTCGACCTTCAGCATGTAGTAAGCCTTGTTGATCATCCCGCGGTTTTCGGGAGTATCCTGGACTTCTACAGTGTGACCGATGCGACGCAGACCCAGGCCTTTAACACACAGCTTGTGGTTAGGCAGGCGGCCGGCGGTGCTCTTGATCAGCGTTACTTTTACGGTTGCCATGATCAGATGATCTCCTCAACAGTCTTGCCGCGCTTGGCAGCAATGGACTCAGGGGATTGCATGGCTTTCAGACCCTTGAAGGTGGCGTGAACCACGTTCACCGGGTTGGTCGAGCCGTAGCACTTGGCCAGAACGTTCTGGACGCCAGCGACTTCCAGGACGGCACGCATGGCGCCACCGGCGATGATACCGGTACCTTCCGAGGCAGGCTGCATGTAGACCTTCGAGGCGCCGTGGGCGGCCTTGGTGGCGTACTGCAGGGTGGTGCCCTTCAGGTCAACCTGAATCATGTTGCGGCGAGCAGCTTCCATGGCTTTCTGGATCGCGGCAGGTACTTCGCGCGATTTGCCACGGCCGAAACCAACGCGGCCCTTGCCATCACCCACCACGGTCAGCGCGGTGAAGGTGAAGATACGGCCGCCCTTGACGGTCTTGGCTACGCGGTTAACTTGAACCAGCTTCTCGATGTAGCCTTCGTCGCGCTTTTGATCGTTATTTGCCATAACTTAGAACTCCAGCCCGCCTTCACGAGCAGCATCAGCCAGCGCCTTGACGCGGCCGTGGTACTTGAAGCCGGAACGGTCAAAGGCAACTTGAGATACACCGGCGGCTTTCGCGCGCTCAGCTACCAGCTTGCCAACCTTAGTGGCCGCGTCGATGTTGCCGGTGGCGCCATCACGCAGTTCTTTGTCCAAGGTCGAGGCGCTTGCCAGAACCTTGCTGCCGTCGGCCGAAATGACCTGGGCATAGATGTGCTGCGAGGAGCGGAACACGCACAGACGCACGGCTTCGAGCTCGTGCATTTTCAGGCGTGCTTTGCGAGCGCGACGCAGTCGAGTAACTTTTTTGTCGGTCATTTGCTAGGCCCTACTTCTTCTTGGCTTCTTTACGACGGACTACTTCGTCCGCGTAACGCACACCCTTGCCCTTGTAAGGCTCTGGCGGACGGAAACCGCGGACTTCAGCGGCCACCTGACCTACCAGCTGCTTGTCGATACCCTTGATCAGGATGTCGGTCTGGCTTGGGGTTTCAGCGGTGATACCGGCTGGCAGTTCGTAATCCACTGGGTGCGAGAAGCCCAGGGCCAGGTTCAGGACGGTGCCCTTGGCCTGTGCCTTGTAACCAACACCGACCAGCTGGAGCTTGCGCTCGAAGCCTTGGCTTACGCCGTGGACCATGTTGTTGACCAGGGCGCGGGTGGTACCGGCCATGGCGCGAGCTTGCTGATCACCGTTGCGAGGTGCGAAACGCAGCTCACCAGCTTCTTCGGTAACTTCAACAGACGAGTGAACGTTCAGTTCGAGAGTGCCCTTGGCACCCTTCACCGAAAGCTGCTGGCCGGCGAATTTGACTTCGACGCCTGCTGGCAGCTTAACGGGGTTCTTAGCGACGCGAGACATGCCTATCTCCCCTTAGAACACTGTGCACAGAACTTCGCCGCCGACACCGGCAGCGCGCGCAGCGCGGTCAGTCATCACACCTTTGTTGGTGGAGACGATAGACACGCCCAGGCCGCCACGTACTTTCGGCAGCTCGGTAACGGCCTTGTACTGGCGCAGGCCAGGACGGCTGGTACGCTTCAGCTCTTCGATGACCGGACGGCCTTCGAAGTACTTCAGCTCGATCGACAGGGAAGGCTTGGCTTCGCCAGTGACTTCGTAGCCGGCGATGTAACCTTCGTCTTTCAGTACTTTGGCAACCGCGACCTTCAGGGTGGAGGAAGGCATGCTTACGACAGACTTTTCAGCCATCTGGGCATTACGGATGCGAGTTAGCATGTCCGCTAACGGGTCCTGCATACTCATGGGCTAGATGCTCCTGATACAAGAATTATTAGCCTTGCGGCTATCACAACCACCCGAGCAGGCAGGGCAAAAAACCCAGGCTCAGGTGAGCCGGTCATTCTAGACACAAGGCAGAAACGAAACAAGCCCCATATAGGGGCTTGTTTCGTTGCGAGGTCACCGACGGTCGGAAGATCACTCCCCTCCCGCCGGTGGTCACGCCAACCGGATTACCAGCTGGCCTTGACCAGACCTGGTACGTCACCGCGCATGGCGGCTTCGCGCAGCTTGTTACGGCCGAGGCCGAACTTGCGGTACACGCCGTGCGGACGGCCGGTGATGCGGCAACGGTTACGCATGCGCGAGGCGCTGGCGTCACGTGGTTGCTTCTGCAGGGCGACAACGGCAGCGAAACGCTCTTCAGGAGAGGCGTTCTGGTTGACGATGGTCGCTTTCAGCTCGGCACGCTTTTTGGCGTACTTGGCTACCGTGAGCTGACGCTTCAGCTCGCGGTTTTTCATGCTCTTCTTGGCCATTTTCCTACTCCAATCAGTTGCGGAACGGGAACTTGAAAGCACGCAGCAGAGCGCGGCCTTCGTCGTCCGAACGAGCAGTGGTGGTCAGGGTGATGTCCAAACCGCGCAGAGCATCGATCTTGTCGTAGTCGATTTCCGGGAAGATGATCTGCTCTTTCACGCCCATGCTGTAGTTGCCGCGGCCATCGAAGGACTTGGCATTCAGGCCGCGGAAGTCGCGAACCCGTGGCAGGGAGATCGCCAGCAGGCGGTCCAGGAACTCGTACATTTTTTCGCGACGCAGGGTCACCTTGACACCGATCGGCCAGCCTTCACGGACTTTGAAGCCCGCGATGGATTTACGAGCGAAAGTCACGACCGGCTTTTGACCGGTGATCTTTTCCAGGTCGGCAACAGCGTGTTCGATGACTTTCTTGTCGCCGATCGCTTCGCCCAGACCCATGTTCAGGGTGATTTTGGTAACGCGCGGAACTTCCATCACGTTCGACAGCTTAAGTTCTTCCTTAAGCTTAGGAGCGATTTCGTTCCGGTAAATCTCTTTCAGTCGTGCCATGGTCTTCTACCTAGCAGTGTTCAAGCATCAACCGCTTTTTGGGTCGACTTGAAGACACGAATTTTTTTACCTTCTTCAACTTTGAAGCCAACGCGGTCAGCCTTGTTGGTTTCGCTGTTGAAGATGGCAACGTTGGAAGCGTGCAGAGGCGCTTCTTTCTCGACGATACCGCCCTGGACGCCCGCCATCGGATTAGGCTTGGTGTGACGCTTGACCAGGTTGACACCACCGATGACCAGACGGTCGTCAGCGAGCACCTTCAGCACCTTACCGCGCTTACCTTTGTCTTTGCCGGCGATCACGATGATCTCGTCGTCACGACGAATCTTTTGCATGTCGGATCTCCTTACAGCACTTCAGGGGCGAGCGAGACGATCTTCATGAACTTCTCGGTACGAAGTTCACGGGTCACTGGCCCGAAGATGCGAGTGCCGATCGGCTCTTGCTTGGTGTTCAGCAGAACAGCAGCGTTGCCGTCGAAACGAATGATGGAACCGTCAGCGCGACGTACACCGTGACGGGTACGGACGACAACAGCGGTCATCACCTGGCCTTTTTTGACCTTACCGCGCGGAATCGCTTCCTTGACGGTTACCTTGATGATGTCACCGATGCCGGCGTAACGGCGGTGCGAACCGCCGAGCACCTTGATGCACATGACGCGACGAGCGCCGCTGTTATCGGCCACATCGAGCATGGATTGAGTCTGAATCATAAAATTTCTCCGACCCCTAGCCCTTAGACTTCAACAGCGCGTTCGAGGACTTCAACCAGTGCCCAGGACTTGGTCTTGGCCAGCGGACGAGTTTCGGTGATCGAAACTTTGTCGCCGATTTTGCACTGGTTGGTTTCGTCGTGCGCGTGCAGCTTAGTCGAACGCTTAACGTATTTACCGTAGATCGGGTGCTTGACGCGACGCTCGATCAGAACGGTGATGGTCTTGTCCATTTTGTCGCTGACGACACGGCCAGTCAGCGTACGGACGGTTTTTTCAGCTTCAGCCATGATCACTTACCTGCCTGCTGGTTGAGCACAGTTTTCACGCGAGCGATGTCACGCTTAACTTGCGAGAGCAGGTGCGACTGCCCCAACTGGCCAGTTGCTTTCTGCATGCGCAGATTGAACTGGTCGCGCAGCAAGCCGAGCAGTTGCTCATTCAGTTGCTGTGCCGATTTTTCACGAAGTTCATTCGCTTTCATCACATCACCGTCCGCTTAACAAAGGAGGTGGCGAGAGGCAGCTTTGCAGCAGCCAGGGCGAAAGCTTCGCGCGCCAGCTCTTCAGAAACACCCTCGATTTCGTACAGGACTTTGCCTGGCTGAATCTGGGCAACCCAGTATTCCACGGAACCTTTACCTTTACCCATACGAACCTCGAGAGGCTTCTTGGTAACCGGCTTGTCCGGGAAGACACGGATCCAGATCTTGCCGCCACGCTTTACGTGACGGGTCAGGGCACGACGTGCCGACTCGATCTGACGGGCGGTGAGACGACCGCGAGCGACAGCTTTCAGAGCGAACTCGCCGAAGCTGACCTTGCTACCGCGCAGTGCCAGACCACGGTTGTGGCCGGTCATCTGCTTGCGGAATTTTGTACGCTTTGGTTGCAACATTTGGCGTACCCCTTACTTAGCAGCTTTTTTACGAGGCGCTGGTGCTTGAGGCTTCAGCTCTTCCTGGCGACCACCAATTACTTCGCCTTTGAAGATCCAAACCTTCACACCGATCACACCGTAGGTGGTGTGAGCTTCGTAGGTGTTGTAGTCGATATCGGCACGCAGGGTGTGCAGAGGCACACGACCTTCGCGATACCACTCGGTACGTGCGATCTCGGCACCGCCGAGACGACCGCTCACCTGGATCTTGATGCCCTTGGCACCAATACGCATGGCGTTCTGCACGGCGCGCTTCATGGCGCGACGGAACATGACGCGGCGCTCCAGCTGCTGGGCAACGCTCTGAGCAACCAGCATAGCGTCGAGTTCCGGCTTGCGGATCTCTTCGATGTTGATGTGCACAGGCACACCCATCTGCTTGGTCAGGTCCTGACGCAGTTTCTCAACATCTTCACCTTTCTTGCCGATAACGATACCGGGACGAGCGGTGTGGATGGTGATGCGTGCAGTTTGAGCCGGACGATGAATATCGATACGGCTTACGGACGCGCTTTTTAGTTTGTCTTGGAGGTACTCGCGAGTTTGCAGATCCTTCAGCAGGTAATCTGCGTAAGTCGCGCCGTCTGCGTACCAGACGGAGGTGTGCTCCTTGACGATTCCCAGGCGAATGCCAGTGGGATGTACTTTCTGACCCATCTGATCGACTCCGTTACTTGTCCGCAACCTTGACAGTGATATGGCAAGACCGCTTGACGATGCGATCAGCACGGCCTTTGGCACGTGGCATGATGCGCTTCAGCGAACGCCCTTCGTTGACGAAGACGGTGGAGACCTTCAGGTCATCAACGTCTGCGCCTTCGTTGTGTTCGGCGTTGGCAACGGCCGACTCGAGGACTTTCTTCATGATTTCAGCGGCTTTTTTGCTGCTGAAGGCCAACAGGTTGAGCGCTTCGCCCACCTTCTTCCCGCGGATCTGGTCGGCGACCAAGCGGGCTTTCTGGGCGGAGATGCGAGCGCCCGACAACTTAGCGGCTACTTCCATTTCCTTACCCCTTAACGCTTGGCTTTCTTGTCAGCCACGTGCCCACGATAAGTGCGGGTACCGGCGAACTCGCCCAGTTTGTGGCCGACCATGTCTTCGTTCACCAGAACAGGGACATGTTGACGACCGTTGTGTACCGCGATGGTCAGACCGACCATCTGTGGCAGGATCATCGAACGGCGCGACCAGGTTTTAACTGGCTTGCGATCGTTCTTCTCCACCGCCACTTCGACCTTCTTCAGCAGGTGAAGATCGATAAAAGGACCTTTTTTCAGAGAACGTGGCACTGTCGTATCCCTCTAGTTACTTGCGACGACGGACGATCATGTTGTCGGTACGCTTATTACCACGGGTTTTAGCACCCTTGGTTGGGAAGCCCCATGGCGATACCGGATGACGACCACCGGAGGTACGACCTTCACCACCACCATGTGGGTGGTCAACCGGGTTCATGGCAACACCACGAACGGTTGGGCGAACGCCGCGCCAGCGTTTGGCACCCGCTTTACCCAGCGAACGCAGGCTGTGCTCGGAGTTCGAGACTTCGCCCAGGGTCGCACGGCACTCAGCCAGGACTTTACGCATTTCACCAGAGCGCAGACGCAGGGTCACATAGACACCGTCGCGGGCGATCAGCTGAGCCGAAGCACCAGCGGAACGAGCGATCTGAGCACCTTTACCCGGCTTCAGTTCGATGCCGTGAATGGTGCTACCTACTGGGATGTTGCGCAGCTGCAGGGAGTTACCGGCCTTGATTGGGGCCAGGGCACCTGCGATCAGCTGGTCGCCAGCGCTCACGCCTTTAGGGGCGATGATGTAGCGACGCTCACCGTCTGCGTAGCACAGCAGGGCGATGTGAGCAGTACGGTTCGGGTCGTATTCGATACGCTCGACAGTGGCAGGGATGCCATCTTTGTCGTTGCGACGGAAGTCAACCAGACGGTAATGCTGCTTATGACCACCACCAACGTGACGAGTGGTGATGCGGCCATTGTTGTTACGACCACCAGACTTCGATTTTTTCTCGAGCAGCGGTGCGTGAGGAGCGCCTTTGTGCAGCTCCTTGTTGACCACCTTGACCACAAAACGGCGGCCAGGGGAAGTCGGTTTGCATTTAACGATTGCCATGATGCACCCCTTCCTTACTCAGCACTGCTGCTGAAATCGAGATCTTGGCCTGGCTGAAGGGAGACGATCGCCTTCTTCCAGTCATTACGCTTGCCCAGACCACGTGCGGTACGCTTGGTTTTACCCAGAACGTTAACAGTCGACACGTTTTCAACTTTTACGTTGAACAGGCCTTCGACAGCTTTCTTGATTTCCAGCTTGGTTGCGTCAGTAGCAACCTTGAATACGAACTGGCCTTTTTTCTCAGCCAGAACGGTAGCCTTCTCGGAAACGTGCGGGCCAAGGAGGACTTTGAATACGCGTTCCTGGTTCATCCCAGCAGCTCCTCGAATTTCTTCACGGCCGAGACAGTGATCAACACTTTCTCGTATGCGATCAGACTGACCGGGTCGGAACCTTGAACGTCACGTACATCGACGTGCGGCAGGTTGCGAGCAGCCAGGTACAGGTTCTGATCAACAGCGTCCGAAACGATCAGAACATCGCTCAGACCCATGCCGTTCAGCTTGTTCAGCAGGTCTTTGGTTTTCGGGGCTTCAACAGCGAAGTCCTGAACCACGACCAGACGGTCGCTACGCACCAGCTCAGCGAGGATGGAGCGCAGGGCTGCGCGGTACATCTTCTTGTTGAGCTTCTGCGAGTGATCCTGAGGACGAGCTGCGAAGGTTACACCACCGCCACGCCAGATCGGACCACGGGTAGTACCAGCACGAGCGCGGCCAGTACCTTTCTGACGCCATGGGCGCTTGCCGCCACCGGCTACGTCAGAACGGGTCTTCTGCTGCTTGGTGCCCTGACGGCCGCCGGCCATGTAGGCCACGACTGCTTGGTGTACCAGCGTCTCGTTGAATTCGCCACCGAAGGTCAGTTCGGAAACTTCGATCGCCTGAGCGTCATTTACATTAAGTTGCATGTCAGTTTCCCCTTAACCGCGAGCCTTGACAGCCGGACGCACGACCACGTCGCCGCCAGTAGCGCCTGGGACGGCACCCTTGATCAGCAGCAGGTTGCGTTCAGCGTCTACGCGTACTACTTCCAGGGACTGAACAGTCACGCGCTCGGCGCCCATGTGACCGGACATCTTCTTGCCCTTGAATACACGACCAGGAGTCTGGCACTGGCCGATGGAGCCAGGGACACGGTGCGATACGGAGTTACCGTGGGTGTTGTCTTGACCACGGAAGTTCCAACGCTTGATGGTACCGGCGAAGCCTTTACCTTTGGACTGACCGGTTACGTCTACCAGCTGGCCTGCAGTGAAGAGTTCAGCTTTGATCAGATCGCCAGCCTGGAAATCGCCTTCTTCAAGACGGAACTCCCAAACACCGCGACCAGCGGCAACGTTAGCCTTGGCAAAGTGGCCTGCCTGAGCGGCGGTCACACGCGAAGCACGACGCTCGCCGACAGTGACTTGCACTGCACGGTAGCCATCAGTTTCTTCGGTTTTGAACTGGGTGACGCGATTCGGCTCGATCTCGATGACCGTGACCGGAATGGAGACACCTTCTTCGGTGAAAATACGGGTCATACCCGCTTTTCGACCGACTACACCAATAGTCATGTTGTAAACCTCATGAGTGTACGGGGCTTTCACCCGCTATGGCCGCCCATTTCAGAGCGTTACACGACCAGACCGAAGTCTTAGCCGAGGCTGATCTGCACTTCCACACCGGCCGCCAGATCAAGCTTCATCAGCGCGTCAACGGTTTTATCCGTTGGCTGGACGATGTCCAGAACACGCTTATGAGTGCGAATCTCGTACTGGTCACGCGCGTCTTTGTTGACGTGCGGGGAGACCAGAACGGTGAAACGCTCTTTGCGGGTAGGCAGTGGAATTGGACCACGCACTTGTGCACCAGTACGTTTCGCGGTTTCCACGATTTCCTGGGTGGATTGGTCGATCAGGCGATGGTCGAAAGCCTTCAACCTGATACGGATTTGCTGATTTTGCATTGGATTTCAGACTCCAGGCTGTTCCCATCGGGCGCACTACGCCCGTTAAAAGGAGGCGTGATTCTATAGACGCCCCAATTTAGTGTCAACCCAATAAAAAAAACCCCCGCTGAGCGGGGGTTTTTTCAACCGATCGAGTGATTACTCGATGATTTTGGCTACGACGCCGGCGCCGACGGTACGACCGCCTTCACGGATGGCGAAGCGCAGACCGTCTTCCATCGCGATGGTCTTGATCAGGGTGACAGTCATCTGAATGTTGTCACCTGGCATTACCATTTCAACGCCTTCCGGCAGTTCGCAGTTACCGGTCACGTCAGTGGTGCGGAAGTAGAACTGAGGACGGTAGCCTTTGAAGAACGGAGTGTGACGACCGCCTTCTTCCTTCGACAGGACGTAGACTTCTGCGGTGAACTTAGTGTGCGGCTTGACCGAACCTGGCTTGACCAGAACCTGGCCACGCTCGACGTCGTCACGCTTGGTACCACGCAGCAGGACGCCGCAGTTCTCGCCAGCACGACCTTCGTCCAGCAGCTTGCGGAACATCTCAACGCCGGTGCAGGTAGTGGTGGTGGTGTCACGCAGACCAACGATTTCCAGCGGATCCTGAACGCGGACGATACCACGCTCGATACGGCCGGTAACAACGGTACCACGACCCGAGATCGAGAATACGTCTTCGATCGGCATCAGGAACGGCTGGTCGATGGCACGAACTGGCTCAGGGATGTAGGCATCCAGAGTTTCAACCAGCTTCTTGACAGCGCTGGTACCCATTTCGTTGTCGTCTTTGCCTTCCAGGGCCATACGAGCCGAACCGATGATGATCGGGGTGTCGTCGCCCGGGAAGTCGTAGGTGGACAGCAGGTCGCGAACTTCCATCTCGACCAGTTCCAGCAGCTCAGCGTCGTCTACCAGGTCAGCCTTGTTCAGGAAGACCACGATGTACGGAACGCCAACCTGACGGGACAGCAGGATGTGCTCACGGGTTTGTGGCATCGGACCATCGGCGGCCGAGCAAACCAGGATCGCGCCGTCCATCTGGGCAGCACCGGTGATCATGTTCTTCACGTAGTCAGCGTGACCTGGGCAGTCAACGTGAGCGTAGTGACGAATGTTCGAGTTGTACTCGACGTGAGCGGTGTTGATGGTGATACCGCGCGCTTTTTCTTCCGGAGCCGAGTCGATCTTGTCGAACTCAACGACGGCCGAACCGAAAACTTCGGAGCAGACGCGGGTCAGAGCTGCGGTCAGAGTGGTCTTACCGTGGTCAACGTGGCCGATGGTGCCGACGTTAACGTGGGGAAGGGAACGATCAAATTTTTCTTTAGCCACGACAGTGAACCTCTTGCCTAAAGGGGATTAGCCTTGTTTTTTAACGAGTGCTTCGACGATGTTCGACGGAGCTTCGGCGTATTTGGAGAATTCCATGGAGTAGCTTGCGCGACCCTGAGACATGGAACGAACGTCGGTTGCGTAACCGAACATCTCTCCGAGCGGTACCTCAGCAGTGATTACCTTGCCGGACACCGAGTCTTCATTACCCTGGATCATCCCGCGACGACGGCTCAGGTCACCCATCACGTCACCCAGGTAGTCTTCCGGGGTTACAACTTCGACCTTCATGATCGGCTCAAGCACCACGCCACCGCCCTTCTGGGCCAGTTGCTTGGTCGCCATCGAAGCGGCGATCTTGAACGCCATTTCGTTGGAGTCGACGTCGTGGTACGAACCGTCGAATACCGTGGCCTTCAGGCCGAGCAGCGGATAGCCGGCAACAACGCCGTTTTTCATCTGCTCTTCGATACCCTTCTGGATCGGGGCGATGAATTCCTTAGGAATCACACCACCAACGACTTCGTTGGTGAACACCAGACCTTCGGTGATGTTGCCCTTCTCGTCAACGTCCGGCTCCGAGAAACGGATCCAGCAGTGACCGAACTGACCGCGACCACCCGACTGACGAACGAACTTGCCTTCGATCTCGACGTTGGACTTGGTGATCTTCTCGCGGTACGAAACCTGAGGCTTGCCGACGTTGCACTCGACGTTGAACTCGCGCTTCATGCGGTCAACGAGGATGTCCAGGTGCAGCTCACCCATACCGGAGATGATGGTCTGGCCGGTTTCTTCATCGGTCTTGACGCGGAACGACGGGTCTTCCTGGGCCAGCTTGCCCAGAGCAATACCCATCTTCTCCTGGTCAGCCTTGGTTTTCGGCTCTACGGAGAGCGAAATTACCGGCTCAGGGAAGTCCATACGCTCGAGGATGATCGGCTTGTCGGCGTTGCACAGGGTGTCACCGGTGGTGACGTCCTTCATGCCGATCAGAGCAGCGATGTCGCCAGCGCGTACTTCTTTGATCTCTTCACGCTGGTTGGCGTGCATCTGCACCATACGACCAACGCGCTCTTTCTTGCCCTTGACCGAGTTGATGACGGAGTCACCGGAGGTCAGGAAGCCCGAGTAAACGCGAACGAAGGTCAGAGTACCCACGAACGGGTCGGTGGCGATCTTGAACGCCAGGGCCGAGAACGGCGCGTCGTCGTCAGCAGGACGCTCGTCGTACTGCTCTGCGGTGACTTCATCCTTCGGCACGTCGATCAGGTCAGGGTGGATACCCTTGATCGCCGGGATTTCGGTCGGAGCAGGCAGGAAGTCGATGACGGCGTCGAGAACCAGGGGAACACCCTTGTTCTTGAACGAGGAACCGCAGACAGCAGGAACGATCTCGCTCGCCAGGGTACGGGCGCGCAGACCAGCCTTGATGTCTTCGACGGACAGGTCACCTTCTTCAAGGTACTTGTTCATCAGCTCTTCGTTGGCTTCGGCGGCGGCTTCAACCATGTTGCTGCGCCACTCGTTAGCCAGCTCGACCATATCCGCAGGAATCTCTTCCTCACGGTAGGTGGTGCCCTTGTCGTCATCGTTCCAGTAGATGGCTTTCATCTTGATCAGGTCAACCTGACCCTGGAAGTCGTCTTCCGCACCGATGGCCAGCTGGACCGGAACCGGGGTGTGACCCAGGCGGTTCTTGATCTGGCCGACAACGCGCAGGAAGTTGGCACCGGCACGGTCCATCTTGTTCACGTAGACAACACGTGGAACGCCGTACTTGTTGGCTTGACGCCATACGGTTTCGGACTGCGGCTCAACGCCGGAGGTACCGCAGAACACAACGACCGCGCCGTCGAGTACACGCAGCGAACGCTCTACTTCAATGGTGAAGTCAACGTGGCCGGGGGTATCGATGACGTTTACGCGGTAGTTGTCGTACTGACCACGGGAACCTTTCCAGAAGGTGGTAACGGCAGCGGAGGTAATGGTGATACCGCGCTCCTGCTCCTGCACCATCCAGTCGGTGGTCGCGGCGCCGTCATGCACCTCGCCCATCTTGTGGCTCAGACCTGTGTAGAACAGGATCCGCTCGGTAGTGGTAGTCTTGCCCGCGTCAACGTGGGCACAGATACCGATGTTACGGTAGCGGTTAATTGCTGTAGTACGAGCCATAGAGCCCTCGCAAAAATATTGATGCTTGAATTAGAAGCGGTAGTGCGAGAACGCTTTGTTGGCCTCGGCCATACGATGCACGTCTTCACGCTTCTTGACTGCAGCACCCTTGCCTTCGGCAGCATCCAGCAGTTCGCCGGCCAGGCGCAGAGCCATCGACTTCTCGCCGCGCTTGCGGGCGTAGTCTACGAGCCAGCGCATTGCCAGAGCGTTACGACGAGATGGACGAACTTCAACCGGAACCTGGTAAGTGGCACCGCCGACACGGCGGGACTTAACTTCGACCAGCGGAGCGATGGCGTCGAGAGCTTTCTCGAAGATTTCCAGGGGGTCGCTGTTCTTGCGTGCTTTAACGGTATCCAGGGCACCGTAAACGATGCGCTCGGCTACGGCCTTCTTGCCGCTTTCCATCACGTGGTTCATGAACTTGGCGAGGATCTGGGATCCGTACTTCGGATCGTCCAGGATCTCACGTTTTGCTGCTACACGACGTCTTGGCATGATAAGCCCTCAAACGGTCTTCAGGTTAGCCCGGGACGCGGGTCTTCGACCCCTGCCCGACCTTACTCTTATCGACTCAAATAAATGGATGTCTGCAAACGGCCGATTACTTCGGACGCTTGGTACCGTACTTCGAACGACCCTGGTTACGGCCTTTGACGCCCGAAGTATCCAGAGAGCCGCGAACGGTGTGGTAACGAACACCTGGCAAGTCTTTTACACGGCCGCCACGGATCAGGACGACGCTGTGCTCTTGCAGGTTGTGGCCTTCACCGCCGATGTACGAGGAAACCTCGAAACCGTTGGTCAGACGCACACGGCATACTTTACGCAGTGCCGAGTTAGGTTTTTTCGGCGTGGTGGTGTACACACGGGTGCACACGCCACGACGCTGCGGGCAGTTCTGCAGCGCAGGAACGTCGGACTTCTCGACCGAACGCTTACGCGGCTGACGTACCAGCTGGTTGATAGTTGCCATCTACTAGCTCCACTGATTGTCTTGCGACTCTATTGTCTTGCAAGAAAGCCAAAAATTGGCGAGACGGAGCCTCACCAAATTTAAGGGTACAAAAGTCTAAAGAGGATCTTGCACCCAGTCAAGACGAGGCCCCGGCCCTCCTCGCCCGGTCATCGGCAACAATTCATGTCACCGATGCCCTGGCGAGGCGTGCCGGGGCCCTGCCCTGTCCTTAGCTGCCGCTGGAATTCAGCGCTTCGGTCAGTGCGGCTTCCACCTCACTGGCGCTCACGCGCAGCGGCTTGTCGGCATCACGGCGACGCTTGCGCTCGCTGTGATAGGCCAGACCGGTACCGGCCGGGATCAGACGACCCACGACCACGTTCTCTTTCAGGCCGCGCAGGTAGTCGCGCTTGCCGGTTACCGCCGCTTCGGTCAGTACCCGGGTGGTTTCCTGGAAGGAAGCCGCCGAGATGAACGATTCGGTCGACAGCGAGGCCTTGGTGATACCCAGCAGCACACGGGTGAACTTCGAGATGAACTTGTCTTCGCTGGCGAGACGCTCGTTCTCGACCAGAACCTGGGTCAGTTCCATCTGGTCGCCCTTGATGAAGCTGGAATCGCCGGACTCGGAGATCTCAACTTTACGCAGCATCTGACGCAGGATGGTCTCGATGTGCTTGTCGTTGATCTTCACGCCCTGCAGGCGGTAAACGTCCTGGATCTCGTTGACGATGTACTTGGCCAGCGCGCTCACACCCAGCAGACGCAGGATGTCGTGCGGATCGCTCGGGCCGTCGGAGATAACTTCGCCGCGGTTTACCTGTTCGCCTTCGAAGACGTTCAGGTGGCGCCACTTCGGAATCAGCTCTTCGTACGGATCGCTGCCATCGGTCGGGGTGATGACCAGGCGACGCTTGCCCTTGGTTTCTTTACCGAAGGCAATGGTGCCGCTGACTTCAGCCAGGATCGAGGCTTCTTTCGGACGACGCGCTTCGAACAGGTCGGCAACGCGTGGCAGACCACCGGTGATGTCACGGGTCTTCGACGTTTCTTGCGGGATACGCGCGATAACGTCACCGACGCCGATCTGGGCACCGTCAGCCACACCGACGAGGGCGTTGGCCGGCAGGAAGTACTGGGCCGGTACGTCGGTACCTGGCAGGTACAGGTCCTTGCCTGCGGCATCGACCATCTTGATCGCCGGACGGATTTCCTTGCCTGCGGCAGGACGATCCTTCACGTCCATCACTTCAATGTTGGTCAGGCCGGTCAGTTCGTCGGTCTGGCGCTTGATGGTGATGTTTTCTTCCATGCCCACGAAGGTCACGGTACCTTTCAGCTCGGTCACGATCGGGTGGGTGTGCGGGTCCCACTTGGCGACGATGGCGCCAGCTTCGACCTTCTCACCTTCCTTGACCGAAATCACCGCACCGTAAGGCAGCTTGTAGCGCTCACGCTCACGACCGAATTCGTCGGCAATGGCCAGCTCGCCGGAACGCGATACGGCAACCAGGTTGCCATCGGCGCGCTCGACCTGCTTGAGGTTGTGCAGACGCACCATACCGCCGTTCTTCACCTGGACGCTGTCGGCAGCCGAGGTACGGCTTGCAGCACCACCGATGTGGAACGTACGCATGGTCAGCTGGGTACCCGGCTCACCGATCGACTGGGCGGCGATAACGCCGACAGCTTCACCGATGTTCACCTGGTGACCGCGAGCCAGGTCACGACCGTAGCACTTGGCGCAGATGCCGTAGCGGGTTTCGCAGCTGATCGGCGAACGCACGACCACTTCGTCGATGCTGTTCAGCTCGATGAACTCGACCCACTGCTCATCCACCAGGGTGCCGGCAGGCACGATGACGTCCTCGGTGCCCGGCTTGAACACGTCACGGGCGATGACACGGCCCAGTACGCGCTCACCCAGCGGCTCGACAACGTCGCCGCCTTCGATGTGCGGAGTCATCAGCAGGCCCTGGTCGGTGCCGCAGTCGATCTCGGTAACCACCAGATCCTGCGCCACGTCTACCAGACGACGGGTCAGGTAACCGGAGTTCGCGGTCTTCAGTGCGGTATCCGCCAGACCCTTACGAGCACCGTGGGTCGAGATGAAGTACTGCAGTACGCTCAGACCTTCACGGAAGTTCGCGGTGATCGGCGTCTCGATGATCGAGCCGTCCGGCTTGGCCATCAGGCCACGCATACCGGCCAGCTGACGGATCTGAGCCGCGGAACCACGCGCACCGGAGTCAGCCATCATGTACATCGAGTTGAAGGACTCTTGCTCGACTTCCTTGCCCTCGCGGTCGACGACCTTCTCTTTCGAGAGGTTGGCCATCATCGCCTTGGACACTTCGTCGTTCGCCTTGGACCACAAGTCGATGACCTTGTTGTACTTCTCGCCCTGGGTTACCAGGCCGGAGGCGTACTGGCTCTCGATTTCCTTCACTTCATCGGTGGCGTTACCGATGATGCGCGCCTTCTCATCGGGGATGACGAAGTCGTTCACACCGATGGAAACACCGGAAATGGTCGAGTAGGCGAAACCGGTGTACATCAGCTGGTCAGCGAAGATAACGGTCTCTTTCAGACCCACCACGCGGTAGCACTGGTTGATCAGCTTGGAGATCGCCTTCTTCTTCATCGACTGGTTGACGACGTCGAACGGCAGGCCTGCCGGCACAACCTGGAACAGCAGCGCACGGCCGACAGTGGTGTCGACGATGCGGGTGTTCTTGTTGATGGTCCCGTCACGCTCTTTCACGGTCTCGTTGATACGAACCTTGATTTTCGCGTGCAGGGCGGCTTCGCCGGCGCGGAATACGCGGTCGACTTCCTGCAGGTCGGCGAATACGCGACCTTCGCCCTTGGCGTTGATGGCTTCACGGGTCATGTAGTACAGACCCAGTACCACGTCCTGCGACGGAACGATGATTGGTTCACCGTTGGCTGGCGACAGGATGTTGTTGGTCGACATCATCAGCGCGCGCGCTTCGAGCTGGGCTTCCAGCGTCAGCGGCACGTGAACGGCCATCTGGTCACCGTCGAAGTCGGCGTTGTACGCGGCACAGACCAGCGGGTGCAGCTGGATAGCCTTACCTTCGATCAGAACCGGTTCAAAGGCCTGGATACCCAGACGGTGCAGGGTTGGCGCACGGTTGAGCAGGACGGGGTGTTCGCGGATCACCTCGGCGAGGACGTCCCACACCTCCGGCAGCTCGCGCTCGACCATCTTCTTGGCCGCCTTGATGGTGGTCGCCAGACCACGCATTTCCAGCTTGCCGAAAATGAACGGCTTGAACAGCTCGAGGGCCATCTTCTTCGGCAGGCCGCACTGGTGCAGACGCAGGGTCGGACCAACGGTAATTACCGAACGGCCGGAGTAGTCCACGCGCTTACCGAGCAAGTTCTGACGGAAGCGACCTTGCTTGCCTTTGATCATGTCGGCCAGCGACTTCAGCGGACGCTTGTTCGAACCCGTGATGGCGCGACCGCGACGGCCGTTGTCGAGCAGGGCGTCGACCGCTTCCTGCAGCATGCGCTTTTCGTTGCGCACGATGATGTCCGGCGCCGACAGATCGAGCAGGCGCTTCAGACGGTTGTTACGGTTGATCACCCGACGATAGAGGTCGTTCAGGTCGGAGGTCGCGAAGCGGCCGCCATCCAGCGGAACCAGCGGACGCAGGTCCGGCGGCAGTACTGGCAGGACGGTCAGGACCATCCACTCAGGCAGGTTGCCCGAGCCCTGGAAAGCTTCCATCAGCTTCAGGCGCTTGGACAGCTTCTTGATCTTGGTTTCCGAGTTGGTCTGCGGAATCTCTTCGCGCAGGCGACCGATCTCGTGCTCCAGGTCGATAGCGTGCAGCAGCTCGCGGACAGCCTCGGCACCCATGCGGGCGTCGAAGTCGTCACCGAACTCTTCCAGCGCTTCGAAGTACTGCTCGTCGTTCAGCAGCTGGCCCTTCTCGAGGGTGGTCATGCCCGGGTCGATCACGACGTAGCTCTCGAAGTAGAGCACGCGTTCGATATCACGCAGGGTCATGTCCATCAGCAGGCCGATACGGGACGGCAGCGACTTCAGGAACCAGATGTGGGCAACCGGCGAGGCCAGCTCGATGTGCGCCATGCGCTCACGACGAACCTTGGCCAGGGCAACCTCAACGCCGCACTTCTCGCAGATCACACCGCGGTGCTTGAGGCGCTTGTACTTGCCGCACAGGCACTCGTAGTCCTTGACTGGGCCAAAGATCTTGGCGCAGAACAGGCCGTCGCGCTCAGGCTTGAACGTACGGTAGTTGATGGTTTCCGGCTTTTTGACTTCACCGAACGACCACGAACGGATCATTTCAGGCGACGCCAGACCGATGCGGATGGCGTCGAACTCTTCGACTTGACCCTGGTTTTTCAGCAAATTCAGTAGGTCTTTCAAGGCCTTTCCTCCTGGCGGAGCAGGGAGCGGGCATTACCTGCCCCACTCCCCTTCGCGTCACGTGTTATTCGGTTTCCAGATCGATATCGATACCGAGCGAACGGATCTCTTTGATCAACACGTTGAAGGACTCGGGCATGCCCGGCTCCATACGGTGATCGCCATCCACGATGTTCTTGTACATCTTGGTACGGCCGTTCACGTCGTCCGACTTCACTGTGAGCATTTCTTGCAGGGTGTATGCCGCGCCGTATGCTTCCAGCGCCCACACTTCCATCTCCCCGAAACGCTGACCACCGAACTGCGCCTTACCACCCAGCGGCTGCTGGGTAACCAGGCTGTAGGAACCAGTGGAACGCGCGTGCATCTTGTCGTCCACCAAGTGGTTCAGCTTGAGCATGTACATGTAACCAACGGTCACAGGACGCTCGAACTTGTTGCCGGTACGGCCGTCGAACAGCACCATCTGGCCGCTTTCTGGCAGGTCTGCCAGTTTCAGCATGGCCTTGATCTCACGCTCCTTGGCACCGTCGAAGACTGGGGTGGCCATCGGCACGCCTTTCTTCAGGTTGTTCGCCAGGGCGATGATCTCTTCGTCGGTGAACTCTTCCAGGTTCTCCTGACGACCACCGATCTCGTTGTAGATCTCGGTGAGGAAGGTGCGCAGTTCAGCGGCTTTGCGCTGCTCTTCGATCATCCGATCGATCTTCTCGCCCAGGCCCTTGGCCGCGAGGCCCAGGTGGGTTTCGAGGATCTGGCCGACGTTCATACGCGAAGGTACGCCCAGCGGGTTCAGTACGACGTCGACCGGAGTACCGTTGGCGTCGTGCGGCATGTCTTCGACCGGCATGATCACCGAGACGACACCCTTGTTACCGTGACGACCGGCCATCTTGTCACCCGGCTGGATGCGACGGCGGATTGCCAGGTAGACCTTGACGATCTTCAGTACGCCTGGAGCCAGGTCATCGCCCTGCTGCAGCTTGCGCTTCTTGTCTTCGAACTTGTCGTCCAGCAGACGGCGACGGTCGACGATGTACTGCTGAGCCTTTTCCAGCTGCTCGTTCAGTGCATCTTCGGCCATGCGCAGCTTGAACCACTGGCCGTGCTCCAGACCGTCCAGCACTTCGTCAGTGATCACGGTGCCTTTCTTCAGGCCCGCGCCACCGTCGACCACCTGGCCGTTCAGGGCAGAACGCAGACGTTCGAAGGTTGCGCCTTCGACGATGCGGAACTCTTCGTTGAGGTCCTTGCGGATCTCATCCAGCTGCATCTTCTCGATGGCCAGGGCGCGGCTGTCGCGCTCGACGCCATCACGGGTGAAGACCTGTACGTCGATGACGGTACCCTTGGTGCCGGTCGGCACGCGCAGGGAGGTGTCCTTAACGTCGCTGGCCTTCTCACCGAAGATCGCGCGCAGCAGTTTTTCTTCTGGGGTCAGCTGGGTTTCGCCTTTTGGCGTGACCTTGCCGACCAGAATGTCGCCAGCGCCAACTTCGGCACCCACGTAGACGATACCGGCTTCGTCCAGCTTGTTCAGCGCAGCTTCACCGACGTTCGGGATGTCCGCGGTGATTTCCTCTGGGCCAAGCTTGGTGTCACGGGCCACACAGGTCAGTTCCTGGATGTGGATCGTGGTGAAGCGGTCTTCCTGAACCACACGCTCGGACAGGCAGATGGAGTCTTCGAAGTTGAAGCCGTTCCACGCCATGAACGCGATGCGCATGTTCTGACCCAGCGCCAGTTCACCCATGTCGGTGGACGGGCCGTCGGCCATGATGTCGCTACGCTGAACCTTGTCACCCTTGCTCACCAGCGGACGCTGGTTGATGCAGGTGTTCTGGTTGGAACGGGTGTACTTGGTCAGGTTGTAGATGTCCACACCGGCTTCGCCGGTCTCGACTTCGTCGTCATTGACGCGAACGACGATACGGCTAGCGTCGACCGAATCGATCACACCGCCACGGCGAGCAACCACGCAGACACCGGAGTCACGGGCAACGTTGCGCTCCATGCCGGTACCTACCAGCGGCTTGTCGGCGCGCAGGGTCGGTACAGCCTGACGCTGCATGTTCGAACCCATCAATGCACGGTTGGCGTCGTCGTGCTCGAGGAACGGGATCAGCGAGGCAGCGACGGAAACAACCTGCTTCGGCGAAACGTCCATCAGGGTGACGTCTTCCGGCGCCTTGACGGTGAATTCGTTCAGGTGACGAACAGCTACCAGCTCGTCGATCAGCTGCTTCTTGTCGTTCATCGCGGCCGAGGCCTGGGCGATCACGTGATCGGCCTCTTCGATGGCGGACAGGAACACGATGTCGTCGCTGACCACGCCTTCCTTCACCACGCGGTACGGGCTTTCCAGGAAGCCGTACTGGTTGGTGCGGGCATAGGCAGCCAGGGAGTTGATCAGACCGATGTTCGGACCTTCAGGGGTCTCGATCGGGCACACACGGCCATAGTGGGTCGGGTGTACGTCACGGACTTCGAAGCCTGCGCGCTCACGGGTCAGACCGCCAGGGCCGAGTGCAGAGACACGGCGCTTGTGGGTGATCTCGGAGAGCGGGTTGTTCTGGTCCATGAACTGCGAGAGCTGGCTGGAACCGAAGAACTCTTTCACCGCGGCCGCAACCGGCTTGGCGTTGATCAGGTCCTGCGGCATCAGGCCTTCGCTTTCGGCCATCGACAGACGTTCCTTGACCGCGCGCTCTACACGCACCAGGCCAACACGGAACTGGTTCTCGGCCATCTCGCCGACGCAACGCACGCGACGGTTACCCAGGTGGTCGATGTCGTCGACGATGCCTTTGCCGTTACGGATATCGACCAGGGTCTTGAGGACCTCGACGATGTCTTCCTTGCTCAGCACGCCCGAACCTTCGATCTCGGTACGACCGATACGACGGTTGAACTTCATGCGGCCAACGGCGGACAGGTCGTAACGCTCGGCGCTGAAGAACAGGTTGTTGAACAGGGTCTCGGCGGCGTCCTTGGTTGGCGGCTCGCCTGGACGCATCATGCGGTAGATCTCGACCAAAGCTTCCAGCTGATTGCTGGTGGTGTCGATCTTCAGGGTATCCGAGATGAACGGACCGCAGTCGATGTCGTTGGTGTACAGGGTCTCGATGCGCACGACCTGAGCCTTGGCGATCTTGATCAGCAGATCGGTGGTCAGCTCGGTGTTGCACTCGGCCAGGATCTCGCCGGTGGCCGGATGCACGATGGCCTTGGCGGTGGTACGGCCCAGCACGTACTCCATCGGCACGTCGAGTTCTTTCACGCCAGCCTTTTCCAGCTGGTTGATGTGGCGCGCGGTAATACGGCGGCCCTGCTCGACGATGACCTTGCCGCTGCCGTCATGGATGTCCATGACCGCGACTTCACCACGCAGACGCTGCGGCACCAGCTCCAGGCTCAGTTTCTCGCCGGAGATGTGGAAGACGTTGGTGGTGTAGAAGGTGTTCAACACCTCTTCGGTGCTGTAGCCCAGCGCGCGCAGCAGTACCGAGGCCGGCAGCTTGCGGCGACGGTCGATACGCACGAACACGCAGTCCTTCGGGTCGAACTCGAAGTCCAGCCAGGAACCGCGGTAAGGGATGATGCGAGCGGAGTACAGCAGCTTGCCCGAGCTGTGGGTCTTGCCACGGTCGTGGTCGAAGAACACACCCGGCGAGCGGTGCAGCTGAGACACGATCACACGCTCGGTACCGTTGATAACGAAGGTACCGTTCTCAGTCATCAGGGGGATTTCACCCATGTAGACTTCTTGCTCTTTGATGTCCTTGATCGCTTTGTTCGACGATTCCTTGTCGAAGATGATCAGGCGCACCTTCACACGCAGCGGGACCGCGAAGGTCACACCACGCAGGACACATTCCTTCACATCGAACGCCGGCTCGCCCAGGCGATAGCCGACGTACTCCAGGGCAGCATTGCCGGAGTAGCTGATGATCGGGAATACCGATTTGAAGGCCGCATGCAGGCCGACGTCGCGGAACTGGTCCTTGGATGCTCCCGCCTGCAGGAATTCGCGATACGAATCCAGCTGGATGGCCAGGAGGTAAGGCACATCCATGACGTCCGGCAACTTGCTAAAGTCCTTGCGGATACGTTTTTTCTCAGTGTATGAGTAAGCCATCAGCATTCCCCAGCTTGGTCACCTGCTTGTTTGGCATCTCCCGGCGGGAGCAGCCGAAAATCGTGCAAACCCCTTGGTTTGCGCCACCCTCTTGGGTGTCTTGCAGCTCGTTATCGGGGCCGACCTGATCGGCCACCAATAACGGAAAAAGGCCGGTGGCATAAGCCACCAGCCATCAGCCCTTCGCTCAACGCTCGGACTGTTGTCGCAAAGTCGAAATTACTTCAGCTCGACTTTAGCGCCAGCTTCTTCCAGCTTCTTCTTCGCGTCTTCAGCGGCTTCTTTCGAAACGCCTTCAGCGATAACCTGAGGAGCGCCGTCGACTTTCTCTTTGGCTTCTTTCAGGCCCAGACCGGTCAGTTCACGAACGGCCTTGATCACGTTGACTTTCTTGTCGCCAGCTTCGGTCAGAACGACGTTGAACTCGGTCTGCTCTTCGGCAGCGGCAGCAGCGCCAGCAGCTGGGCCAGCGGCAACAGCGGCAGCAGCGGTAACGCCGAAGGTTTCTTCCATCGCTTTGATCAGTTCAACAATTTCCAGAACGGTTTTCTGGCCGATCGCTTCGATGATTTGCTCGTTAGTCAGAGACATGACTTAAATCCTGTATTGGGGTGACAGCCTACGCAGCCATCAAATTAAACGTATGATTTTGAAAGAGTTGCGCGGGCCTTAGGCAGCAGCAGCTTCTTTCTGGTCGCGCAGAGCAGCCAGGGTACGAGCCAGCTTGCTGGTTGCACCTTGGATCACGCTCATCAGCTGTGCGATAGCCTCGTCGCGAGTTGGCAGGGTTGCCAGCACGTCGATCTGGTTAGCGGCAAGGAACTTGCCGTCGAACGCAGCTGCCTTGATCTCGAACTTGTCCTGACCCTTGGCGAACTCTTTGAACAGACGAGCAGCAGCGCCCGGGTGTTCGTTGGAGAAAGCAATCAGGGTCGGGCCTTTGAACGCGTCGTTGAGGATCGAGTACTCGGTGCCTTCAACAGCGCGCTTGAGCAGGGTGTTACGTACGACACGCACGTATACGCCAGCTTCGCGGGCCTCTTTACGGAGTCCGGTCATTGCGCCTACAGTCACACCACGGGCATCGGCCACGACAGCGGACAGAGCGACTTTGGCAGCCTCGTTGACTTCAGCGACGATGGCCTTCTTGTCTTCGAGTTTAATTGCCACGGGTTTACTCCTGGTTTCTACCGTTTCATCTGGCCGAGGCCGGATGTCGTTTTGGTGTCTGATTCGTAAACGAATCGGGAGCACCATCTGCGTAGGCTTGTGGTTTAAGGCTTGCGCCGCCTACGGTCTTGGATAGCCCCCGCCAGGCAGGGACCCCAATTTAGTAAGCCGCCGCGACCAGGTCGCAGCGGCCGAGCATTACACGTTCAGCGAGCTCTGATCGATGATCAGACCTGGGCCCATGGTGGTGCTCAGGGTAACGCGCTTGACGTAGATACCTTTCGAGGAAGCTGGCTTGATACGCTTCAGATCAGCGATCAAGGCTTCAACGTTTTCCTTCAGCTTGCCAGCTTCGAAGCCGATCTTGCCAACGGAGGTATGGATGATACCGTTCTTGTCGGTACGGTAGCGAACCTGACCAGCCTTGGCGTTTTTCACGGCAGTGGCTACGTCTGGGGTCACGGTACCTACTTTCGGGTTAGGCATCAGGCCGCGCGGGCCCAGGACCTGACCCAGCTGACCGACAACGCGCATGGCATCAGGCGATGCGATGACGACGTCATAGTTCAGGTCGCCGCCTTTCATTTCGGCAGCCAGATCGTCCATACCTACGCGGTCGGCGCCGGCAGCCAGAGCAGCTTCAGCAGCTGGGCCCTGGGTGAAGACGGCAACGCGGACGGTCTTGCCAGTGCCGTGTGGCAGCACGGTAGCGCTACGAACGACCTGGTCGGATTTACGCGGATCAACACCGAGGTTGACGGCGATGTCGTAGGATTCTACGAACTTGGCCGCCGGCAGCGAAGCCAGCAGGGTTGCTGCTTCTTCGAAGTTGTAGGCCTTGCCTGCTTCGATTTTCTCGGCGATAGCCTTTTGGCGCTTGGTCAGCTTAGCCATTACACACCCTCCACGTTCAGGCCCATGCTACGGGCAGAGCCGGCGATGGTGCGCACAGCAGCATCCAGGTCAGCGGCAGTCAGATCGGCCTGTTTGGCCTTGGCGATCTCTTCCAGCTGAGCACGGGTAACGGTACCGACCTTGACGGTGTTCGGGCGAGCCGAACCGCTGGTCAGGCCAGCAGCTTTCTTCAGCAGAACCGAGGCAGGAGTGCTCTTGGTCTCGAAGGTGAAGCTACGGTCGCTGTAGACAGTGATGATCACTGGAGTCGGCAGACCTGGCTCTTGACCCTGAGTACGGGCGTTGAAGGCCTTGCAGAACTCCATGATGTTCACACCGTGTTGACCCAGTGCTGGACCAACGGGTGGGCTTGGGTTGGCCTGGCCGGCCTTTACTTGCAGCTTGATGTAAGCCTGAATCTTCTTAGCCATGAGCTACTCCAAAATCGGGTACAAGCGCCAGATGGCTCCCCGTATGACTTGCGTTTTATCCCAGTGACGACAAAACCCCGCAGCACATAGGGCTGCGGGGTATGGGATGCTTCGTTCTGCTAGACCTTCTCGACCTGGCTGAACTCGAGCTCCACCGGGGTGGAGCGACCGAAAATGAGCACTGCAACCTGCAGGCGGCTCTTCTCGTAGTTAACTTCTTCGACGCTACCGTTGAAATCAGCGAAGGGACCGTCAATGACGCGCACCACTTCACCCGGCTCGAACAGCGTCTTCGGCTTCGGCTTGTCACTGCCGTCGGCAACGCGACGCAGGATGGCCTCGGCCTCTTTATCGGTGATCGGCGCAGGCTTGTCTGCGGTACCACCAATGAAACCCATGACCCGAGGGGTGTCCTTGACGAGGTGCCAAGTCCCTTCGTTCATTTCCATCTGGACCAATACATAGCCCGGGAAGAATTTGCGCTCGCTCTTGCGCTTCTGGCCGTTGCGCATTTCGACAACTTCTTCGGTCGGGACCAGGATCTCGCCGAATTCGTCTTCCATGCCAGCCAGCTTGACACGCTCGATCAGGGAGCGCATGACATGCTTCTCGTAACCCGAGTAAGCATGAACAACATACCAACGCTTAGCCACGAGACACCCTTAGCCAACGATCAAGGAGACCAACCAGCCGAGCAGGGAATCAAGACCCCACAGCAGCAGCGCCATGACCAGAACAACAGCCACGACAATCAGCGTGGTCTGCGTGGTTTCTTGGCGGGTTGGCCACACGACTTTACGAATCTCGGCACGAGCTTCCTTCGCCAGCGCAAAGAACGACTTACCCTTGGCGGTCTGCAAGGCAACGAAGCCAGCGACAGCAGCCAAAGCAAGCAGGACGAGTACGCGATACAGGATCGGAGAGGCGGAGTAATATTGATTACCCACAACACCAACGACTACCAATGCGACAACAGCGAGCCACTTGAACAGATCAAAACGCGATTCTTGGGCTTCAGTTTTGGGAGTCATCGAGGAGGATCCTGTGAGAAGAAAGCCAATCACACCGAGGTGAATGGCAGGTCAGGAGGGAATCGAACCCCCAACCTACGGTTTTGGAGACCGTCGCTCTGCCAATTGAGCTACTGACCTTTAACACTGTACCAGGCCGGCCATTATACCGGCCCGGTCATTTAAATCAACTACTTATTCAATAATTTTTGCTACGACGCCGGCGCCGACGGTACGACCGCCTTCACGGATAGCGAAGCGCAGACCGTCTTCCATCGCGATGGTCTTGATCAGGGTGACAGTCATCTGAATGTTGTCACCTGGCATTACCATTTCAACGCCTTCCGGCAGTTCGCAGTTACCGGTCACGTCAGTGGTGCGGAAGTAGAACTGAGGACGGTAGCCTTTGAAGAACGGAGTGTGACGACCGCCTTCTTCCTTCGACAGGACGTAGACTTCTGCGGTGAACTTAGTGTGCGGCTTGACCGAACCTGGCTTGACCAGAACCTGGCCACGCTCGACGTCGTCACGCTTGGTACCACGCAGCAGGACGCCGCAGTTCTCGCCAGCACGACCTTCGTCCAGCAGCTTGCGGAACATCTCAACGCCGGTGCAGGTAGTGGTGGTGGTGTCACGCAGACCAACGATTTCCAGCGGATCCTGAACGCGGACGATACCACGCTCGATACGGCCGGTAACAACGGTACCACGACCCGAGATCGAGAATACGTCTTCGATCGGCATCAGGAACGGCTGGTCGATGGCACGAACTGGCTCAGGGATGTAGGCATCCAGAGTTTCAACCAGCTTCTTGACAGCGCTGGTACCCATTTCGTTGTCGTCTTTGCCTTCCAGGGCCATACGAGCCGAACCGATGATGATCGGGGTGTCGTCGCCCGGGAAGTCGTAGGTGGACAGCAGGTCGCGAACTTCCATCTCGACCAGTTCCAGCAGCTCAGCGTCGTCTACCAGGTCAGCCTTGTTCAGGAAGACCACGATGTACGGAACGCCAACCTGACGGGACAGCAGGATGTGCTCACGGGTTTGTGGCATCGGACCATCGGCGGCCGAGCAAACCAGGATCGCGCCGTCCATCTGGGCAGCACCGGTGATCATGTTCTTCACGTAGTCAGCGTGACCTGGGCAGTCAACGTGAGCGTAGTGACGAATGTTCGAGTTGTACTCGACGTGAGCGGTGTTGATGGTGATACCGCGCGCTTTTTCTTCCGGAGCCGAGTCGATCTTGTCGAACTCAACGACGGCCGAACCGAAAACTTCGGAGCAGACGCGGGTCAGCGCTGCAGTCAGAGTGGTCTTACCGTGGTCAACGTGGCCGATGGTGCCGACGTTAACGTGAGGTAGGGAACGATCAAACTTTTCCTTAGCCATCGATACATCCTCCGCAGAAGAAATAGACTTACCGCTGATAAAACAAAGGCAGATATTTTCATATCTGCCTTTGTCTATATGGAGCTCTTGAGCGGACTTGAACCGCTGACCTCACCCTTACCAAGGGTGTGCTCTACCAACTGAGCTACAAGAGCGAAACACTTTGTGCAAAACCCTGCAAAACTTGGAGCGGGTAGCGGGAATCGAACCCGCATCATCAGCTTGGAAGGCTGAGGTTCTACCACTAAACTATACCCGCGGAGCTTGCGGCTCTCGCTAAAACTGGTGGAGGGAGAAGGATTCGAACCTTCGAAGCTCTCGCAACGGATTTACAGTCCGTCCCCTTTGACCGCTCGGGAATCCCTCCAGATGTGGCCGGCATTCTATTTGTCTGCCGTCCTAGTGTCAAGCGCTTTTTCAAATTTTTTCAATCAAATCTGAAACTTAGCTGCTTTGACACCGCTTCCAGCTCAACCACCTCAGTGGTGTTCCCTGTGAAGCGGGCGCCATTCTATCAAGCTATTCAGCAGTTGCAATACCTTCGCAGAAAATAATTTTGTGTTTTAAGTCTTTGAAATCCTTGGAAAGAGTCGAGAGCACTGCTGGGTCCAGCAAACGCTCGCTTTCAGGGGCTACCTTGAGCCAGAAACCATCGGCCCCCGGCAGCTGCCCCGCGACCGCCACCGCTGCGATATCAAGACTCAACAGGCGCTGACGCAACGCCTCGAGCTGTTCACGTTGCGTCAGGCCGCCGACCACCAGGCATTCGTCACGGCGCCTGGCCGGCGCCGAGACCCCGGTTTCGCGCAGCAGGCGAATTTCCTGCTGGCTACCCTTGTACAGCGACAGCGGCGCGACTTCCTTCACCTTGAGGGGCGCTTCCTGCTGGTGCCAGACGTAATAGAAGACGTTCAGCACGATCAATAGAAGAAACAACCAGCGCATAGGCACCTCAGTTCAATGGGCAGGCCATGGCCAGGCCAACGAATACCAGGTCCGGGACGATGCGTGCCTGCGGAGCGGCCTCGCGCACCAGGGGCGCATCACCGCCAGTGAGGAACACCGTGAAGTCATCGCCCCACAGGGCCCTGGCCTGTTCGATCTGCGCACGGGCAAAGCTTTGCAGCATCAACACGCAACCCCGCTCGACCGCCTCAACGGTAGAGCGCCCCGGGGCGAGGCTGCTCAACGCCCGCTCGGCAGAAGCATCGTCATAACGAATGCGCCGGGTATGGGTGCGCAACTGGCTGCGCATCAACGGCATACCCGGACATATATAGCCGCCCAGGTGCTCGCCATCGGCCGCGACAAAGTCCGCCTTGGCCGCTGTACCAAAATCGATGACCAGACAGGCACCCTTGGCCAGGTGAAAAGCGCCCAGCGCTCCCAGCCAGCGGTCCATGCCCAGGCGCTGGTAGTCGTCATAACCATTGCGAACGCCGGCCATTTCCTGAACCGGCTGGGCAACGCTCACGGCGACCGCAAAGCGATCCTTGATCAACGCACATAATGCCGAGGTTTCTTCCTCGCTGCGCACACTGACCATTCGGCTACCGACCAGAGGCAAGTCGCCGAGCCCCGCAACCGCTGCCAGCAACGCCTGGTCCGAGTCGACAATCCCCCCCCCGGTGATGGCGGCATCGGCAGTGTGGATCACACGCCACTTTATAAAGCTGTTCCCACAATCGAGCTCAAGAATCATCACGCAACCTCAGGCTGAGCTCGCCACCGCTGAAGCTCTTTTCCACGCCGTCGACCTCAAGACGCAAACCGCCCTGGCCATCCACGCCCCGTGCCACCCCATCGATACGGGTAGTCCCGGCGACCAGCGACACCTTGCGCCCTTGCCACAAATGGGCCTGCTCCCACTCCTCCTGGAACGCGGCAAACCCGTAACGCCGATGACGGGCCAGTTCACGCTGCAACTGCTGGCTGAGCAAAGCCACCAAGCGGTTGCGGTCGACGAGCTGGCCCGACTCGGCGCGCATCGAGGTCCATTGTTGATCGATGCCTTCACTGGCCTGCATATTCACATTGATGCCGATCCCCAGCACAACGTGGCAGACATCAGCAGGGTCGCCGACTAACTCGAGCAGGATTCCGGTGATCTTCCGCCCTTTGACCAGGACGTCGTTTGGCCATTTCAGGCCGACATCCTTGAGACCGAACGCCTGCAATGTGCGCATCACCGCCAACCCCACCACCAGGCTCAACCCTTCCAGTTGACGCATACCGCCGTCAACGCGCAGGACCAGGCTGTAATAGAGGTTTTCAGCGAACGGACTGACCCAATGCCGCCCACGCCGGCCGCGACCGGCGCTTTGTCGCTCGGCCAACACCAGGAACGGGGCAACTTGCCCAGCTGCGGCAAGCCTTAGCCCTTCGGCATTAGTGGAGTCGATGGTCTCGTGGATGAATAGCGGCCACTGCTCAACCTCGGCGAAGCCAGCGATCGCCTGCGACTCGAGCAGGTTCAACGGCGCTGCCAGCTGATAGCCGCGGCCGCGGACCTTGTGGATGGTCAGGTTCAGTTCGCTTTCGAGGTGCTGCAGCTGCTTCCAAACGGCGCTGCGGCTCACCCCAAGGGCGGCCCCCAGGGCTTCTCCGGAATGGAACCGGCCATCCTTGAGGAGATTCAACAACTTCAGCATGCCAGTCTCGACTTTGAATAAGGCTGGCATGATAGCTATGGGCTGTTGGCTTGCATAGGAAAAGGGTCCGGCAACGGCGGCGAGCGGCCCCTGTAGGAGCGGCCTTGTGTCGCGAAAGGGCTGCGCAGCAGACCCAGGATCGCAGCCTTCATGCCAAGATCGCCGGCGCCGCTTTGCGCCGGTGTTCGCCTGCGGCCTGTAGGAGCCAGCCTTGCTGGCGAACCAAGCGACGCGGTCTGCCTGGCCCGGGCCCTGCCACGCCCCCTGTAGGAGCGGCCTTGTGTCGCGATCGGGCGCGCAGCGGCCGCAAAACCTGCAGCCTCGGTCCTCCAGGACAATCGCGTCACCTGGATTACGGCCGCTGCGCGCCCGATCGCGACACAAGGCCGCTCCTACAAGGACCGCACCTGCCTGGGGTTTTTGCGCCACAAAGACAAAACCCCTACCTGCTCACGCAGATAGGGGTTTTGCGAAATGAATCTTGACGATGACCTACTCTCACATGGGGAAGCCCCACACTACCATCGGCGATGCATCGTTTCACTACTGAGTTCGGGATGGGATCAGGTGGTTCCAATGCTCTATGGTCGTCAAGAAATTCGGTTGCCGTGAATGCCTTGCAGCACTCCCAGCCAATTCGGATATGTGAATTTGTGGCCTTACGAATCTTCGGGTCTTTCGTCTTCACCACCACAATCTGCGTAAGCAAATTGCTTGGGTGTTATATGGTCAAGCCTCACGGGCAAT